>QHUT01000110.1 GCA_003222055.1 Gemmatimonadota bacterium
CATCCCCGTTGAAGTCCCCGGCCGCGACGGTCGCCGTGCAGGACCGCATCTCCGGCAACGCCTGGGTATCGCGCACGAACCTCCCGCCCCCGCGATTGAGATACAGGCGGTCCTGCAAGAGCCGCGACTCCGGTGCCAGCTGGTACCCGCAGCTCGCGACATACAGGTCCGGAAGCCCGTCTCCGTTGGCGTCGAAGAACAGGGCTCCCCAATCTTCGTACGCCTTGTCAGCAGCCCAGGGTTGACCGTGGGTGGATTCGACGAAGCTGCCGTCCGTTCGTTGAATGAACAGCTTACCCGAGACACCGACTGCCCCGCCGATGAAGACATCATCCAGACCGTCGCCGTTCACGTCTCCCACGGCCAGCGGAGGGCCGTGGCTGGACAGCAGGTAGGGCAGGAGGGGCTGGACGTTGTAATCGACGAAGCTGCCGGCTTGGTGTTTGTACTTGATGGCCCTGACGGGCTGGAACAGCTGAAGCCGGTTGGGGAGGTTGGGGGAGGTTGGGGAGGTTGGTCCTCTCTTGCTCGCGTCTCCCTGCCGCAGCGTCAGCATCCGATCGACGTCCAGACCAGTCAGTAGTTGATACCGTCCATCGGGCCACGTGACCTCGAGGCTGTCCACGCGCTTGACTCGCCCCAGCCCGAAATGCTCGCGGTCGTCCATGGTGGACATGTAGCCCCGGTACGGGGAATGGTAGAGGTACTGCTTCTGTCCTCCCGCCGTGAGGATCAAGCTCGATCCGATCCCGCGCGCGTTGGGAGCCTCGCCCTGCAGCGCGATTTCCAGATAGTGATGAGCGTCGTCTTGGGGCTGGACGTTCTCATAGATGGATGCGGCCGCGTTGATGCGGTTGACCACGAGGTCGAGTCTGCCGTCGTTATTGAGATCGGCATACGCCAGCGCCCTCCCCTGGTCTCCGGCTCGGCGTGCCGCGAATACCGCTGTCTGGTAATCGAGATCATTGACCGCTTTGGGATAGCCGTTGGTAATGAAGATGTCTTTGTATCCATCATTGTCGAAGTCGCCGAACAGGGCGCTCCAGCTCCAGTCCGTGTTCGCGACGCCCGCCAAGGCAGCGATTTCACTAAAGATGACATCACCGTTCTGCGTGACGCCGTTACTCAATTGCAGCGAGTTGACGTCGTAGTCGTCACGGAATCCCCTCTCACGCAGCTCCATGCGGCCGTTCTCCGTGACGTGCCCGCTCATCCGCTTGCGTCGGTCCAGGGCGGCCGGCATCATGTCCATCTGCAGAATGTCGGGCCGGCCGTCGTTATTGAAATCGGCGATATCGACGCCCATGCCGGCAAAACTGGTATGCTTGAGCCACGCGCCGGCCTTATCGGTAAACGTTCCGTCTTCGTTGTTGATGTAGAGGACATCATTGGGTGCGACGTCGTTAGAGACGTAGATGTCGGGCCATCCGTCGCCGTTCACGTCCGCCACCGCTACCCCGAGACCATAGCCGACCTGCTCCAGTACCCCCGCGTGCCGGGAGACATCCGTGAAGGTCCCATCGCAGTTGTTTCGATACAGCTTGTTGTACCCTTCCGGGCTGCTGCTGCGGACGCCGAGCGGGTGCGTGTCCGAGGCACCGCGGGCGAAGTCTTTGGGCGAATTGTTCAGCAGGAAGAGATCGAGGCATCCATCGCGATTGTAATCGAGGAACACGGCCTGGGTGGTGAAGCCCGTGTCGGCGATGCCGTACCGTGCCGCGGCCTCCGTGAAGGTGCGATCGCCGTTGTTGATGAACAACAGGTTGGCCCGGTCCCGTCCTTTGGACCGTTCGGATCCGGAGACGGACACGTAGATGTCCAGATACCCGTCGTTGTTGAGGTCCACCATGGCCGCGCCGGTGGCCCACGTGCTGGTACGGACTCCCGCACGCTCCGTGATGTCCTCGAACCGCAGGTTGCCCTTGTTCAGGTACAGGCGGCTCGAGACCATGTTGCCGGAGAAGAACAGGTCGGGTAATCCGTCGTTGTCGATATCGCCGATCGCCACGCCCGCACCGTTATAGACGTAGACGTCGGTCTGCACATTCAGCGAATCGTTGGTGGTGATGGTGTTGGCGAACGTGACGCCGGTTTGGGCGGGACCCAAGAGCCGGAACAGCGGCGGGCCACCCGCCGATTGGCGGCCACAGCTCATCAAAGCGACGATTGGCACGAGCGTGGCGAGCGAGCGAAGCGAGGGTCGGGACATGGGTCGGGGAATCTAACGCTCGCCGTCGAACGCGGCTGTGGCCGAACAGCTCGTCTCCCGGTCCGATCACCGCCTCGCGGGTGTCGGGCCGGATCGCGACCACGTGCATCGGCTCGCGGAATCCGCCGGGGGTTTTCTTCGGCGGCCGTCGGCGCTCAGCCGCCCATGAGATGCCGGGCGGGGTTGAACAGGCTCTCGACCGCGCTCTGCAACTGAGCCGGGAGGGTGAACAGATCGGACACCGCCTGTGTTTCGTCCGACGACAACGCGCTGCCGTCCGCGTGACGAATGGTGATGCCGTTGTTGGTGCCGGAGATGCGCGCGAACGGCACGCCATTCACCGCGATCGCCACGTCGACCGTCACGGTCTGGGGCGACACGACGACCACGATCGGTCCCGTCTCCGATACGGTTTCGTTGCCGCGCGTCACGCTGAAATCGAGGGTGATCGTCGCGTCGTTCGCGTCCGGGCTCGTGATGGTCTCATGCGAGACCACATGGATCACAGGGTTGTCGAGGTCCCACGTGCCGTCGATAGTGACGTTGGGATGGTTGGTGTCCAGGCCCGTCGCGACAAATGTGCCGCTGAAGGCGAGTGTACGGATGCCGTCGGTCACGAACCCGCTTGCCGAGGCGTTGAACCCCGTGACCACCGGCGATCCTGTTACGGTAGCGGTCACCGTGTAGTCGGCGTACGTCGTGTTGCCCGTGGCTCCCGGCGTGCCGCCGAAGATAGTGACCTGGAGCGAGTTGGTGTTGCCGCTGCTGTGGTCCACCAGATCGACGTACCCGACGGGCGTAAGCGGCGATTCCATGATGTGACCGGTGGCAGGATCGATGGTGTACAGGATGATGCGGACGCCGTTCGCTGGAGCAGCCGGGGTGGCGCTTGAGCTCTGGATGTACGCGTGCGTGGTCACGTCCCACGTCGACGTCGTGCCGAGCAGCGGCGCGGGAACGACACTGGCCATGATCCCGGGGGCAAGTACGCGGGCGGCGGTGCGGAGCGCCTCGAGGCGCTGGGGCGCGCTCGCGTACAGCCGGCTGGCCGTGCGCGGCAAGGCGATGGGGGCGGTGCCAAGCAGGGCGCCCGGGCGGGTCGCTACGGCGGCGGGTGATCCCGCGGCTGTGTCGATTGCAGCGAAACCCTCGAACACGGTCGATTGAAGCACGCCCGAGGCGGTCTGAAGGTCGGAGCTCAACTGCGCCGGGTTGGCGAGATGCGATTGCGGGCCATTCATGTTGCTGCAGGCAGCAGCGAGCGCGACGAGACCGAGCGCCCACGCAAGGCGACCACGACGTGCAGGCATGCTGCTCCTCCCGAATGAAAGCAACCGGCCGATGGGCATGGCCGCAGCCGACGATACCAAACTGGAACGTACGGCGCAGCGGCCCGGCTGGACAGTGACGGGGCGCACGCACTCGTCCGGCAGCGGCAAACGGCTTATGTAGCGTGCGGTTATGCGATCACGCCGCCGCCGAGCTGGCGACCGTCCGCGTCGTACAGGGCGGCCGACTTCCCGGGCGCGTGATCGCCGCATCGGTTGCGCGAGATCGAGCACGAGCAGGTTCCCCGAGCGCTCCCGCACCCGCGCCGGGCACGGGTGTGGCGCGGCAGTGGCACTGCACCACCGCGGACTCCCCCGGTGCCAGCGGCTGGGCGAGCCAGTTCAGCTCGGCGAGCGTCACGCTATCATTCCGTCCATGTTTGGACATTTTCGTCACACGGGACCGAGGCTGGCTGTTGTCGCTCTCTCCTGCTTCTCGCTGACGACTTGCCGCAGGTTGTATCGCTTCGAGGGAGAACGGCTCGCGCATACCTATTGTGCGGCCTGTCACATGTTTCCCGAGCCGGCACTGCTCGACAAGCAAACCTGGCGAACAGGCGTCTTACCACAAATGGCGCTGCGACTGGGCGCGCCGACCAAGTCGTTGTTCACCGAGATGCACCGCGAGCCGGCGATGGTCGTCTTGACCAAGGCGGTGTCACAACCGGATTGGGAAAAGATCGCCGGGTACTATCTCGAGCAGGCGCCCGACACGTTGCCGCAGCCGTCCTTGCCGGCCCAGCCGCAGCTCGATCCTCCTCTGTTTACCGCCGGGCCGTTCGTTCCCCGACTGCAGAGCAGCGCGATCATCACGCTCTTGAAAACGGACAGCGTGAACGCACGGATTTTTGTCGGGGAGGCGGCGAGTAACACCTTGCGGGTTTTCGACTTCAACCGCCGTCTCGAGGCGTCGCTGACGCTCTCGAGCCCGCCGACGGATGTGATTTCCGAGAAGGACCGGGTGCTGGTGCTCGAATCGGGCAGGCTCGAGCCCAACGATGAGCCCAAGGGAACGCTCGCGCAGTATGATGTCGCGCGCGACGGCTCGTTCCATTTCGCCAAGATCCTGATCGACTCCCTGTTCCGGCCGGTGTTCGTGCGGGACTTCGACTTCGCCGGACATGGCCACAAGGACTACGTGATCTGCGAATTCGGCAACAACCGCGGGCGCCTGGCGCTTTATCGAGAGGAGGGCGGGAGCTATCGGCGCCACGTGCTCGATGCCACGCCGGGCGCGATCCGGTTCGAAATCCTCGACCTCACGGGGGACGGATTTCCCGATATCGTGGCGTTGTTCGCGCAGGGTGAAGAGCGAATCATGTTGTTCCCCAATGACGGTACGGGCGATTTTTCCGGACAGAGTAAGGTCTTGGCCCGCTTTCCGCCGATTTACGGCTCGATGTACTTCACCCTGCGGGATTTCAACGGCGACGGCAAGCCGGACATCCTGTACGTGAACGGCGACAACTGGGATTATTCGCGCGTGCTCAAGCCCTACCACGGTATCCGGATTCTCGAGAATGACGGCCACAACGATTTTACGGAGCGCTACTTTTTCCCCATCTACGGAGCGGCCCAGGCCGTCGTCGCCGATTTCGACAAGGATGGCGACCTCGATATCCTCACCACGAGCAATTTTGCCGACTCTGCACGACATCCCGAGCGAGGGATCATGTACTTCGAGAATGTGGGGCTCTACCAATTCAAGCCCTACGCATTTTCCATCGCCAGCGGCAATCAATGGAATGTCATGGCCACGGCCGACTTGAACAGAGACGGCTGGCCGGACGTGTTGGTGGGGGCGATGCATCTGGAGGACATTGCCAGCATCCAACGGCGCTTCCGCGGACCGACCTTGCACACCGCGGTGGAGCCGATCCTGTTGTTCGAGAATCGCGGCAGCACAGTCCGTCGCTGATGGCGGGGGACCAAGCCGCCGTCAAGGGGCCGCGAGGGTAGCGCAACGCCCCGGCGCGGCGTACGATTCCCGCCGCACGTGAGCGCACTCGCATTCCTGCTCGTGATGCTCGGGGTCGGAGGTGCCGCGGCTCCGAGTTCCCAGGCTGAAGCCTGGGCCCGAGATGCCACTGCCCTTAAGGGCAGCGCTGTATCGGGCCCACCCTTCAGGGTGGGAATCGCACGCGCCGACACCGTGCCCCCCTACCTCGCGTTCCCGGAGCCGGGACTCGACGACCCCGCTGCCTACGAAGGCTATCAGACCCGAGTCTACCAGGACGCCAGCGGCAACGCGTTCCAGGTGTACGTGAAAAGCAATGGCCGGGTGGTGAACCTATGGGCCGACGCGGCCAACGAGAGCGTGGGGTTCACCGTGCGCGACTCGAGCGGCAAGCCCGCCGAGCTCGGGTGGGGGTCGTCGGGCGCCGTAGTGGAGCGGTCGCCGGCGCACAGCACGCGCTCGGTGGCCTACGGCCTGGAGGCCCCCTCGACGGTCAGCATCGGTCTCTTCCTGCTGGGCTCGATGCGGGTGGAGCGGGACTTCGGCTACGGGGAGCGCGATTCGCTCCCTCTCGACGCGCCGGCGTTCGTTCAGCCCGAGCTCACGCAGCTGATCGACCATATCGCGAAGCTGAAACCGGCCGAACGTGCGCGTCACCTTGCGCTGCTCGGCGTGAAGTCTCTCGAGGCGCTGCGCGCACGCTTGGTCCCGCGCATCGTACTCAATCCGTCGTCCCCCCTCTCCGCACCGCGGAGAGCGGGACAGGGGGTGAGGACTGATACGAGCTGGGTTGTGGAGGTCGAGCAGCCGAGCTTCGACGGCAAGAGCCACCTCTGGCTCGCGCTCCAAGGCGACACGCGGGAGACCGTGCCCGCCGTCTCCGGCAACGTCGTCACCATCCGCCGCCCGGCCGGGGGCGCGGTGCGCTGGAGCGTTCGGGTGACCACCGATGCTGCCGCGCTGACCCCCCTCACCCGCAAAGAAATCTTCAACGACGACTTCGACAGATTCGCCGCCCGGGTCCGGGCCGACACCGCCCACCCGCTGCGCTGGCGTCGCCTGGAGCGCGAGATCCGCGGCGCGGAGCTCCTGAGCTACCGCGAAAAACTCATGGCGGGGCTGCCCAACTTCGCGACGTATTTCGGGCGCGACATGCTGATGACGGCCCTGCTGATGCAGCCGGTGTGGGCGCCGGCGATGCCGGAGCACGTGATCGCGAGCGCGCTGCGCAAGCTCTCGCCCGACGGCGACGTGAGCCACGAGGAGGCGCTCGGCGGCCAGGCGATCCGCGAGAATGCCGCCGAGTACGACCGGCTCGTGGCGGCGGGGCAGCTGGCGCGGGCCCGCGCGCTGCTGGGCGACCTCCAGGCCACGCGCGAGAACTACGTCATGGTGGACGACGACTTCCAACTGCCGGTGGTCGCCGCGCGCTTTCTCGCCGATCCCAGAGTGCCGGCGGATCGCAAACGTGCCTTCTTGCGCGAGGGACACCGGCTGGACCGCCTGATCGCCAACCTGGCGCTCGTGGCCCGCCGCACGGCGGCCTACGCGCGCGAGCCGGTGGCGACGCACCTGGTGAGCTTCCCACGTGCATCGGACGGGCATTGGATCTCCGCCAGCTGGCGGGACAGCCGGGTGGGGTACGCGGGCGGCCGGTTCGCCATGGACGTGAACGCCATCTGGGCGCCGCACGCCCTCGAGGCGGTCGGGACCATTCTCGACGCGCTCACGGGGCTTGGGCTGACGCCCGCGGTTCCCGCGGGACCGCTCGCCGCGTTCGCGCACGATCGCCCGGCGCTCGAGCGGGCGGTGGCCGCCTGGAAGGGCGCGGAGCGGCATTTCAGGGTGTCGCTCGCGCCGGACGAGGTCACGAAGCGCGTCGCGGCGCGGCTCGCGTGGCTCCCCGCTCAGGAGCGTGAGTACTGGGAAGGCATCCTGCGGGGCGCCGACCCCCTGCAGGACACGCTGCGGTTTCTCGCCCTCTCGCTCGATGCCGCCGGGCGGCCGATCCCCATCGTCAACACCGATCCCGCAATGGCGCTGCTCGTCGACTCGCTCGGTCGCGACCGGACCCTCGAGCTCGTCGGGCCGACCCTGCTGCCGTACCCGGTGGGCCTGTTCGTGGAGAACCTCGGCCCGGTCACGACGAACGATACGTATGCCGGACGCGACGTGTGGGAAGCGTTCCGCCGCGACGCGTATCATTCGCCCACCGTCGTATGGGGCCGGGACGTGAACGTGCTGCTCGCGGGACTGGCGCGGCAGCTCCCCCCTGGTGATGTAGGGGCGCAGCATGCTGCGCCCCTACAGGACGCCCTGCGCCGCATCTCGGACGCCGTCGACCGGTCCGGCCTGCGACACGCCGAGCTGTGGAGCTACACGATCGACCACGGGCGTCTGGTCCCCTCGCGCTACGGCACCAGCTCGGACGTGCAGCTGTGGAGCCTCACCGACCTCGCCGTCCAATACCTCCTCAACCTCCACTAACCTCCACAGGGCCAGCCTGTTCGCGTCGAACATCGGGAGCGAGCATCTGGTGGGTCTCGCGGGTACCGGCGCCGCGAGCGGACTCGCGGTCGGGCACTTCGAGTGGCTGGCGTGCCTGATCCTGCTGCTCCTGGGTTGGCTGTTCGTGCCGTTCTATCTGCGGAGCGGCGTGTACACCATGCCCGAGTTTCTCGAGCGCCGCTTCAACCCGGCGGCGCGGGGCTACTTCACCTGGGTGTCGATCATCGGCTACGTCCTCACCAAGATCAGCGTCACGCTGTTCGCGGGCGGAGTGGTGATGCGCGAAGTCACGGGGTATTCGGTCTGGACCAGCGCCGTCATCCTGATCGTCATCACGGGGCTGTACACGGTGCTGGGGGGTTTGCGGGCGGTGATCTACACCGAAGTGATGCAGGCGGTCGTGCTGATCATCGGGTCGGCCACGATGGCGCTGGTGGGGCTGAACGCGGTCGGTGGCTGGAGCGGGCTCGAGGCGCGCGTGCCGGCGGATTTCTTCTCCATGTGGAAGCCCATCGATCATCCCAACTTTCCCTGGACCGGGATCGTGTTCGGCGCGCCGATCCTGGGCGTGTGGTACTGGTGCACCGACCAGCACATCGTGCAGCGGGTGCTCGCGGCCCGGAACGTAAGCGAGGCCCGCACGGGCACGGTGCTGGCCGGCTTCCTGAAGATCCTGCCGGTGTTCATTTTCGTGCTGCCGGGAATCATCGCGTCGGCCCTGTACCCGGACATCCGCGGCGGCGCGGCGGACTCGGCTTACCCGGCGCTCGTGACCAGGCTCTTGCCGGCCGGGTTCAAGGGCCTCGTGCTCGCCGGGATGCTGGCGGCCTTGATGAGCTCGCTCGCGTCGGCGTTCAACTCCTGCTCGACCCTGCTCACCTGGGACGTGTACCGCAAGCTCCGCCCCAACGCGAGCGAGCAGCGGCTCGTCGCGGTCGGGCGCCTCACCACGGTCCTGCTGGTGGGCCTGGGGCTCTTGTGGATCCCGTTCATGAAGTACATCTCGCCGCAGATCTACATCTATCTGCAGAGCGTGCAGGCCTACATCGCGCCGCCGATCGCCGCCTGCTTCCTGCTCGGCGTGCTGTATCCGAGGCTGAACGGCACCGGTGCAGTGTCGGCGCTGTGGACCGGGTTGGTGCTCGGGACGGCGCGCCTCATCCTCGAGCTCGCCAAGACGCATCTCGCGAGCGGCTCGGTCTGGGCCTGGTTCGCGGGCGTCAACTTCCTCCATTTCGCCGCGTTGTTGTTCGTGCTGTGCGCGGGCATCCTGATCGCGGTCAGCTATGCCACTCCGCCCCCTCCACTGGTCAAGACCGCGGGCCTGACGTACGGAACACCGGAGATCACTGCGATTCCGGTCCCGGCGGGGCCGCGTCAGCTCAACATCGTGCTCTCGGTGGTGCTCGTCGCGACGATCGGCGTTCTATGGATCGTCTTTAGATGAGAACGGCAAGGTTGGGGGAGGTTGGGGGAGGTTGGGGAGGTTGGGGGAGGTTGCTCTTCGCGGTGTCGGTCGCGTGCACCGCGACCACCTGCACAACCTCCCAAACCTCCTCTAACCTCCCCCAACCTGCCTTTTACGACCCCGCCCACGATCTGGGATCGCTATTCCAGGCCGTCCAGCTGTCGGGCGTCTTCCCGGACTCGAAGACGTTCGTCGACGCGCGGCCGCTTTTCCCGCCGAGCGTGATCGCCGCGCGCTACGACTCGGCGCGTCACGCGCCGGGCTTCGACCTGCAGGCGTTCGTGGCGCGGCAGTTCGAGCTGCCGCGCCCCGTCGGGGAGGGGGAGGGCGTCGCTTCGGGCGCCGCGCGGGCCCGGACCATGGAAGACCATATCCGGGCGCTCTGGCCCATCCTCACGCGCCAGCCCGACAGCGCCGACGCGCAGTCGTCCTTGATTCCGCTGCCACACCCGTACGTCGTGCCCGGCGGACGTTTTCGCGAGGTCTACTACTGGGACTCGTACTTCACCATGCTCGGCCTCGTCGCGAGTGGTCGCACCGACCTGGTCCGCAGCATGCTCGACAACTTCGCGTATCTGGTCGAGACGATCGGACACATCCCCAACGGCAACCGGACCTACTATCTCAGCCGCAGCCAGCCGCCCTTCTTCGCCGCTATGGTCGGGCTTTACGCGACGGCCACCGATACCACCCAGGCGCTGCGCTACCTCGACGCGCTCGAGGCGGAGCACGCGTTCTGGATGGATGGCGCGGAGCGTCTCGCCCCCGGGGAGGCCTACGCCCGAGTGGTGCGGCTGCCCGACGGATCGCTCTTGAATCGCTACTGGGACGATCGCGCCGAGCCGAGGCCCGAGTCGTATCGCCCGGACTACGAGCTGGCGCAGGCGCTCCCGGGAGCGCAACGCGAGGCGTTCTACCGGAACGTCCGGGCTACGGCGGAGAGCGGCTGGGACTTCTCGAGCCGCTGGATGCGCGACCCAAAGGATCTGCGGACGCTCGAAACGACGCAGCTCGTCCCGGTCGATCTGAACAGTCTCCTCTATCATGCCGAGGTGACGATCGCGGCGCTGCGGCGCGTGCGCGGACGGACCGGCGACGGAGCGGTCGCGGAGCGATTCGCTCGTGCGGGGGAGTCCCGGCGCCGGGCGCTGCTCACGGCAGCATACGACTCCACCACCGGATTTTTCTACGACGTCCGCTGGCGGACCGGTGCGCGGGTGACGGATCGCCCGAGCATCGCGGCGGCGGCCCCGCTGTACTTCGGGCTCGCCACCCCTAAGCAAGGGCGCGCGGTGGCGGCGCGGCTGGCGCGGGATTTCCTGAAGCCGGGCGGGTTCGTGCCGACGCTGATCGCCTCCGGGCAGCAGTGGGATGCCCCGAACGGATGGGCCCCGCTCGAGTGGCTGGCGATCGAGGGGGTGCGCCGCTACGGGCGCGCCGACCTCGCCAACCGCGCGCGCGACCGTTGGCTCGCCCTCAACCGCCGCACCTATCAGGCGACGGGCAAAATGACGGAGAAGTACGACGTCGTCGACCTGCACCGCCGCGCCGGCGGGGGTGAGTACCCCACGCAGGATGGCTTCGGGTGGACGAACGGGGTGGCGCTGGCGCTCGTCGCGCAGCGCCTCAAAACGCCTGGTCCCAGCGCCGCGACAGCCGGATCGCCGAGCCGATGAGGCCGACCATGCTGTAGGTCTGGACGAAGTTGCCCCACTGCTCCCGCGTGCGCGGATCGACGTGCTCGGCGAGCAGGCCGTGGCGGTTGCAGCAGGCGAGCACGTTCTCGAACAGCGCCCGTGCCTCGTCGCGGCGTCCGATGGCGGCGAGCGCGTTGATGTACCAGAAGGTGCAGACCAGAAACGCGTTCTCGGGCGTTCCGAAGTCGTCCTGCTCGACATACCGCAAAATGAAATCACCGCGGCGCAATTCGCGCTCGATCGCAGCCACGGTGCCGGCGAAGCGCGGGTCATCGTCCGCCAGGAAGCCGAGCTCGTTCAGGCGCAGCAGGCTCGCGTCCAGCGTGTCGCCGTCCATCGTGGCGACGAAGCTGCCCCGCGTGGCGCTCCAGCACCGCTCGCACACGGCGCGATGGATGCGCGCGGCCTGCTCCGTCCAGTGCGCCGCCCGGTCGCTCAAGCCCAGATGCCCGGCGATCCTCGCCAGGCGGTCGCACCCCGCCCAGCACATCACGCTCGAGAAAGTGTGCACCCGCGGTTTGCCGCGCAGCTCCCACAGTCCCGCGTCCGGCTGGTCGAACAGCCGGGCGGCCTGGTGCCCGAGCGTTTCGAGCCGGCGGAACAGGACCTCGTCGCCCCGGCGGACCAGGCGGCGGTCGAAGAACACGTGGGTCGCGGCGAGGATGGCCGCGCCGTACACGTCGTGCTGCACCTGCCGGTAAGCCTGATTGCCGACCCGCACCGGGCCCATGCCGCGATATCCGGGCAGGGAATCGATGGCCTGCTCGTCGGGGACCGCGCGGCCGGTGAGGCCGTAGACGGGCTGCAGGCGGCCATCGGCCGAGCCGGCCACCACGTTGACGATGTAGCCGAGATAGCGCTCCATGGTGCGGGTGGCCCCGAGCCGATTGAGGGCATTGACCACGAAGTACGCGTCGCGCAGCCAGCAATGGCGGTAGTCCCAGTTCCTGCCGCTGCCCGGCGCTTCGGGAATCGAGGTGGTCATCGCCGCGATGATCGCCCCGGTGTCTTCGAACACGTTGAGCTGCAGCGTGATCGCCGACCGGATCACGGCGTCCTGCCACTCGAACGGGATGCCGAGCGAGCGCACCCACTCCCGCCAGTGGGCGGCGGTTTCTTCGAGGAAGCGCCGCCCGACGTCCGCGACGGCGCCCTGCACCGTTTCGTCCGGCCCGAGCAGCAGGGTGACGGCATCCTCCAGGTAGAAGGGATTCTCCTCCATCAGGGTCGTAATCGACGCGTCCGTGGTCAGGCGCAGGACGAGATCGGTCCCCGCGTACCGGATGTGATTCGAGCCGCACGTGGTCTCCGCGGGGGCGTGGCCGTAGCGCTGGGCCGGACGCAGGCGCACGCGGATACGCGGGTTCCCGGCGATCCGTCTGATCTGCCGCACCAGCATCATGGGAGAGAACATCCGGCCGTACTGATGGAAGCGGGGCGCGAAATCGGTGATCTCGACCCCGGCCCCGGTGCGGTCGTACAGCCGGGTCACGAGGACCGGTGTGTTGACGAGATACTCCTGTTCGGCGCGCGCGATATCGGTCAGCTCGACCACGAAGAACCCGAAATCCGAGTCGCGCGTCCGCTCGCGCAGCAGAGAGCAGAACGCCGGGTCGCCGTCGAAATGGGGAAAACATCCCCACACGACTTCGCTCAGCGGATTCACCAGGACGCCGATCGTACCGTTGCCGACGAGGGCGAGATCGAGCGACGTCATCGGGCGCGCTCCGCCGCGCCTTGCTCCAACCAGGCGCGTACGGCGCGGACGTCCGGCAGCCGCCCGCGCGCCGCCGTCCGCCCGGGTCCCACCTTCACCGAATGTCCGTGCAGGCGGTTGACCGTCACGAAGGCGTGCTCGTCGGTGGAATCATCGCCCACGAACACCGGCGTCCGCCCGCGGAACGGCTCCTCCTGGAGGAACTCGAGCACCGCTATCCCCTTGTCCTTGCCGGCAGGCTTGATCTCGACGACGCGCTTCCCGGCCTGGACGCCGTACGTCCCATCGGATCCGACCAGCAGGGAGCGGACCAGCCGGTGGGCGTAGCCCGCCAGGCGCGGCGCCCGGCGGTAATGCAGCGCCAGGGAGAGGCCCTTGTCTTCGAGCAACAAGCCGGGATGACGGGCCACGGCGGCGGCGAGCCCGCGGCGTACGGCATCGAGCTCGGGCGACGGCAACGCGTGGTGCGAGACTCGGCCGGCGGCGTCGCGGCGCTCGATGCCGTGCTGTCCCGCCGCGGGCAAGCGGAGATCGGGCACCAGCCGGTCGATGTCCGCGAGGGAGCGGCCGCTGATGAGCGCGACCGCGCCCCCCGTCGCCCGATACAGCTCCACGATGAGCCGCTGCACGTCGCCGTCGGCGCCGGCCCCGCCGGGTGCGTCCGCGATGTCCACGAGGGTGCCGTCGACGTCGAAGAAGTATGCCCAGTCCGGCCGGGGCGCGGGCAGCTTCATTTTGCGCGGCTCGTCTCGCGGCCGGCGGCACGGCGCGACTGCCGCTCCGGAGTCGCCGCCCGCTCCAGCAGACGACCGCGGCGCCGCATGCCCGCCGCGTCGATCAGCATGCGCCCGGCCCAGCGGTACACGTTGAACTCCTGAATCAGGCCGCGCATCAGGCGGCTGCGGGCACGCTGCCCCGTCGCGGGCATCGACAGCGCCATGTGCAGTGCCGCGGCGCATTGATCCGTGTCGTACGGGTTGACGATGATCGCTTCCGGCAGCTCCCGTGCGGCGCCGGTGAACTGGCTCAGGATCAGCACGCCGCGCTCGTCGTCGCGTGCCGACACAAACTCCTTCGCCACGAGGTTCATACCGTCGTGCAGGCTCGTGACCATGCACACCTCCGCGGCACGATAGTACTCATAGATGTCCAGCGGCTGGTGGTGCTCCACGAGCAGCACGATCGGCGGATGGGGAGCGCCGGCGAAGCGCTCGTTGATCCGCGTCGCCATGGCCCGCACGCGCGTTTCGTATTCCTGATACTGCTCGATCCGGTTGCGCGTCGGCGCGGCGATCTGGATGAAGCTGAACTTGCCGACCCACTGCGGCTCCATCTCCAGCAGCCGCTCCACGGCACGCAGCCGCTCCTCGATGCCCTTGGTATAGTCGAGGCGATCGACGCCGACACCGATCGCCTGCTCCGCGGGCAGCCCGTGACGTTGCCGTACGTCCAGGCGACAGCGCTCGACCGGCTTGCTGAGCAGGGCGGGCGACGGCGGCCACTCGATCGAAATCGGGTAGCGCTTGACCGCCGTCAGCTTGCCCCGGTACGAGACGGTGAACATCTCCCGGTCCACCCTCGCTTCCAGCAGGCGGTCCACGGTGTCGACGAAGTTGTTGCAGTGAAATTGGGTGTGGAACCCGAGGATGCTCGAGCCGAGCAGGCCGTCGAGCAGCTCTTCCCGCCAGGGACAGATCGCGAACGCCTCCGGGTTCGGCCAGGGAATGTGCCAGAAGGAAACGATGGTCGCGGCCGGCAGCGCCTCCTGTATCATCCTCGGCAAAAGCGCGAAGTGGTAGTCCTGCACCAGCACGATGGGGTCGGGCGACTTCGCTTCCTCGACCACGGCCTGGGCGAACGTGCGATTCACCGTCACGTATTGCTCCCAATCGGACGTCCGGAAGATCGGACGCACGTGCGCGATGTGGCACAGCGGCCACAGGCCCTCGTTCGCGAAGCCATAGTAGTAGCCCGCTTCCTGCTCGGCTGTCAGCCAGACACGGCGCAGTTGATAGGCCGGCTGCTCGGGCGGCACCGCCACGTGGGCGTGCTCGTCCACCACTTCCCGGTCGGCGGAGCCGCCTCCGTGGGCGATCCAGGTGCCCGAACAGGCGCGCATGATCGGCTCCATGGCGGTCACCAGGCCGCTCGCGGGCCGCCACAGCGCGATGATGTCGCCTCGCCGGACGTGGATGTACGGCTCGCGGTTGGAGACGACCAGCACCTCGTGTCCGGATAGGTCGGTCCGGAGGATCGCCCGCAGCGTGTCGGGGGTCCAGGCGAGTTGGTCCTCGTCGCGCGACCGGTGATCCGCCTCGAGGTCCCGGATCAGGGCGCGCAGGTCGCTGGCGATGGGCCGTAGCTCCGGCATCTCGCTCAGGTCGCGTCCCTCGGTCGGACGCACCAGCCCCTCGCCCCGCAGCAGCGCCCGGAGTCCTTGGACCCAGCCGCGCCAGCTCAGCTGGGCGATGACGACCGTGATGAGCGCGACCGTGGCCCCGAGGCCGACGAAGAACAGAAACAAGTACTTGCGGGTCTCCGCGCTGCGACGCGCGATGAAGCTCATGTCGTGGACGACGACCAGGTTCCCGACCGGAACGCCGGCGGCTTCCAGCGGCCGCACGGAGACGAGCAGCGGGCCGTTCGCGCTGCGCAGCAGGTGCCCCGGGCCCGCCGAGAATGGGGCCAGCTCCGTGCACCGGATCTGGGTCGGCAGTGTCGGCGTGATCACGGGTTGCCCGGGGGCCGAGGGGCAGAACCCCATGGCGAAGAGGCGCTCATCCTGCGTGATCCGATTGAAGAACTGCAGCATCCGGGTCCGGTTGCCCGTCTGAATCAGATCTTGGAGGGGCTCCTGAACGGTGTTGGCGATCAGGCTGGCCCGGATGTCCAGGTCTCGCATGAACCATTGGAGCGTGAGCTTGTCCACGAGGGGCACCGCCGCGTACGCGAAGGCGCCGAGCGCGAGGAACAGGGGAAGCACGAACCGAAGGGAGAGCCTCATGCGGGTCTCCGCAAGATAAAGTCGCGGACCGCACCCCGGGCACGCCCGGCTGTTGCGTGCCGGCACCGCTCGCACGCGACGTGGCGCGAACGCATCGCTCCACCCTCGCGGGGGCTCGGCCGGCCGCTGGTACGGCGATTGCCGCGCCCGGAGAAAAGTCCATGCGCACAAGAGCCGGGGCAGTCGCACTCGTCGCCGCGATGCTGGGCGTCCTCGGCCCCACAGTCGCGTCGCTGTGCGCGCAGGGGCCGCCCAAAGAGGGCGTCGTGCGCATCAGCCGCACGCACCGACCGCCGACGATCGAGGACTTCGTGGCCGGCGATCCGCCGGACTCGACCCTCAGCGTCTGGGACTTCCGCCAGTTCGAGCCCGGCGACGGCGTGCCGGTGAGCGACTCGACCGCGGCCTACCTGAGCTATGACGACGCGAACCTGTATGTGGTCTTCGTGTGTCGCAGCGATCCCCGGCTGGTGCGCGCCGGCCTGGCCAAGCGGGAAGACATCGTGGTCGACGACGGCGTGGCCGTGTACCTGGACACGTTTCACGACCGCACCCATGCCTATCTGTTCCAGACGAACCCGCTCGGCGTGCAGCTCGACGGTCTCGTCACCGAAGGGCAGGACGACGACCTCAGCTTCGACGCCGTGTGGCAGTCGGACGGGCGCCTCACGCCCAACGGCTACATCGTGCGCATGGCGATTCCGTTCAAGAGCCTGCGCTTCCCCCGGGCGCCGACGCAAACCTGGGGCATCGCGCTGGCCCGCCACATCCGTCGCAACAACGAAGACTCCTACTGGCCCTACCTGACCAAGCGAGTCGCGGGGTTCGTCCCCCAGTTCGCGACGCTCCAGGGATTGACCGACATCTCCCCGGGCCGCAACCTGCAGGCCATCCCGTACGGAACGTTCGCCGGTGCGCGCTTCCTGGACACCGAGGCACCCGCCTTTCGCACCGCTAACGACCACCGGCTCGGCCTCGACTTCAAGGCGGTGCTGCGCGACGCGCTCACCCTCGACGCGACCGCGAACCCGGACTTCAGCCAGGTGGAGTCCGACGAGCCGCAGGTGACCATCAACGAGCGGTTCGAGACGTTCTACCCCGAGAAGCGACCCTTCTTCATCGAGAACGCGGGGTACTTCCAGACGCCGGTGAACCTGTTTTTCTCACGCCGCATCGCCGATCCGGGCATGGGGCTGCGGATGACCGGCAAGGCGGGCCGGTGGGCGCTGGGCGCGATCGGCATCGATGACCGTGCTCCCGGCGAGCTGCCGACCGGGGAGCCGGCGGGGGGGCGGCGCGCCGGTGTCGGCGCGATCCGGCTGCAACGGCTGATCGGGCGCGAGTCGTCGCTCGGCGTCCTGGCGAGCGACTGGACGCTGGGCGGCGGTTGGAATCGGGTGGCCTCCGCCGACGCCCGGCTGCGCCTGACCAAGACGTGGACGCTCGCCGGACAGGCGATCGCGACCGATGCCGCGGATTCCGGGGGGACGAGCCGCCGGTCAGGTACGGGCTTCTACGCCCAGCTCACACGGGACGGCCGCAACGTGGACTATGCCGCCACGTATCTGGACCTGAGCCCGGCGTTCGAGACACAGCTCGGGTACGTGCCGCGCGTCGGCATCCGACAGTTCGACCAGTCGCTCGAGCTGGTGCGGCGGCCCAGCGGTGCGGTCGTGAAGGTCGGCCCGACGCTCTCGACCACGTTCGACTGGGACCGCGACGGCGTACTCCTCGACCGCGAGGTGCAGCTCGCCTTCGAGGTGAAGCTCGTGGGCGAGACGAAACTCGAGCTCAAGCGCACAGAGGCGTTCGAGCTGTACAAGGACCTGCCGTTCGACACGCACCAGACCGGCCTGACGCTCGAGAGCGAGTGGCTCAAGTGGCTGGCGGTGGAAAGCAAGCTCAAGATCGGATCGGCGGTGAATCATAAGCCGGCCGCCGGGGTGGCTCCGTTCCTCGGTGACGCACTCGAGGGCGAGTTGGCCTTCACCTTCAGGCCGGCGGCGCGACTGCGACTCGATCACACGCTGCTGTACGAGCGCTTGATGACCCGGCCTGGGGGCTCGGGCCCGGCGGCGCGCGTCTACACCGATCGCATCCTGCGGGAGAAGGTCAACTATCAGTTCAGCCGCGCCCTCTCGCTACGGGCGATCGTCGATTACTCGACGGTGGATCGGGATTCGACGCTGTCGCGCGTGGACCCGGAACGCCGCTGGGCCGTGGACCTGCTGCTGACGTACCTCGTCAACCCGGGGACCGCGCTCTACGTCGGGTACCGGGACGGATACGAGAACGTCGCCATCCTCCCGGGCACGCCGCCCACGCTCTCGTGGACCGCCGATCCCACCACCTCGACCGGCCGGCAAGTGTTCCTGAAGCTGAGCTACCTGCTGCAGTTCTAAGGTCGCGCTTTCCCGCGGAGGAAGGCGCGGGCGCGGGGATCGTCGCTCTGGCGTAACCGTCGCCACGCCTCGCTGCGAACCTCGAGGCTCGAGTGGCCCTGGGCCGCCTCGATCACCGCGGGAATGCCCGCGCCGCGCGGCAGCGCCGCCAGGAGCTCCACCGCCTCGGCCTGCACCTCGGGCTCGGCATCATGCGCCACGCGGTCGGTCAGAAGCGCCAGCGCCGCGCCCGGCGGCGCGTGCTTGGCGTACTGCTCGGTCGCCTCGTCCCGCACGTCCGGGCTGGGGTGCGTGCGCGCCAGCCGCCGCACGCGCGCGAGCGCGCGGGGATCGTCCAGATGCCCGAGCGCCTCGACCGCCTCGTGTTGCAGATCGGCGCTGGAGTCGTACAGCACTATCTGCTCGAGCACGTCCGCCGCGCTGTCGGGTGCGCCCACCTCACCCAGTGCCGTCACCGCCTTGCGCCGCACGTCGGACGCGGGGTGGTGATACGCGAAGTCCAGCAGCACCGGGAACGCGCGGCGGTCGTGCAGCTCCCCGAGCTCCTCCACCGCCTCGTGCTGCACGTGATGGTCGCGGTCGGTGCGGGCGATTTCCGGCAGCACTTTCAGCGCCACGGCCCGGGGCGCGATCCGACTCACGGCCTCCACCGCCTCGCGGCGCACGTCGTCGTTCGGATGGGTGCGGGCGATGTCGATGACCGCCGCCACGGCGGCAGCGCTCGGTATTTTCCCCAGGGCGTCGAGGGCATCTTGCTGGATGTCGACGTCCGGGTCGTTGCGGGCCATGGCGAGCAGACCCGCCACCGCCTCGTCGTCGCCGCGGCGGCGCAGCGCGCGCATGAGGTCGCGCCGGGCGTGCGGCCCTTCCCGTGGGGCGAGTGCCGCGGCCCGGTCCGCCGGCGCTCCGAACGGCCAGGAGTCCGCGGACCCCGCCACCAGGGAGCCGCCGACCGTCAGCACCAGCGCGAGCATCACCGCGAGGGCGCCGGCGAGCTCGCGCGGGAACATCTCCGCCGGCACGGGCGCCATGAGGCGCCGGACGCGTTCCACCAGGGAGCCGCCCGCCGCCGCCACGGAGAGGGTGGGGAGGGGGCTGCGCAGCCGCTCCATGCCGAGCAGCGCGGTCGCGTAGAAATGCGCGTCACCGCACGCGGCGACCGCCATATCGTCGCAGCAGTGCTCGCGCTCCTCTCGCACGCGCCGCGACACCCACCACACGGCCGGATGGTAGAACAGCAGGGTCTCGATCGCGGACTGGAGCAGATTCACGAGGTAGTCGTAGCGACGGACATGGGCCAGCTCGTGCGCCAGCAGGGCGTCGAGCTGCAGCGGGGTCAGGCCGGTCAGGGCGCTGGCCGGAAGCAACACCACCGGCCGGAGCCACCCGATGACCGCGGGGACCTGGACCATCGCCGACTCGAGCAGCCGCACGGGCCGTGTGACCCCGAGGCGCATCACCAGGCGGGAGAGGGCATCGCGGCAGGCCTGTGGCACCGGCCGCGTGCCCACGGTGCTCAGCCTCCGCGTGACCAGCCAGCCGGAGGCCAGCCGCATCGAGAGGATCATCACGCCGACGAGCCACGCGACCACGATCCACGGCAGCGCCGGCTCCAGCTCCGCGCGGATGCGGGCCTGGAGCGACGGGCCGGGCCGGGCGGCGGACGGGGTCACGAGCTCCGTGCCCGGCGGGGTCGCGACGACGCGCGGCGCGGGCGCGACCAGGGCGGCGACCCACGGCGCCTCCGCGCGCAGTCGCACGGTGGTGCCGACCGGGGCGGCGAGCATGAGGATCAAGGTGGTGACGGCGAGGGCGTAGCGAGTGCGCGCTGCGCGCAGCGGAACGATCGCGAGGAGGGATGCGAGCGCCGCCGCGGCGAGCGCGCACTGCCACAGCGAATGCAGCAGGGCCCAGCCGAGTGCTTGGGTCACGTTCATGCGCGTGCTCCATTCTTCTGGTGATTCAAGAGCCTGCGGATCTGGTAGACTTCCCGCGGGGTAGCGGGCCTGGTGGCGAGGGCGTGCAGCAGCAGGCGCAGGGTCGAGCCCCCGAAGGCCCGCTTCACCAAATCGGCCACCATGCGCCGCTGGGTCGACGCCTCCGACACCGCGGCCGAGTACACGTGCGAGCGCAGCGATGCGTCGCGCCGCACCAGACCTTTTTCCGTCATGATCTGGAGCAGCTTGAGCACCGTGGTGTAGCCGATGGGGTCTGCGCGCTCGAACGACGCGTGGACGGCGCGAACCGTGCAGGGACCCCGCCGCCACAGCACACGGAGGATCTCGAGCTCCGCGTTGGTCGGACGGGGCGGCGCGGGCCGCGTGAAGGGTCGCTTGGGCACGGTCGGTACTCGGCTCGTCGTGATACTATTACGAAGGCGTTCGTAGCTCAACCCGTATACCCCGGTGGCGCGAGCCGTGGTTCCGCTCGAAGCGCGCGGGGTGCGCGCGCGGCCGTCGGGAAACGATCGCGTCCGTGCGTGGCGGGCGGGCGACAGTGTGGGGCGGGACGTTCCGGTGGAGTCCGGTTACCCGAGATACTCCTCGCCGTACATCTTGATCAATTCGAAGAAGTACGACAGGGCCAGCGGTCCGATCAACAACCCGAGGATGCCGAAGTAGGGCACGCCCGCCAGCGCGCCGATGAGCGTGACGAGCGGATGGATGTTGGCCCAGCGGCGGAACACGCGCGGCCGGATCACGTAGTCCACGTTCCCGACGACGCCGATCCCACCCAGCGCCAGCAGCATCCCGGCCAGGGCATGGTGCCCGAGCATCAGCGCGAGCGCGCCCGGCGCCCACACTAAACCGCTGCCCACGACCGGCAGGATGGCGAACACCATCGTGACCACCCCCCAGAACACCGCGTTCGGCAATCCGGTCAACCAGAAGCCGAGCCCCACGAGGCTCCCCTGGATCGCCGCCGTGAGACCCGTGCCGATGATCGTCGCCGTGGTCACGTCCCGGAACCGCTGACGCAGCTTCTCCGTGTTCTTGGCGGAGAAGGGGATGTAGGGCCGGACGGCTTCCCAGGTCGCGTCCGGTTGCAGCAGCAGGTAGAACAGACCGAACAGCGAGATCGTGAGATTGAGGGCGAGCCGCGTGGCGGTGCCGACCAGCCCGAACGCGGACGACCCGACCCACGCGACGACGTTCGCCCCCAAGTCGGCGAGCCGCGGCCCGAGATCGATGCCGCCCAGCCGCAGCTCACGGAGGCGACCGAGTAGGGGATTGCGCATGACGCCGGCGGCGATTTCCTGGGCCTGGGCGACGATGAGGCCGGCGAAGGAGACGCCGGGCACGACGATCAGGAAGAGCGCGACCGCGACCACGAGGCTGGCCGCGAGCTGGGGGCGCACCCGCATGCCCAGCCACACGTGCAGCGGGGCGAAAATGGCGTACAAGACGGGGATGCCGAGCAGGCCCGTGGCGTACGGCGTGAGGGCGATGATCAGGGCGATGCCGAGCAGCAGCACGAGCAGCGCGGCGCGCTGGTGATTCGTGTCGATCAGGGGCATGCGCTAGTGTAGGACCGTCCCGGCGCGGGCGCCAGATGGCGCCGGTGCTCAGAGGCGAGTGGGGGGCGCGAGCGGAGGCGCCGCCACCGGCGCCTCGGGCTCGGGCGTGAAGTCCTCGCCCGGGTTGACGAACCGGTCTTGCTCGAACCGGTACTGTTTGTCGTACAGCTGACGATAGCGCCCGTGCCTGGCGAGGAGCTCGGGATGGGTACCGCGCTCGACGATCTCGCCGCCTTCCATCACGAGGATCTGGTCCGCGCTGCGGATCGTGGACAGGCGGTGAGCGATCACGAACGTCGTGCGACCGCGCCGCAGCGTGCGGAGCCCGTCCTGGATGGCGGCCTCGCTCTCCGAATCGAGGCTCGAGGTGGCTTCGTCGAGGATGAGGATCCGGGGGTCGGCGAGAATCGCGCGAGCGATCGACACGCGCTGGCGCTCGCCGCCCGAGAGCTTCACCCCCCGCTCCCCCACGACCGTGTCGTAGCCGCGCTCGAAGCGGCGGACAAAATCGTCGCAGTGGGCGATCCGCGCCGCCGCCTCGATCTCGGCGCGGGTGGCGTGCGGGCGGGCGAACGCGATGTTTTCGGCGATCGTTCCGTCGAACAGGAAGTTGTCCTGCAGCACGACGCCCAGCTGGCGCCGGTAGTCGGCGAGCCGGACCTGGTCGAGATCGCGCCCATCCACGAGAATCCGTCCCGCCCTCGGTCGGCTGAAGGTGAGCACGAGACTGATGAGCGTGCTCTTGCCGGCGCCGGACGAGCCGACGAGGGCCGTGGTGGAGCCGGCGGGCGCGTGGAACGACACGTGCTTCAGCACGTCCCGGTCGGGGACGTACTCGAAGCTCACCTCCTCGAAGCGCACGTCGCCCACGACCTCGCCCAGCGGTGGGCGGGCGCCGTCGGCGGCGTCCTCGGTGGTGAGCCGTCGAATCTCGCGGATCCGGTCCAGGCCCGCGAACGCTTCCGTGATCTGGGTACCGATCGACGCGATGTTGATGAGCGGCAGCGCCACGAGGCCGATGAAGACGCCGTACATGAAGAAGTCGCCCAGCGTCATCGTGCCGGAGAGAATGGCGTGCCCGCCCTCGAGGATCATGAGGATGCCGATGGCCCCGACGATGAGCGTCGCGAACGCGCCGACCCCGGAGATTCCGGTCATCGTGGTGGCGATGTTGCGGAACAGGGTGTGCGCCCCACGCGTGAACACGAGGCGCTCGCCGCGCTCGGCCCGGTACGCCTTGACGATGCGAATGCCGCCAAGTGTTTCGCCCAGCCGCCCGGTGACGTCGGCGTTGAGCTTGCCGCGCTCGCGGAACAGGGGACGCAGCTTGGTGAACGCGTACGCCATACCCCCGCCGAAGCAGGCGAGGAGGAGGATCGCGATCAGGGTGAGCCGCCAGTTCAAGTAGAACAGGACGCCCAGCGCGATCGCGCCCGTCACCAGGCCGCCCACCAGCTGCACCAGGCCGGTGCCGACCAGGTTCCGAATGCCCTCGGCGTCGCTCATGATGCGCGAGATGAGGATGCCGCTCTTGGTCGAGTCGAAGTAGCTGACGGGCAACCGCAGCACGTACGCCTGCACCGTACGCCGCATGTCGGTGATCGCCCGCTGGGCGGCGACGCCGAGCACCTGCGACAGGGCGAATCCGGTCAGCGCCTGCACCAGGGTGGCGCCGCCGGCCGCGAGAGCGAGGGGGAGCAGCAGCTCGGGGTGGTGCTGCCCGATGACCCGGTCGATCACCCACTTGGACGACGACGGCAGGACGAGGCCGGCGAGGCGGTTGACCAGCAACAGCGCGAGGCCTAGGGCAAGGCGGCCGCGATGGGCGTAGATGAGACTGCGCGCCTCCTGCCAGGCGCCCGGGGTGATCGTCGGCTTGGGCGGTCGGGTCTGGGAATCGGCCATGGACGTGACCGGAATCTACGCAGGCCGGGGAAGGAAGGAAGTACTTGACACAGTCAAGTATTGATCGGACATTGGCGGCATGGGGTCGCGGGAGCTCGAGCGGCGGGTGGAGGCGGCGCGCCGCTTCAACCGGTTCTACACCCGGCAGATCGGCGTGCTGCGCCGCGGCGCGTACGACAGTCCGTTCTCGCTGACGGAGGTGCGCGTCCTGTACGAGCTGGCGCACCGCGAGAAGCCGACGGCCACGGAGCTGGGCCGCGACCTGGGACTCGATGCGGGCTACCTGAGCCGCATCCTGCGCGGCTTCGAGAGGCGCACCCTCGTCACCCGCACCCGCTCCACGGCGGACGGGCGCCGCAGCCATCTTGCCCTCACGGCGCTGGGGCGCAAGGTGTTCGCCCCGCTCGACGCCCGCTCGCACCACGAGGTGGCCGCGTTGTTGAGCGGCCTGGCCCCCGCCGCACAGGTCGACGTCGTCGCCGCGATGCAGACCATCGAGCGGCTGCTCCGCCCCGAGCGGCCCCAGCCTTCCGCCGCGTATCTGCTCCGCGCGCCGCAGCCGGGCGACATGGGCTGGGTGGTCCACCGCCACGGCGTGGTGTACGCCCGCGAGTACGGCTACGACGCGCAGTTCGAAGCCCTGGTCGCGGAGATCGTGGCGCGGTTCGTCCAGCGGTTCGACCAGACACGGGAGCGTTGCTGGATCGCGGAACAGGACGGCGCCGTGGTAGGGTCGGTGTTCCTCGTCGCGCGATCGCGCACCGCGGCGCAACTGCGTCTGCTCCTGGTCGAGCCCCAGGCACGGGGGTCGGGCCTCGGAACCCGCCTGGTGGACGAGTGCGTCCGGTTCGCCCGCCGGGTGGGCTACCGCAAGCTCATGCTGTGGACACAGAGCGAGCTACGCGCCGCCCGGCGCCTGTACGAGGCGGCGGGATTTCGGGTCGTCCGCAAGCAGCGCAACCACAGCTTCGGCAAGGCGCTCGTGTCGGAGACCTGGGAGCTGGACCTGTGACCGCGCTACAGACCCTGGAGGAACCGCACCAGCGCCGAGCGTTCGAACCACGAGAGCGCCAGGAAACGGTTGCGGGCCCGCGCGGCCTCGCCCGCGTGGAGCCTGATCGCCGCCGCGATGGTGGGCGCTCGACCATCGTGCAAGAACGCCGTCTTGAACCGCAGGCCCATCAGCGGCTCGGTACGGAACTCGGCCCGTCTCGCCTGCCCTAGGCAGATGTCCGCCAGGCCGGGCCCCATGTCGTGGAGCAGGAGATCGGTGTACCCCTGCACGATCTTGAGATTCAGGGCAGGCACGCGGTTGAACCCCGTGACCAGTGCCGGCACATGGCATCCGGCGCACCCGATAAGCACGAAGGTCACGCGCCCCCGCTCCTCCACGAACGTGCGCGGCGGCGGCGCGGGCGGGGCGAGCAGCCGTATGAAAGCCGTGGTCGCGTCCACCGCATCTTGCGTCAGCTCGGGGTCGGGGGTCGGATCGACTCCCGCGGGCAGCGGCGCGCCGTCGATCGTCTGCTCCTGGGGCTCTGCGGGACTGGTGATCCCCAACTCGTTGACGAACGCTCCGGCGGTGAACTCGCGGAGCGTCGCAACCTGCGCCTTGCGACCGAACCGTCCCACCCGGCCGTCGGCCGTCCGGTTGGGCCGTCCCGAGATGCCATCCCCGTTGCGGTCCACCGGGTCGGCCAACGCGAGGATCTCGGCGTCCGGCACGGCGTCCAGCAGTCCGAACCCGAGGAGGCTCGCCGTGGTCCGCACGGCCGTGTCCGTGGCCGCGGCCGGCACCGGCTCTCGGTCGATTCCCAGGGCGGCGTGGAGCGCGGGCGTCACGCTGTCCTGAATCACCGGCCCGCCGTGCGCGGCGAGGTCGTCGCAGGCGGGGGCGCGGAAGGCGGTCGCGTGTCGCTCGACTTCTTCGCCAACGCCACCCACGACGGGGTCTTCGTGGCACTGGCTGCAGGCGTTGTTGTTGAACAGCGGGCCCAGGCCCGTCTCCGGAGTGAACTCGGTCTGGAACAGGCCGCGGCCCCGCTCGAACAGGGCTCGCTGCTCGAGCGTCAACCCCGGAAGCGGGGCGCCCGGTTCGAGAACAGGGCTCAAGAGGGTGGCGGCACCGCGCGGCGCCGGTCCCGTCGACGGCTGAGCGTCGCAGGCGGCGATACAGGCGAGCAACACCGCCACGAGTGGAACGCGCGGTGGGCGCAACAGAGGGCGGGCGCGACTGTCCTGGTGCATGGTGCCTCCGTGCACTGGCCGTGCGCCACGAGAGCGCGGTCTCGATTCGGGAAACGGACCCTAGGGCGGCGCGCGTGGCTCACGCTTGGTGTGGGCCCACATCGCCGGAAACTGCAAGGGGCGCGAATTGGATCGGCGGCACGAGTAACCTGCGGGAAGGGGGCAGGGTGGATCGGTGACCGAGCCCACCAGCGGGCGGGTGGCCCGTCGGCCGGGTCGGGCGTAAAGCAGATCCTTCGCTCGCGCGCGTTCCGCGCGCTCGATCCTCACCCCTTTGATCCCCTCTCCCTTCGGGAGAGGGGAGACTCAACCCGTCCGTCGTTCCCCCTCTCCTGAAGGGAGAGGGGACAGGGGGTGAGGACTTCGCGCGCGCGGAGCCGTCCTCCGGAGCGCCGAAGGCGCGAAGGATCTGCCCGATTGTACGGTCAGCGCTTCTTTCTCAGGTAGTGCTCGTCCCAGGCGATCCGGAACACGCCCTCGCACTTCGGGCAGGGCAGGTCCATGGGATGACCGCTGATCGGCGCCCGTGCCTGGCAGGCGGGGCACACGACGTAGCGCGTGCCCCAGGCGCTGGGCACGTTGATGGCGTCATCGGGGAGCGGCACGATCGACCAGTGAAACGGGCGCGAGAACGTGGTCTGCAGCAGGCGACGCGGCACCGGGACACGGTCGTCGGTCACGTCGAGCACGACGCGATCTTTCACAAACCGCACAACCGGGTACCACGCACCCCGGCGCAGCCCGCAGTTGACATCCACGCGCAAGCGAGCCCATCTGGAGTGAGGATCGTGGAGCGACTGTCCCATGCGCCGTCGCAGATCGTGTCGCCCGCAAAGTCGAGATGCATTCGCGGCGTGTCAATCTGAGGATCGGACTCTACAGCGTGTTGTCACACGGACGACTGTCGCGCGGGCGTCACATGCGCACCGCCGGACGTATCAGTCCCCAAGACCTGGGGATTTGGAGCGACGCGCACGTGGAGCCCCTCGCGCGCATCGTGCGGCGCCGAGTCCCGTGCCGTTCGCGGAGGGCTACGCCACGCCGCTCGCCCTGAGCGTGGCCGAGATCGCCGACGCGGTGCGGGGCTTTGCCGCCGCGGCGCGTCGGGCGCGCGTGTCCGTGCCCGCGCCGCCCGCGCTCGCGGATTCGATCGCGAGCGAGATGGGTGCCTGAGCGGTCGCGCTCACGCCGGCGCCGTATTGCCGTTTGCGCCGCAGTTCGCACCTTTCACACCATGCTCCCCAACCCCGACGCCCCGCGGGCCGCGGAGCGCGCCGTGACGCCGCCCTGGTCGCGGCCGGACGATGCGGTCCGGCAGGCGCAGCTCGACGCGATGAAGCGACAGGCCACCGGCCTGCTCGCGCTCGCGGCGGTGGTGTTCGTCGGAGCGAGCCTGTACGAGGGACGCTATCCGTGGCTCGGCTACGTGCGCGCCACGGCGGAAGCGTCGCTCGTCGGCGGCCTCGCGGACTGGTTCGCGGTCACCGCCCTGTTCCGCCATCCTCTGGGGCTCCCGATCCCGCACACCGCGATCGTGGCCACGCGCAAGGAGCGGATCGGCCGGATCCTGGGAACGTTCGTGCAGAATCATTTCCTGTCGCGCGACGTGGTCGCCGCCAACCTCCGCGCGGTGCGTCCCGCGGAGCGCGCCGCTCGCTGGCTCGCCGACCCGGAGCACGGCCGGCGCATCGCCCGCCAGGTCGCGAGCGGCGTGGCGAAGACGCTGGACACGCTGCCCGACGCGGACGTGCGCGCCCTGGTGCACCAGGTCGTGAGCGCGCGCCTGCAGGCCACCCGCGTGGCGCCCACCCTCGGCAAGACCCTGGCGCTGGTGCTGGCGGACGACCGCCACCAGGGCCTGCTCAACGAGGCGGTCCGGTTCGCCGCCCAGGCGGTGCACGACAACCGCGACGTGATCCGCGAAAGGGTGCGGGCCGAGAGTCCCTGGTGGGTGCCGGGCGTGGTGGACGACCAGATCTACCAGCGCATCATCGTGACCGTCGAGGGACTGCTCCGGGACATCGGCGCCCGGCCGGATCACCCGCTACGCGCGGCGTTCGACACGGCGCTACGGGACTTCGTCGACCGCCTGCAGCACGCACCCGACGTCATCGCCCGGGCGGAAGCGCTGAAAGAGGAATGGCTGGCGGATCCCGCGATCGCCGACTTGTCCGCCCGCCTGTGGGAAGCGGTGCGGCGCGCCATCGTCGCCTATGCCACGCGGGCGGACGGCGCTGCGCCCGGACCGCTGGAGCGCGGCCTCAGCGAGTTCGGGACGGCGCTCCTGGCGAACGACGCCCTCCTCGCCGAGCTGGACGACCTGGTCATCGACCTCACGGCCTCGGTGGTGGAGCGCTACCGACACGAAATCGGCGATTTAATCGCCCAGACCGTCGCCGGCTGGGACCCCGAGGCGACGGCGCGGCGGTTCGAGCTGGCCGTCGGCCGGGACCTCCAGTTCGTCCGCATCAATGGTACGCTCGTGGGGGGGCTGGTCGGGCTGCTGATCTACGCGGTCTGGCACCTCTGGCACTGACGCCGGCTCAGCGCGGCACCGGCAGCCCGCTCGGCACCGCGGCCGGAACGAGGGCGCTCAAGTCCCGGGCCGACGGATCCGTCAGCGATTTCAGAAACGCCACGAGGTCGCCCATCTCGCCGTCCGTCAGGTGGAGCGGCGTCCGCAACCGGAAGTCCACGCTCTTGGCCACTGAATCGACGGTCGCCGCGTCGCCGTGATACGCGGTGCGCAGCGCCGGCGCGAGCTGCGACGGATCGTACGTCTGGAGGGCGAGGGGCACGTCGTTGTAGTGACGCACCACGGCCTCGAGCGTCGGGAAGGCGCCGTCGTGCATGTACGGCGCCGTGAGCTCGACGTTGCGCAGCGGCGCCACCCGGAACGCAAACTCGTAGAACTGCTGGTTGGCCAGATCGGCGCGCCCGCGGTCGAGCGGCGGCGTCGTCGGGCTCCCCGGCCCGAGCTGCGGCACGCCCGCGTTGGCGAACCCGTTGGCGCCGAGCAGCGGCCCGTTGTGGCAGGTGGAGCACTGCGCCTTGCCGAAGAACAGCCGCCCGCCGCGCTTCTGCTGCGTGGTCAACGCCGCGTCGTCCCGGCTCAGGTAGCGGTCGAACGGGGAGTCGGTCTTCGTGAGGGCCTGCATCTGGAACGCCGCCAGCGCCGTCGCGGCGTGCTCGAAGCGGAGCTGGCCGGCGGCCGTGCCCGGGTAGGCCGCGGTGAACTTCGCCACGTATTCCGGAATCGCGAGTAGCCGCCGCATGATCGCCTGGCGGATCGCGGTGGAGTCGCTGTCGGCGAATTGCGCCAGCTCGTTGGGCGCGCCGAACACGTCGCGGTCGCCGGGCTCGCCGCGCATCTCCTGGCGATTGACCACGGGAAGCATCGCCTGCGTGGCGAGGAGGTTGGACACGCCGGGCGCCACGCTCGCGGTCAGGAACGACGGGGGTGGGCCCCCGAGGACGTTCGGGAGCCGGCCGTCCCAGAACAGGTAGAAGAGGCCAAGTCCGTCGTTCAGGAGCGACGGCGCGTTGCGCGGTACGAACTGGCGCCCCGGGCCCAGCGTGCGCCCCGGCCCGAGTCCCGACCCGCCCGTGCCGATCGCGAGCGACAGGCCGTCGGCCTCGTGGGTCGCGGGATGATGACACGTGGCGCACGCGACGTCGCGGTTGCCGCTCAAGATCGGGTCGAACATGAGGGCCCGACCGAGGTCGACCAGCGCCGGGTCCTGGACCGCCATCGGCCCGATAGGGATCACGCCCCACCGGGACAGGTCCTGTCGCAGTCCGGCGTCGAGCGACGGCTCGGCGAACGTGTCGCTGCGCTCGCACGCGGCCCCGAACAGCAGGAGGGCGAAGCAGATCCTCTCGAGCAGGCGGACCACGGCGCGCCTCCTTTCTCAGTGCAGCGGGAGCGATAGGGAGAACTGATGGGTCACGACGCTGACGCCCTCGAGCGTCAGCGGGCCGTTGGGGGCCACGAGCAGCCCGCCGGCGCGGAGGGCCGCCGGGTCGTTGAGCACGAAGCCATCGGTTTGCGTCCTCGGGCGGCCCGTGCCGGTGGTGACGCGCCCGCTGTAACGCAGCTCGAGCTCCGGGAAGCGCAGCGTGAGGCCCCAGGTGGGAGTCCACTCCACCCACCAATCCTCACGTGCCCGGCTCGCGTCCTGCACGTGGTCCTCCTGACTCAGCCAGTAGTGGATGGCGTGCACCGCGATGCCGAGCTGCCAGTCGGCGGCACGGGGGCGGCTGCCGATCGGGAGCTCGCGACCGACGCCCATGCGGAACAGGGCGTTCGAGAATCGGAACCGGTTCTCGATCGTCTTGCCGCCGACCGGGATCGTGTCGCCCCGCGCGGTCTCGGCCGGCACCGCGGCCGTCGCGTACGTGTGACTCCAGATCGGCTCGTACACGGCATCGAGGCCGAACATCGCCGGGCCGTTGATGCGCGATACGCCGATGCCCAGCTGGTAGGCGTGCGAACGCCCCGGATCGCGCGGGATGCTCATGATCTCGTAGTCGGGGATCTTGGGGTGCGACATCAGATTGCCCGTGGCGATCCAGCCGATCCGCCAGCCGGACGCTGCCAGCGGGCGCTCGTACTGGAGGTGCAGGCCCCAGGTCTCGGTGCGCTCGAGCTCACGATCCAGGCGCGAGCGCTCGAGCGCGCGCTGCGTGCTCGGGTCCCAGAACAGGTCGGCGTAGGTCACGTCCTGCGACATGGCGAACCGGTTGTGCAGCAGGACCGCGTCGAGCGAGCGCTCTCCCGGCCACTCTTTCTGCAGTCCGAGGCGCACGTCCACGACGTGTCCGAATTGGTCGATGCCCTGGCTCCCCGGGTACAGCACCTCGACTCCGTCAACCGCTTTGAGGCGCGCCCAGGAGAAGCTGGCGGCGAGCGACACCCGGGGTCCCGCGAGCGTCGTGCCCAGCAGCGCGGACGCGTAGGCATTGCCGTGGGACTGGGGTGGTGGGGGCGGGGGCCCGGGGTTCACCACGCCCACGAACCCGCTCGGGAGCGGGGGTGGACCGAAGACGACGTCGGACGCGCTGGGAGTCCGGCTTGGGTCGACTTCCTGGACCGCGAGCGACAGGCCCCCGTACCACGCGCCGCGCTGCGCGAACGTGGCGAGCGGCAGCGTGCGCCCGCCGCCGGTCCCCTTGGAGACGCCGTAAAAGGTGGGAGAGGCGAACAAGCGGGGCACGGCGAGCCGGGCGCCCCTTGCCGGATTGCGGAACGGGTCGAGCAGCGTGTCGGCGAGGGCGATGGATACGCCGCCCATGCCTTGATGCTGGGACGGGAAGATGTCGAACTGATCCCCCTGCGCGATGGGGACCGTCTTTATCGAGATCAGCTGGCCGTCGAGCGGCCGGGCGGTCATAAGGATCAGGGTCGAGAGAGCAAGCGCGCAGGCGCTACCACACCGCGCCACGGGGCCAGGGACGGTCATCGGGGACCTCGCTCGAGCATGAGGAAGGCTTTTAAAGAGAAATACCCCTAAGGGGGCTCGGATCGTCACATGCTCCGGGGTCCCCGGCCGCCTCACTTGCGAGGTGTGGCCGCCACAGGTGAATCTTGCAGTACTCAAAACCGGCCCCGACCGTGAGCCCCTGGCAAGAGACTATCGCCCGTTCGCTACGCGCCCTGCACCTGAACAGCCTCCGCAGCAGGCTCCTGGCGCTCGCCCTGCTCGCGACGCTCATTCCCACCGTCGCGATCCTCTCCTCCTACCGTCACGAACAGCCGTCGCTCAGCGACACGGTGGCCCAGGAGCTTCGCAGCGTGAGCTTGGAGGCGGCCCGGCAGGCGGACGTGTGGCTCGATGAGCGGCTGTCCGAACTGCGCGTTGCCGCGGGCTCCTTTGTGCTCTCGGAAAATCTGGCCAGGATCCGGTCGGGTTCGGAGGGCCGGTTGCGCGACTATCTCAACTCGGTTCGCGAGCGGTGCACCGGGTGCGAGGCCCTCCTGGTCGCCGACGCGCGCGGACGCACGGGGGCGACGAGTGTCGGCCGAACCGCCGGGATGCAGTTGCCGCTCGAGCGGCTGAACGGGCTCCGTACGGGCGACGCGTTCGTGGGCGACCCCTATTGGGACGCGGGGGTCGGGAAGGCCGCGGTCGTGCTGGCGGTGCCGGTGCGCGAGGCGGACGGGCGGTTCCTCGGCGCCATGGTCGCCAAGGTCAACCTGCGCTCGGTGGGCGACATGCTGCAGCGGCTCGCCGCCGACGATCCGAAGAACGTCTATCTCATGACCGACGAGGGGAAGCTGGTGATCGGCACCCGGGGCAGCTCGGCCGAACTCATGCGGACGCGCCTTCCCAAGGGGATGGTGCAGACCCTGCTCGACAAGGAAGGGCAAATCGTCGAGTACAAGCGCTTGGACGGGCAAGACGCCGTCGGGACCTTGCGGCGCGCGCCGCAGCTCCGGGTGGCGGCGGTGGCGGAGCTGCCGCGGGCGGCGGCCATCCGACCGGTTGGCCAGCCGCGTCACGGCGCCGGGGTGATCCTCACGGCCCTGCTCGCGGCAGTGGGAGTGATGGCCGGGGCTGTGGGCCTGCTCGTGGTGCGCCCACTGGGGCGTCTCACCCGGGCCGCCGCCAAGGTCGCCGCCGGAGACCTCTCGGTCGAGCTGCCGACCGGCACCGGCGGTGAGGTGGGCGACTTGATGCGCGTGTTCAACAACATGGTGGTCCGACTGCGGGAGCGGGAGGCGCAGGGGGAGCTGGAGCGCCTCTCCATCACCGATGGGCTCACCGGGCTGTACAACCGGCGCCATCTGATGGGCACGCTCGCCAACGAGGTGCAGCGGTCACGGCGCCTGCGGCGCACGTTCTCGGTACTGCTCGCGGACGTCGACCACTTCAAGCAGTACAACGACACGCACGGCCACCTGGCGGGGGACGCGGTGCTCGTGAAGGTCGCGGAAATTTTTCGGAAAATGACGCGGGCCGTGGACTCGGTGGCGCGCTACGGCGGCGAGGAGTTCGTCGTGATGCTGATCGAAGCGCCGATCGCGATCGCGGCCACGGTGGCCGAGCGCATCCGCGCCCGGATCGCGTCCGAGGCGTTCCAGGGCGGCAAGATGTCGGTGAGCATCGGCGCCGCGGAGTACCCGGCCAACGGCGACACGCCGGAGGAGCTGATCGCGAGCGCCGACGCCGCGATGTACCGAGCCAAGAGTGAAGGCCGGGACCGCGTGATGGTGGCGGTGGGCGGCCCGTTACCGGACCCGGAAAAGAAGGGGCGACGCAAAGCGGACCGGTGATGCGTCGAGCGCGGGGCGTTACGGCACGATGGGCAGCACGAGATGCGACGCCAGCGCCGGAGAGCAATAGAGGCGGTGGGTCGCCCGGGTGAAGTCGGCCGCGGTCGCCTGGTAGATGCTGGGGACGAATTTCTGCGGATTGCGGTCGATCAGCGGGAACCAGGTCGATTGCACCTGCACCATCAAGCGGTGCCCCTTCAGAAACACGTGATCGCGGTCGCGTAACGGGATCCGCCACTGGATCGGCGTGTTGGGCGCGAGCGGCCGCGGGTGCTCGTAGCTCGCGAGGTAGCGGCCGCGACGCACCTCCAGCGCGATCGGCAGCTCGTACCCATTCATCGATTGGGCGTACGCGCCGGGCCGCGGGCCCGCCTCGGCGTCCCACGCGTTCGGCTGGGCATCCTCCGGATACACGTCGATCAGCTTGACCACGAAGTCGGCGTCGCTGCCCGACGTCGAGGCGTACAGATCTCCCGATACTTCCCCGGTGATCGTGAGATCGTGCTCGAGGGGAGTGCTCACGAACGTGAGCACGTCCGGCCGCCCGTCGACGAACCGCTGGTCCTGGACCTCCCACGTTCGCCAATCGCCGCCCGGGTAGGTGGGCGAGATGGGCCGCTGCCGGTACGGCACCGGGTTGGCCGGGTCTGAGACATACTCGCGGAACGCGCTCCCTCCGGCACGCGGGCGCTCGAACGACAGCGTGCCGTCGGCGTGCAGGTACAGGTTCGTCGGGTGGGCCTCCGGGGGCGGCCACACGGCGTAGGTCCGCCAGCGGTTCGCGCCCGACTGGAACGTGGTCGCCCGCCAGCCGGGTTTCTCCCCCCGCCCGTGCAGGTAATAGCGGAAGAAGGGCGCCTCGATGGTCTCGCGGTACTCGCGCGCCGTTTCGTGGCCGCCCAGGGCGACGAGCCCGATGCTGTCCGCCTTGGGTGCGCGCCACTGGCCGTGGTACCACGGGCCCGCCACCATGAAGTTCGTGTGGTCGGGGTCGTGCTCCGCGGCGTGGCGGAAGATCTGCCACGGCCCCCACGGATCCTCCTGGTCCCAGAACCCGGCGACGTTCAGGTTGGGCACGGTGGAGGCGTGGAGCTGGCTCACCCAGGCTTCCTTTTTCCAGAAGTCGTCGTAGTCAGGGTGCGCCACGACGTCGTTCCAGTAGGGGATGGAGCCGTGGAGGTACCTGGCGTTGATGTTCGACAGCGGGCCCAGCGCCAGGTACCAGGAGTAGGTGTCGTAGGTCTCGAAGGCGAAGTGGGTGTTCTTGTACTTGTCGGCCTGCTCGAGCACGGCGTACTCGAAGGCGTAGCTCTCGCGCAGCGCGCCGTAGCGGTGGTCGTCGTCGTTCATCCATTGGTCCACCGGAGCCGCCTGCTCGCTGATCGCCTTGAGGGCGGGGTGCGGGTGAAGCAGGGCGAGGGCGGTCGTCAGCCCGTCGTACGACACGCCGAACATGCCGACTTTGCCGTTACTCGGTACGTGCTGGACGAGCCAGTCGATGCTGTCATACGCGTCGGTCGTCTCGTTCGTGGCCGTCGAGTCCGTCAGGTCGACCTGCGAGGTCAGCTTGAACACGCCTTCGGACTTGAACCGTCCCCGCAGGTTCTGGATCACCAGGATGTAGCCGTCCTGGGCGAGCTCCTTGAGACTCGCGGGGACCTGGGTGACCGGTCCGTCGGGGACACCGTAAGGGGTGCGGCGGAACAGGATCGGCAGTGGCGCGGACTTGTCGGTGGGCGTCAGGATCACGGTTTGCAGACGCACGCCGTCGCGCATCGGGACCATGACTTCCTGGAACGTGAACGCGGGCGGCGGCGGCTGCTGCGCCCGAGCGGCGGGGACGAAGAGCAGGGTGCCGACGATGCACGCCGCTGGTCGCATCGATCCTCCTCGCTAGTAGAGCACCAGCCTGCCGCCCCCGGTCGTCGCGATGACGAGGTTCATCACGAGCAGCATCAGGTCGTAATGCCAGCCGTACGCGCGCCCGCCCCAAAACCCGATCTTCCACACGAAGATCTTCTTCTGGATCGCGCCGAGCATGATCAGGCTCAAGCCGATGGCCGCGAGCTGGGTGAGGATCCCGAGCGCCACGCCCACGCTGCCGAGCACCTCGGCCGTGCCGAGAAACACCGTGAACTGGGTACTCGCCCCGATGCTCTTCGACCGCTCGGCGGGGTTCGCGAGATGGTTCCGCCCGCTGTCGAAGAACACTAGGGCCACCATGAGCCGCAACAGCAACAACCCGACGTCGCCCAGCCTCAGCAGGGCGGGAACGGGGACGTGCATGCTCAGGCTATCTCGCCCTGGATGTCTGACGGGTCGCAGAACTGGCCGCGGCGGCGGTCGCGCCGTCGGCGTGGGCCTCGACGAACCAGAGCCACTTGTCGACGCCGCGCGAGATCTCGGTGCAGATGTCGGTCGCGTCCGTGTCCCCCAGCTCGTCCGTCTCGTCGATCGCGCGACGGATACGCTCGCCGAAGCTCGCCAGCGCGTTGGACAGCGCCCACACGTGCTCCTCGCCGCTCGCGATGTTGATCGGGTACTGCGGCAACTCGGAGCGCTCGGCCACGATCGCGGTAACCCCCTCGGCGACGCCGCCCAGCTGGACGATGCGCTCTGCGAGCAGGTCGACGTACTCGTCGGCCGCCGCGTGAATCTCGTCGAACAGCTTGTGGAGCGCGATGAACTGCGGCCCCTTCACGTTCCAGTGAGCTTGCTTGGCCTGCAGCTCGAGGTCGATGGCGTCGGCCAGCCGCTGGTTCAAGAGATCGATCACCTGGCCGCGGGTGGATTCGGGGAGATCGTTGAGGGTCGGGTGCGTGGCGCCAGCCATGGTGCGCTCCGGGTGTGAAAGTGTACGATCAGCGTTGCTTGATGAACGTCCCGTCGCGCAGCTCGGCGTACGCGCGCCGCAGCTCCGCCTCGGTATTCATGACGATGGGCCCCTGCCACGCGACCGGCTCTGCGATCGGCCGGCCGGAGACGAGCAGGAACCGGATGCCCTCATCGCCCGCCTGGACGGTGATGTCGTCCCCTGAATCGAATAGCACGAGGGAGCGATTGCCTGTGAGCTCCGGCGCGCCCGCGGCATCGCCCACCCATTCGGTGCGGACGGGACGGGGCGAGGATGCGTCACGAAAGCTCCCGCTGCCCTCGAAGACGTAGGCGAAGGCATGGCTCGACGCCTCGACGGGCAAGGTCTTGCGGACCCGCGGCGGCACCCACACATCGAGGTAGCGCGGATTGGCGGCGACGCCGTCCACGGGGCCCGCCTTACCCCAGAAGCTGCCGCACACCACACGCACGCGCGTGCCGTCGTCGTCCACGACTTCCGGGATGTCGGCCGCCGCGATGTCCTGGTAGCGCGGCGCGGTCATTTTCAGAGACGACGGCAGGTTGGCCCACAGCTGAAACCCGTGCATCCGTCCCCGGGGGTCTCCCTGAGGCATCTCCTGGTGGAGAATGCCGCTCCCGGCGGTCATCCATTGCACGTCACCCGAGCCCAGCGTGCCACGGTTGCCCAGGCTGTCTCCGTGGTTCACACTCCCCGCCAGCACGTAGGTGATGGTTTCGATCCCCCGGTGCGGGTGCCAGGGGAACCCGGCGAGGTAATCCTGCGGGTGCTCGTTACGGAAGTCGTCTAATAAAAGGAAGGGGTCGAAGTCGCCCGTGTTCCCGAACCCGAAAGCCCGGCGCAGCCTGACGCCGGCACCTTCCAGGGTGGGTTGGGACTGAACGACCCGCTTGATCGGCCGGATGGACACAATGCCTCCTGAACGTGGTAAGAACATAGCCCAAACCGCAGGATCGTGCCGGAAGTTCCCGGCCGCGCGGAGTCGCGGCCCTGGCGGCGTGTTTCCCGGCGATCTAGCGTTCTAGCACACGACATCAGGAGATCAACGCATGCGGACCTGGTACGGACCGGCGACTGCCGTCGTGCTGCTTGCGCTCTCGCCCAACCCGCCGACGAATGCCAACGTCAAGACACGGGAGATCGAGTACCGGCAGGGGGAAACCGTTCTGCAGGGATTTGTCGCGTGGGACGACGCCGCGCGCGGTCGGAAGCCCGGCGTGCTCGTCGTCCACGAGTGGTGGGGTCACAACGAGCACGCGCGCAACCAGGCGCGGCGCCTGGCCGAGGCGGGCTATGTCGGCTTCGCCCTCGACATGTACGGCAAGGGCAAAGTCACCAGCCATCCCCAGGAGGCGCAGGCGTTCGTTAGCGAAGCGACCAAGGACCCCGCCGTGCTCGCGGCGCGGTTCAACGCCGCGCTGGACCAGCTGAAGCGGGACCCGCACGTGGACACCACGCGGATTGCGGGCGTAGGGTATTGCTTCGGCGGCGCGGTCGTGCTGGGCATGGCGCGCTCGGGCGCGGACCTGGCGGCGGTCGTGACGTTCCACGGCGCTCTCGCCACTACCTCGCCCGCGCAGTCCGGCAAGGTCAAAGCCCGTATCCTCGTCCTCGCGGGCGGCGCAGATCCGTTCGTGCCGCCCGAGCAGGTGGACGCGTTCAAGCGGGAGATGGAGGCCGCGGGCGCGCGGTTCGAGGTGATCACCTACCCGGGCGCCAAGCATGGGTTCACCAACCCGGACGCGGGCAAATACGGCATGCCCCAGCTCGCCTACGATGCCGCGGCGGACCGCGGGTCGTGGGCGGCGATGCTGAAGCTGTTCAAAGAAATCTGGTCCAGCTGAACGGGCGACCCCGGGAGCGTGTGGTGGCCGGTGCCGATGCGCGCCTCAAGACGGCGCTCGCGGGTCGCTACGGAATCGGGCGCGAGCTGGGCCGCGGCGGAATGGCGACCGTCTACCTCGCGGACGACGTCAAGCACCACCGCACCGTCGCCGTCAAAGTGCTGCGCCCCGAGCTGGCGGCGGTGCTCGGTCCCGAGCGCTTCCTGCGTGAGGTCGAGATCGCAGCGCGGCTCAATCATCCGCACATCCTTGGGCTATACGACTCCGGCGAGGCGGACGGCTTCCTGTTTTACGTCATGCCGTACATCAAGGGTGAGTCGCTGCGCCGCAAGCTCGAGCGGGAGAAACAGCTGCCGGTGGATGAGGCCCTGGCCATCACGCGCCAGGTCGCTTCGGCCCTGAGCCACGCGCATGCCCACCAGGTGGTCCACCGCGACGTCAAGCCGGAGAACATCCTGCTGCACGAGGGCGAAGCGATGGTGGCCGATTTCGGGATCGCCCTCGCGGTCAACGCGGCGGCGGGCCAGCGGGCCACCCAGACGGGATTCGCCGTGGGGACGCCGGAGTACATGAGTCCGGAGCAGGGAGCGGGCGAGCGGACGCTCGATGCCCGGAGCGACGTGTACAGCCTCGGCTGCGTGCTGTACGAGATGCTCGCCGGCGAGCCGCCCTACACCGGGCCGACCGCCCAGGCCCTGATCGCAAAGGTGATGGTCGATCCCGTGCCGGCGGTGCGCCGGCTGCGCCCGACCGTGCCACCGGGCGTCGACCAGGCGCTGCTCAGGGCCCTGGCGAAGGCCCCGGCCGACCGCTTCGCCTCGATGGCGGCGTTCACGGACGCCCTCACCGCGCCGGCGCAGCCCCGCCCGCCGTCCGTCGCCGTCTTGCCGTTCCGGAATCTGAGCGCCGACCCGGAGAACGAGTATTTCGCGGACGGGATCACCGAAGACGTCATCGCGCACCTGTCGAAGATCCGCGCCCTGAAGGTGATCTCCCGCACGTCGGTGATGCCGTTCAAACAGCGGGAGCAGAGTCTCAAGGAGATCGCGGCGCGGCTCGAGGCCGGGACCCTGCTGGACGGGAGCGTCCGGCGCGCGGGCGATCGCGTGCGCATCGTCGCCCAGCTCGTCGACGCCGAGACCGACCGGCACCTCTGGGCCGAGACGTACGACCGACAGCTGACCGACCTGTTCGGGATCCAGACCGACGTGGCGCTGCACATCGCGGAAGCGCTCAAGGCCGAGCTGTCCGTGGACGAGCGGACGCGCATCCGCAAGGAGCCGACGAACGACCTCCGGGCCTATCAGCTCTATCTCCTGGGCCGGCATTGGCTGGTGCGCTACACCCCGGTGGCGCTGCAGCGGGCCATCGAGCATTTCCGGGGCGCCATCGCCAAAGACCCGGCGTACGCCCTGGCGTACGCATCCGTGGCCATGGCGTACGCGGAGCTGGCGGAAAGCGGCGCGATGGCGCCGGACACGGCGGCCCGGGAGGCCAAGGAAGCCGCGGCGCACGCGGTCCGGATCGACCCGCAGCTGGGCGAGGCCCACTGCACCGTGGCGTACCTCAAGACCATATGGGATTTCGATTGGGCGGGCGCCGAGGCGGAGTTCAAGCGGGCGCTCGAGTTGAGCCCCAACAGCGCCGACACGTACGACCTGTATGGCCGGATGTGCTCGGGGCTGGCGCGTTACGACGAGGCCATCACGCTGCAAGAGCGGGCGCAGGAGCTGGACCCGTTGGCGCACCGACTCGATGTGGCGACGACGCAGCTCCGCGCCGGCCGGTACGTCGAGGCGGCCCGCGGGGCCGCGCGGGCATTGGAGTTCGATCCCGAGCACGAGCGGGCCCTCGCCACGCTGGGGTGGGCGCTGTTCAATCAGGGGAAGACCGACGAGGGGTTGGCCAACCTGGAGCGAGCCGTCGCGCTCACCCCGGGGAATACGCAGTGGTTGGCGCAGTTGGGCCAGGCGTACGCGCTGGCCGGCAAAGCCGACCGGGCTCGGGACGTGCTGCGACGGCTGGAGGAGCGCGCGCGGGAGACCTACGTGTCGCCGTACCACGTCGCCTATGTCTACACGGGGCTCGGCGAGCACGATCGGGCGATGGACCTGCTGGAGCGGGCCTTCGAGGAGCGCGCCGGCGCGGTTTACGGCGTCAAAGGCGGCTTCCTGTTCGCGCCGCTGCGACGGCACCCGAGGTTTCGGGCGCTCCTAGAGAAGATGAATCTACAGGGCGTGCCGTAGCGCGGCGGCGAGCGTCCTGGCATCTCCCGGCTCCTCGTGCGGGCGGCCATTGATGAAGAACCTGGGCGTGCCGCTCACACCGCTCCGCACGCCGCTCAGGAAGTCTTCGTGCACGCGCGCCGCGTGCGTGTGGGCGGCGAGCTCGCGCCGCACGCGGTCCGCGTCGAGCCCGAGCTCGCGCGCGTACCTGACCAGGTCTTCGTCGCCGAGCGCCGCCTGCCGCTGGTACAAGAGATCGTGCATCTGCCAGAACTTGCCCTGCGCGCCGGCAGCTTCGGCCACCTCCGCGGCGTGGGGCGCATGGGGGTGCTGCTCGCCCAGCGGAAAATGCCGGAACACGAAACGCACCTTGGGCCCGAGCTCCCGCAACACACGCTGCAGCTCGGGGTAGGCAGCGCCGCAAAACGGACACTCGAAATCACCGAACTCCACCAGGGTCACGCGCGCGTCCGCGGGTCCCAAGACATGGTCCTGCGGGCCGACGGGCGGCGTGAGCAGCGCTCGCGACGTCTTCATCACTGCTCGGCGGTTCGCCCGCCCGTGGCATGCGCGGAGACCGCTGGGGCGAAACTCGAACCGCGCACGAGTCCGGAAGAGAGAAAGAGTGTAGTGTGGCGCATGAACTAAGCTGCACGACGGCCCGGACACGGGCAACATCCGTCCTGCCACAGCGGCAGGGCTATCTTCGAAGGTTCAAACCCTGTACATATCCCTAGTGAGGAACGACGTGGCGGTCGCGCCGGAGGACTTTCAGGGTCGGCTGCGCACCCTCCTGGGGCTGCGGGGCGCGGTGCTCACGGACGACGAGCTGTCCCAGATGGCCGACTCCTACCCGCGGTGCGGCGGAAAGGGGCCCTGGGACGTGCGGCAGTACGTGGCCCGCGGAGGAGCGGGCGCGCGGGAATACCGCGTGGTGCGGGGCACGAGCGTCCAGGACGTCTACCGCAGCGCCGAGCGGCTCCAGGCGGACGCGGTCGGCACGGCGCTCAACGAGCTCGAAGCGGAGGAGCGGTCTCCCGACCACCCGCCTCGCGCTCCGGTGTGATTTGAGGTAAAGAGATGCCCAAAGAAGAAGCCATCGAGATCGACGGCATCGTCGAGAACGTGCTGCCCAACACGACGTTTCGGGTGCTGTTGACGAACGGTCACTACGTGCTCGCCACCATCGCCGGCAAGATGCGGCGGTTCCGCATCCGCGTGCTGGCGGGCGACCGCGTCACGCTCGCCGTGTCGCCCTACGACCTCACCCGCGGACGCATCACGTTTCGCCACAAGTGAACCGCTCGCGGCGGGAGCTGGGGCGCGCCGGGCTGGTGACGGACGGCGGCGCGCCACGCTGCCCGGGATGCCACGAGCTGCTCCAGTTCGGCACCGACCGTCAGGGTCGCACCATCGAGTCCTGCGCCTGCGGGTATCGGGGATTTCTGGAGACGCGCGGTGGGGGAGCGGAGTTGCCGCCTGCGGGCCCGATGCGACCTCACAAGGCTGGGTGACGGAGCAGTAGGGCGTCGACGGCCGCGTACCCCGATGGAACCGTCACGCCGCCCAACGACGCGCCGGCCTCGAGCAGCGCCTCGACCGACTCGGGCGAGCGCCGCTCGGTCCAGTAGGAGTCCACGCAGGCGCGCACGGCAAGCGCGAGCGGGCTACGTCCCCGGCCGTCCGGCCCGTTGACCGTGGCTCCACGCTCGAGCAGCAGTTTCACGGTCGCGTGCTGCGCGCGCCAGGCCGCGACGTGCAGTGCCGTGCTGCCCGGTGCGACGTCCCAATAGCCGTCCCCTTCCTCGTATAGCGCCCCGACGTCCACGCCGAGGTCGAGCAGGTGGCGGACGCCGTCGGCGTTCCCGTTTCCCGCGAACTGCGCGAGCAGCCGGCCTCCCTCCGCCAGCAGCTGGCGCGCGAGCGAGGGCTCGCCCCGGACGATAGACCGCACACCGGCCACGTCGTTCCGGGCGCAGGCGGCGATCAGGCGATCGACGCCCGCGGGCTCCGCGGCCACGCCGCGTCGCTCGAGCAGGGCGAGCACATCCCCCCGCCCGCGACGCGCGGCGAGCGCGACGGCGGACCTGCCGTCTGCGCGATTGGCCAGAGTCGCGTCGGCCCCATGATCGAGCAATAGCTGGATGTTTTTGAGCGCATTATCGCGCCGTACAGCCTGGTGCAGGGCCGTGTAGTGCCAGCGGGTCATGCGGTTGGGATCGGCGCCGTGCTCGAGCAGGAGTTTGCTGCCGTCGTAATCGTGCCAGTCGGCCTTGCGCAGCAACATCGTGGCGAGGCTGTCGTCGCTGAGCTTCCCGCTGTCCAAGAGCGCCTGCACGGCGCCGTTGTCGTGGGTCTCGGGCGCGTGGTAGGGCGTCTCCCCGTCGTTGGGGTCGGCGCCGCGCTGGAGCAGGAGGCGGGTCAGCTCTGCGTGGTGCGCGACGCCGGCGGCGCCGTACAGCGCGCTCTCCCACTCGGGACCCGGCCGATGATTCATCTCGTACCACCCGGTATTCGCGCTCGCACCGGCGTCGAGCAGTGTCGTCGCCGCCCTTACGAACCCGGCCGAGCGGGCGCGATCGAGCCGCAGGTAGCGGGAGAAGCAGAGGTGGGTGAGCGCATCCCAGCCGCGCGGTCCTCCCTTGGCCGTGGCGTTCGCGGGGTCGAGCTCGAGGAACCGGCGCACTGCCGCGTCGTCGCCGAGGATCGCCGCCGCATGAATGGTGGCGCTCGCGACCTCAGGGTGCGCGGCGAGAATGGCCTCGGCGCGCTCGAGGACCCCCGTCACATGCCCGGAGTCGAGCGGGACGCAGGCGGCTTCGATGAAGGCGGCGAGCGGAGCAGTCATGTCGGGCTCGGTAGCCTATCTGTGCCACGAGGGTTGCACTAACCGGTGGCTGAAGTGCAGTGGCAACACCTCGCCTGAGGCGACGTTCACGAGCGACAGGCCCACGGCAAACTGGTCGCTGGGCGTGGCCTGGCTTCCGCTGAAGATCAGCCACTGCCCATCGGGCGACCACGAATACGCGGTGTGTGCCGCTACTCCGGTGCCCACGAGCCGGCGATCGGTCCCGTCGGGGCGCACCACGCGCACCCGGTTGGCGTCATCGAGGTAGGCGATCCACTCTCCCGTCGGTGACCACCGCGGGTACTGCCCGGGGACGGGGAGGATGGCGGTCGTGTCGCTGGGCAGATCGAGGATGGCGAGCGCGCCCTGCTTCTGGTATGCGACCCGATCGCCCGTGGGCGCCGGTGAGGGCGACGCGGCCCCCGGCCATTGGGCCGCCGTCTTCTCGATGCTCGAGCCGTCGGTGCGGACCCGCCAGATCCCGGTACTGTCGGTCGTCTGCGTCACGTAGATCCATTGACCATCAGGCGAATACTCCGGCGCGTAATCGCGGCTCACGCTCGGCGAGCCGGCGTGGAGACGCCGGGTGACCCCGAGCGGGTCCACCGTCCAGAGCTCTCCCCACGACACGAAGGCGATCTGGTCGCCGGCCGGGGACCAGCGCGGCAGCAGGCCGTCGCCGTAGCCGAACGGGATTTCGGGCGGGCTCTGCTCGTAGAGCACGCGGAATCCGGAGCCGTCGAGCTGGAGCAGCACGATGCGCGGGGCCTGTCTCACGTCGAGCCCGTCACTGTTGTAATAGATCGGCGGCTCGTAGGCGGCGATGAGACCCTGCGGCACGACGCTCACCCGTACCGTGTCTACGATCGCTCCAAAGCGTGCGACCACGTAGCCGCGACCGATCCGCTCGCCGCGCACGTTGGCACCGTTTTCCGACACGACCTGCCCGCCGGCGGGGATCGCGTAATCGACGGCCTCCGCCCGCGGGTTGCCGAGTCGGTCCTCCACGACGCCGCGCAGCGCGTACGTGCTTCCCACATATAGTGCGGTGTCGGCGGGCTGAGCCTCCACTTTGGCGGGTGCGCCCTCACGCACCGTGTAGGTCGCGGTCGCCTGCAGCCCCAGGGCGGGAGCCGCGATCGCAAGCGTGGCGGGCCCGGGCTTTCCGCCCAGTCGCACCAGCAGCACGACGCGTCCCCGCGCGTCCGTCGTGTCGACGAGCAACCACTGGAAGAACAGCGACGTCACTGACGCGACCGCGACGTTGGGGATGCCGCCCGGGCTGGCGGCCGCGACGCGCATCTCGACATGCGGCAGCGCCCGACCCGACGCGTCCCGCACCTCGACGACAAGGGCCTGTGGCAGCACGGCGGTGATCGTGTCCTCGACGCCGGCGCCGGCGACGAGACGCAGCCCGGGTGGCCCGACATCGGCGGGTCCCGTCTCGTTCGCGCAGGACGTGGCGGTCACCACGGCGAGGCACCACGTGACGCGGCGAATCGGGCAACGCGTCAGGGTCGCCACGCCGTTGCGCCGTAGCTGAGAAATTGCGCCAGCGGCAGCCTGAGGCCCGTCTGGATGTCGAACAGCGTGACTCCGGTTTCGGCAACCAGGAGCCAGCGCCCGTCCGGACTCCAGTCCATCCATTTGACGTAGGACAGGTTGTCGGCGAGCGCCCGTGGCTGCGTGCCGTCCGATCGGACGAGCATGAGGTGCGGGCCCGAGACGTAGGCGATGAGGTCGGCCGTGGGTGACCACGCGACGTGACTGCCACGGGTGAGGAAATCCTGCGCGCCGTAGGCGCGGTCCTGGTTGGTCGACAGGTCCAGCACGCGAATGCAAGTATCGACTCCGCACGGCGACCGATAGCTTACGTAGGCGACGCTCTGTCCATCGTGTGATGGCGCCGGGAAATAGTCCGTCCCGGCCTGGCCGAGGTGCTCGAGGCCGGTGCCATCGACGGCCACCCGATAGAGTCCCTGCGGCTGCGTGGACGAGCCATACGCGAGCGCGAAATAAAGCCAGTGCCCATCGCGCGAGAAGCGGGTGGCGATGCTGACGGCGTTGCTCATCTCGACGAGCGCATGCTCGACTCCGCCCGGTGTCAGCAGGTTCACGAACGTGCCGCGGACGAGCGCGAGCTCCTGCCCGTCGGGCGACCATCCGAACCCTTGCGGAATGAAGCTGTTGTCGAGGCCGGGCGCGAGCCGCTGCCGGCCGGAGCCATCGAGCTGCATCAGGAACAGCCCGATCGGGCCGCCGTTGCCGGGGTCGAACTCCTGACTCGCCACCCAGCCCGGTGGGACCACACTCACGTATGCGGTGTCGCTCCGTGCCACTGACCGGGCGACGATGGCCCCACGACCGATCGCGGACGCGACCACCGCACCGGTGGTCCGATCCGCGGAGACCGGCCCGTACACGAGCGTAAATGCGACGGGGTCGTCCCGTGCGTTGCCGTACTGATCGCGGGCATGCGCGCGGAGCGTGTACCCGTGAGTCGCGTAGATGGCGGTATCCCTCGGCGCGACGGTGACGCCCGCCGCGGCACCGGGGGTGATCGTGAACCGAACGGAGTCGACGAATCCCAGCTCGGGCACCCTGAGTAGCAGGTCCGCGGGGCCCGCCCGTATTCCGAACCGCGTCTGCACCGACGCGCCGCCCCGCCCGTCGGTCGTGGCCGTCGCGAGAATCGTGAACCGCTGGGAGTCGACCGCGGCGACCAACACCGGGTAGTCGAAGAACCCCGAGTAGTCCGGGTTCGCGACCGGCTGCGCCTCGAATCGGACCACCACCCCCGCCGCGGGACGGCCGGCGCTATCCTGTACGCGCACGATGAGGGAGTGTGTGACGAGCACGGTATCGACGAGCGTCGCTCTGGCGACGTGGATACCGCGGTCACCCGGGCGCGATTCCGTCGGGCCGTCGCCACACGCGGTCACGATCGCGGCGACGGAGATTCCACCGAACGTCACTTGCCAGATGCGACGATGCATATCGATCTGCTCGACCGAGTCTCGACACTCGCACGGGGAAACAGAATCTAGAGTGACAACCCCTTGGGTGGCGAGCCGGTTCAAGCTCCGCAGGGGGTCACGGCTATTGCGCTCCGGACCCTCCTGGGGGGATATAGGGGGCCACCGGAGGATGGCCATGGTTCCCCTGTCGCCTCGTCGCACGCTCCTCTCGCTGCCCCTCGTGGTCGCGCT
>QHUT01000001.1 GCA_003222055.1 Gemmatimonadota bacterium
ACTGCCGCCAGCGCGCCGGCGGCCCAAAACGGCGCCGGGCGGGAAGCGCCGTGGCCGCGCGTCACGGCGTGATCGATGAGCACGATCGACCCCAGACGCCCCCCGTCACGCGTCACGCGAGGTCTCATGCGCACCTTGATTCTGCTGATGGCAGTGGCCCCGGTCCTGAGCCCCAGCCTCGCGCTGCACGCACAAGAACCCGTTGCCGGCGCGACCGACCCGGAGGCCCTGTTCCACAGCAGCGACCCGACGCTCGATACGAACAAGCAGGCCGCCTATCACATCGTACGAGACCTGCTCGAGGCGGGGCACTGGGAGCTGGCAGACAAATACTTGACGGAGCGCTACGTCCAGCACAATCCCAACGCCGCGTCCGGACGCGCTGGCGTGGTGAAGTACTTCACCGAGGTCCGGAAGGTGAAGCCCGTACCAATACCGGAGAAGATGAAGACGAAGGTCGTGTCGGTGGTGGCGGAGGGCGATCTCGTGGTGGTTGCGTACGTGCACGAGCTGAAGGACGCCCACGATTCCTCAAAGAGCTACACCACGACGTGGTTCGACATGTGGCGTTTCAAGCACGGCAAGGCGGACGAACATTGGGATCCGGCGACGCTCCCCACGAACGCAATCCGATGAAACTCGACATCTATCTCAACTACAACGGGAACTGCGAGCAGGCGTTCCGCTTCTACGAGCGACACCTCGGCGGCAAGATTACGATGATGATGACGCACGGCCAGCAGCCGAATCCGGCCAGCGTGCCGGCCAATCGGAAGGATGCCATCCTTCATGCCCGCATCGAGATCGGAAAGACCGTGCTGATGGGTGCGGACATTCCGGGAGCCGAGCCCATGCGCAGCGCCTACCTGACGCTCACCGTCGACAGCAACCAGGAGGCGGAACGGCTCTATGCGCTGCTCTCCGACGGCGGCCAGATCTTCATGAAGATGGCAGAGACCTTTTTCGCATCTCGCTTTGCGATGCTGCGGGACAGGTTCGGCACCTCCTGGATGTTGCTCCACGAACGTGGGACCACGAAGCGCCCAAAGGGGAAGCGCGGTGCCGCCGCGTGAGAGACCCGCCGCTACGCGCGCTCGGCGTCGTTTCGCGAGCGAGACGCTGGCTGCCATCCGCAACGGCAAGATCCTGCGTATCCGGGCCGGCACCGGAGCGCACCGCTTCATCGGTATCTGGGCCGTGGTGGTAGACCGTCGCGTGTTCGTCCGGTCCTGGAGCGTCAAGGCAGGTGGTTGGTATCGCACATTCCTCCAGGAGCCGCGCGGTGCGATTCAGGTGGCTGGGCGAGAGATCCCCGTCCGCGCCGTGGTCACCAGAGGTGTGCGCCTGAAGGGCGCTGTAGATCGAGCCTACCTGGAGAAGTACCAGACTCCGGGATCCATCAAGTACGCCCGAGACCTGGGACGAGCGAAGTCCCGTGCGACGACCACCGAGCTGATGCCGCGCTAATGCCAAAGCTCCGGGTCTCGAGCCCCGCTGACCACGTTGAAGGGAGAGCTCAGCCATGGTGCACGTGAACTACCTTGCGGTCCTCGCGGCGGCGGTCGCGGCGTTCGTGCTGGGCTGGCTCTGGTACAGTCCCCTGCTGTTCTACAAGCCGTGGATGCGGCTGCGCGGCATGGACCCGGTCGCGGCGATGGCTGGTGCAAAGATGCCCGCCGGGAAGCTGGTCATCGAGGTGGTGCGGTGCCTCGTCCTCGCCTGCGTGATCGCGCGCTTCGTGGCGCTCCTCGGCATTAGCGGTTGGATGGGCGCGGTGCACTTCGGCCTTTCCTTGTGGATCGGGTTCCCGGTGATCCTGCTCACGGGGTCGGTCCTCTGGGAGAACATCCCGTGGAAGGTGGCTGCGATCCATGCCGGGGACTGGCTGGTGAAGATGTTGGTGATACCGATCATCGTGAGCGTGTGGCACTAGTGGACTTCGATCTCGAGAAGACCATCCTGGTCCTGGCGCGCACGCCGCGCGTGCTTCACTCCTTGCTTGCGGGGCTGCCTGCGGAGTGGACCTCGGCCAATGAGGGGCCCGATACCTGGAGCCCATTCGACGTAGTAGGTCACCTCATCGACGCCGAAGAAACCGATTGGATCGTGCGTGCCCGGATCATCCTGGCGCAGGGGAACAGTCGGCGTTTCGAGCCGTTCGACCGAGCGCGACACCTCCAGTTGAATCAGGGTCGCACCACCGCACAACTGCTGGCTCGCTTCGAGGTGCTGCGCAAGAACAATCTCGTCGAGCTCCGGGGCATGCAGCTCGGCCCGGAGCAGCTCGAGCTGACGGGTGAGCATCCCGACCTTGGGCCGGTAACCCTCCGGCAGCTGCTGGCAACCTGGGTCGTGCACGATCTGGGACACGTGGCGCAGATCTGCCGCGTGATGGCGAAGCAGTACCGGGAAGCGGTGGGGCCCTGGGAGGCGTATCTACCTGTACTTCACCGGTGAGCTGTCCCGCAGCTGAATGACCAGCCGGCCCTGGCACGTGTTGCATCGGAACGTCATGCGTGCGCCCCTGTGGCGGCGCGTTCAGTAGACGACGCTTCACCGGCTTCTAGGGCGTGGGCCCCGTTTCGCTGGGACTCCCGCCCGCGAGCGACGTGACCAGCTTCATGGAATAGAACAACGCCCGGCCGCCGAGACTCTCCAGCTCCTGTCGGTCGTCCTTGGAGATGAGGTCCATCGCGCATCCCACGTCGAGGTAGAACGAGATCTCGGCGAGGGCGGCGAGGGTCCGATCCACGCACGCCGCGAACATGCGGCGATTGCGGAAACCCGAGCCACGCGCGATGCGGCTGGAGGCGCACAAAGCCGCGGTCCAGAGTTGCGCGGCGAGCGCCGCGTCGCGCTCTTCCAGCGTCTCGACCAGGCGATGTACCGCCAGCGTGAGCTGGTGGCACGCCTTGAAGGCATCTAGGTCTTCGTAGGCTGACACGGCCCAAGGATACTCGGGCGAGCCCTGGGGACATCACCCAATTCACCCCAACCGTACCGGAAAATTGCAGCGTCGCATCAATCCCGTAGGAATCCTACGCTTGCGGGCGCACTCGCACGGTCAGGCGCCCCTCGCCGGAGCCTACAGGCCAACGCGGCGTGTACGAGTAACCCTGCACCGTTTCCTCGAAGCCACGCTCGGAGCGAGACATGGTCGCGACGGGGAACTTCCACACGTCGCTTGCCGGCGCGACATCGAGCTCCACCTCCCGCGACAACGACAGCTCGGGACAGAACCACGCGTCCGGCGGGAACACCGTTGGATCCCAGCGGTAGCGCGCGCTCAGCCCTCCGGACTGGTCGAGCCTAATTCGCTTCTCCACGAGGCCGGCCGGCGAAGCGCCCGGCGTCGGCTGGAGGACGACTTCAACGGCCTGCGGCGACTGCTCCACGGTCGCGTCGAACACGCTGCACGACCAGCAGGCGAGCGACGCGAACGCGCCACCCACATAGCCCTCGAGCGTCACGTCACTCGCGAGCACGCGATCCACGAACAGCGCGCGGTCCGTACCATCGACCGGCGGCACCCGTTGCAGCCGCACCATCTGCTCGAGCTCGTGGATGCTCGGCGTGCCGTCCACGGCCGGGCTCGCGTCCCCGGCAGTGTGCCCGGGCGCCGGCTCGTGGTACGATTCGCGCCGCCGGGTGAGCACGTCCGCATAGTTGATGCCCTGGGCGAACACGGTGTACTCCTCGATCACGCCGCCACGCGTAGGGCTCACGAGCGCCGAAAACACGCCCGAATGAATCCACAGCTCCTCCGCGCCGTCGCCGTCGAGATCGAGTCGCTCGAGGACGAGCCCCTCGCCGCGGCGCAGCTCGCCCTCGGCGAGCGCCAGCTGTCGCCAGATCGCGGCCCGCAGGTGCGGCAAGTACAATCCCCCGAACACCCCGTGCCAGTAGGCATCGTTGCACTGCGCCCGGCCGATGGCGCGGCGCGCGGCCGGCGGATCGCCGCGCGCGCGGCACAGCGCCGACAGCGCGAGCATTTTCTTGTGCATGCGATTCGCCTCGGCGTATTTCACGAGGAAGTTGCGCCAGTGCGCGCCGCGCACGAGCGCCCCCTCCGGTCCCGCGAGCCGGGCCTCGCCCAGCTCGTGCTCGAGCACGGCCAGGCGGCGCGCGGCCGCGGGCGGCAGCGCCCACGCCTCCATCTCCCGGTAGGAGGCCGTTGGGAGATAGGCGAGGCCCCCGCTCCGCACTGTGTCGAGCGCCGCGCCGGGTGTCGTGAGGCGGACTTCCCCCGCGGTGACGAGCGCCCCGACGGTGTCTAGGAACTGCGCCAGCCAGCCGCGCGTGTACACCCAATCCTTGGTGCCCGGCCAGCCGCCGAACTTCTCCCCGTCGTCCACGAACACGGCGAGCGGGCGGCGCGCAGTCCGAAGCTCGCGCAGGTAGGCGCCGATCTCCGCCGGCGGCCGGAAGGGAATGAGATACCGGAG
>QHUT01000067.1 GCA_003222055.1 Gemmatimonadota bacterium
CCGCGCGCAGCCGCTCGACCAGAAACGCGTCGCGCGGCGGGGACACGCCTACGAGCGCGAGCGAGCCCGCCGTGCTCTGCATGCGGTCCCGCGTCGCCACGTTGTCCTTCACCAGGATGGGGATGCCGTGCAACGGCCCGCGCGGTCCCTTGGCCTTGCGCTCCGCGTCGAGCGCCGCCGCCTGCGCGAGCGCGTCGGGGTTGCTCTCGAGCACCGAGCGCAGACCCGGTCCCTTCTTGTCTAATGCCTCGATGCGCTGCAGGTACGCCGCGGTGATCGAGCGGGACGTGTACTTCCCCGACGCCATCCCCGCCTGCAGCTCCGCGATGGTGGCTTCCTCGAGCTCCAACGTCGGGGCGAAACTGACCCCGCGCGCCAGCGCGGGGATCGTCGGACCCCCCGGCGTCGCGGCGACTGCAGCTCCACCCACCGTGGCGTATTCGAGAAACGTGCGGCGGTCCATCGGACGATCGCGCATGGGGCATCTCCTCGCGGTATGACAGGGGGAACGAACCGGGCTAAACTTGCTGCCACCCTTGCGGGACGGCCAGCCACGATGCGGGTGGGAGGACAGTCGGAAACCGGAAGGCTTCTCTCGGTGGCGGTGAAGCGCGCGGCCGACGCGTTCGGAAGCGAGGCCGAGATCGATCGCCAGTGGCGCGACCTGCGCTACACCGCGCGACCCGACCTCGGCGCCGCGACGGCGGAGTACCAGCGGTTTCTCGGCCTGCTCGGGACCGCGGGCGTCGAGGTACTGTACCTCCCCCGAGACGAGACGGTCGGCCTCGATTCGCTGTACGCCCGGGATGCGTCCATCGTGTGCGACGCCGGCGTGATCCTCTGCAACATGGGAAAGCCGCAACGTCGTACCGAGCCGGCCGCTCAGGAAGCGGCGCTGCGCCGCGCCGGCGTGTCGATTCGCGGCCGGATCACCGGCGATGGGCGCCTCGAGGGGGGAGACGTCTGCTGGATCGACGGGCGGACAGTGGCGGTGGGCCGGGGGTATCGGACCAACGAAGCGGGGATTCGCCAGTTGCGCGATCTCCTGGCGGGGTCCGTCGATGAAGTGATCGTGGTGGCCCTGCCGCACTGGCACGGGCCGGAGGACGTGTTTCACCTGATGTCGATCGTGAGTCCCATCGACCGCGATCTCTTCCTCGTCTACGCGCCCCTCCTCCCCGTCCCGTTCCGCGAGGCCCTGCTCGCGCGAGGCATCGGGCTGGTGGAGGTCCCGACGCCAGAGTTCGAGACGCTGGGGTGCAACGTGCTAGCGATCGCCGGGCGGGAGGTCCTGATGGTGGGGGGGAATCCGGTGACCCGGGCCCGGCTGGAGCAGGCCGGCGTGACGGTGCACGAGTTCCCGGGGCGGGAGATCTGCCTCAAGGGGGGCGGCGGGCCCACCTGCCTCACGCGACCGCTGGCGCGGGAGGCCAAATGACCCACGCAGCGGGTAGCCGGCCTTATATTGGCACAACCCCGCTCGTGGAGGCCCGCATGACGAGGACCATCCTGGCAGCCGTAGGGTTGATCGGGTTGACCGCCTGTGGCGGCGGCGGCAGCCACCAGACGACGAGAGCGAAGGCGGCGACGCCGCCCAGGACTGCGACCCGGGAGACCTCGCAGAAGCACAAGGCTCCTGTCAGGCGCGACACCACCAGGCAGCGGAACCCCCTCACCAACCGCTAGTCGGCCCCGCTCAGGCAGACATGGCCCGCAGCTCGGCGTCGACGCGCTCCCGCTCGACCGCTTCGCCCAGGGAGTCGAACAGCTCGCGGGCGCGCTCGAGGTAGGCGCGCGCTTCCTCCTGTTGGCCGAGCCTGCTGCGGAACAGGCCGTAGGCGTGGTATACCTGCGCTTCCGCAGCGGGTGAGCGCTCCACGGCGCGGGCGAGCTCGATCGCCTGCTCGAAGAACACGAATCCGGTCTCGTCCTGCTGGGCCCCGCGCAGCTTCCCCATCAGGGTATAGATCTGGGCCAGCCGGCCGGCCAGATTCGCCGCGATCGCCACCTGTTCCGCCCGCCGCAGCTCTCCCTCGGCGTCGAGCCAGCGCCCCATTTCGAGATCGAGCTCCGCCAGGTTGAGCCGGATCGACAGCTCCAGCCCGGGCGCCCGCGGGGCTCGCTGCGCCCAGGCGAGCGCCTCCCGGTACGCGGCGGCGGCGGCGGTGTGCCTCCCCAGCTGGGCGTCGAGCCGTCCCTGGGCATCCAGCACGCGCGCCATCTCGTCGGCCCGCCCCGCCGCTTCGAATCGCTCGCGCGCGCGACGCAGATAGTCACCGGCGGTCGCGAGATCGCCCTGCTTCCGGGCCAGCACGCCGAGCCGGCGCTCCAGCCGCCCCATCTGCCCCTCGTCACCCGACGCCTCGGCGAGGCGCAACCCGCGCCCGTACCATGCCTGGGCGCCCGCCCATTCGCCCTGGGCCAGAGCCACGTCCCCCAACCCCTCGCACGCGGCGATCGTGCCCGCCTGATGGAACTCCGCTTCGGCCAGCGCGAACGCGCGCTGAAACTGACGGGCGCCTTCGATATGCTGACCCAGCCGGAGACACAGATACCCGAGGGCGCGCAGCGACTCCACTTCGGGACGGCGGTCCTGCAACGCTTCCGCCAGGCTCAGCGCCAGCTCATACCACGCCCGCGCCTGGGGCAGCCGGCCCACTTCCTCCTCGAGTCTGCCGCCCCGGACCAGCGCGCCGACGACGCCCGCGGCGTCGCCGCGTTGCCGCGCTTCGAGCGCCTCGACGTACGTTTTGCAGAGCACGTGCACATGCTCGGCGATGCGATGCAGCGCCTGAGGCAGCCGGCGCCGCAGCTCGTCGGGGTCCACACCGCGCTTGCCTAGGGTGAGATACGGACCGGAGCTCGACCACAACGCGCGCTCGTCCGGACGCGCGATGGAGATCAACAACCCGCGCAGCGGGGCGAGCGCCTCGAGCTCGGGCATGAGCTCCAGCGCCTTTTCGACGCGCACCGGAGGAAGCGGCGAGCTCACAGGCCGTACTCCTTCATCTTCCTGGTGAGCGTGTTGCGATGGATGCCCAGGATCTCCGCCGCCGCGCCGATCTGTCCGTTGGTGTGCGCGAGCACGCGTGCGATGTAGCGGGCCTCGACTTCCGCGAGCGTGAGCAGGCCGCCCTGCGGCCGGTCGGCCAGCGCGGTCTCTTCGCCCCGAATCTCATCCGGTAAGTGCTCGGCGCGCAGCGTGTCGTCGCTCGCGACGATCACGCCCCGCTCGATCACGTTGCGCAGCTCGCGCACGTTCCCGACCCACCCGTGGCCGCGCAGCAGCTCGAGTGCCCGGTCCGAGATCGCCGTGATCCGCTTGCCGTACCGCTCGGCGAACTGACGGATGAAGTACGCGGTGAGCAGCAGCAGATCGTCGCCCCGCTCGGCCAGCTTCGGCAGCCGGATCGTGACCACCGCCAGGCGGTAATACAGATCCTCCCGGAACCGGCCCTGCTTGATCGCCTCCTTGAGATCGCGGTTCGTGGCGGCGATGAGACGCACGTCGACCGGGATCGTGTCGGTGCCGCCCACGCGCTCGATCTCCCGCTCCTGGACCGCCCGCAGGATCTTTGCCTGCAGGGCGAGGCTCATGTCGGCGATTTCGTCGAGGAACAGGGTCCCGCCCGCGGCGTGCTCGAAGCGCCCGACCTTGCGCGTGACGGCGCCCGTAAATGCGCCCTTCTCGTGACCGAACAGCTCGCTCTCGAGCAGGTTTTCGGGGATGGCGGCGCAGTTCACCGCCACGAACCCACCGGAGGCCTTCGGGCCGTGCAGATGCACGGCGCGGGCGACCACCTCTTTCCCCGTGCCCGATTCACCCTGAATCAGCACGGTGGCGGTGCTGGCGGCGACGCGCGCCAGCAGTTTGTACACCTCGAGCATCGCGGGACTCTGCCCCACCAGCGCATACTGGCCGACGGCGTGATGCTCGACTTCCGGGAGCGGGATGGACGCTTCGCTCGCCGCGGAGCGCAATCGCTCCAGTGCGCGGTTCAGGTCGTCGCGGCGCAACGGCAGCGCCAGCACGTCGAGCACGCCCAGCTTCTCGGCGCGCAGCGCCAGTCCCATCGACGGCGTCTGCGCCGCCGCGATGAGACGCGGCCCGCCCGTGGCGGCCCGCAGCGCGTCGGCCCACCACGCCAGCTCCTCGTCCGGCCGCTCGCCCAGCGCCGCCAGCACGACGTCCCAGCGCTGACCCGCGAGCAGACGCACGGCCCGCGGCAGATCCGGCGCCGCGTCCACCTCGAGCCGGCCGTCGTCCGCCCACTGGCGAAGACTCTGCAGCAGGGCCCCGCCTCCCGCGCCCTCACCGGCCACGACGAGAATCCGCAAGCGCGCTGCGTCCCCCTTCCGCGGCACGGCGGGCGGAGGCGAAGGCTCCATTCCGATCGGAGGGGTCATCCGCTCGTCCGGGTGCCGCCCCGATAGCGAGCGACCAGCACGAGCGCATCATCCGTGCCCTTGCCGTGCTGGTTCAAGATGTGTTCGGCGAGTTGTTGCGGGGGTGCCTCGAACTGCAGCCCGTCACTGAACGCGTCCCGGATCCCGTCGGTGGCGAAGATGAGCAGGTCGCCGGCGGCGAGGGGCAGCACCTGGGCACGGACCTGCGGCATCTCCGAGCCGACGATGCCACCGCGCGTGACCAGGCTGTCGCGCGCCGGACGGGACGACAGCGGCCGCGCGGCGTGGAACAACATGCACTCCACGTTGCCGACTCCGGCCCACGTGAGCGCGTGGTGCTGCCGGTCGGCGAACGCGAGACTCATGACCACGCCGCGCGTGCCCTTGAGCGCCCAGTGGCAGCGCTGCAGTAACGCCAACACCGATTCGGACGCGTGCTCGTCGAGCGTGGCCACGGCCCTGCGCGCCGCGGTGGCTGCTTCCGCGCCGTGGCCCAGCCCATCCACCACCGCGAGGAGCACGCCCGTGGACACGTGCTTGACCAGGTGCAGGTCCCCAGACTGCGTCTGGCCCGGGAGCGTAGACGCCGCCACGCCCCAGTCGATCGGAGGCGAGGCGTCCACGGATGTCTCAGGCATTCATGCGCCGCCATTTTTTCATCGTCACCGTGGTTCCCTTCCCCGCATCGGAAACCACTTCGAAGTCGTCCATGAGACGCCGGGCCCCGGGCAGCCCGAGACCGAGCCCCCCGGACGTGGAGTAGCCGTCCTGCAGGGCGCGCGGCACGTCGCGGATCCCGGGCCCCTGGTCGCGCGCCACCACCACGACGCCTTGACGGTCGCCGTTCGCCACGAGGCTGAGGGCGATTTCGCCGCGCTTGGCGTACATCAGGATGTTGCGCGCGATCTCGGAGATGGCGGCCGCGATGACCGTCTGGTCGCCGCTCGAGAATCCCGCCTCGGCGGCCAGGTCGCGCCCCCGCTGACGCGCCGTCACGACGTCGACGTCGGCGGTGATGGGGATCAGCAACGCGTCAGCCACGGTCGATACGTCCCGGTCCGCCGCGCTCGATACGGACCTGGGTCTGCATGTTGAGGAACGCCAGGCCTTCTTCCAGGTCGAGGGCGGTCGACACCCCCTTGAGCGTCAGCCCGAGCTGCACCATCGCGAATGCGACCTCGGGCTGGATCCCCACGATCACCGTCTCCGCACCGCGCAATCGGGCCATGTGCGCGATGTCCCGTAGCGTGCGGACGGCGAACGAATCCATCACATCGAGCGCCGTCACGTCCACGATGACCCCGCGCGCTCGAAACCGCCCCACGCGCTCGATCAACGCTTCGCGCAGGTGCGACAGATCGGCGTCGGTGAGCGCCGATTGGATGGACGCGATCAGGTAATGACCCTGCTTCAGAATGGGAACTTCCACGCGCCCTCCGTCGACGGAGTAGGGTGCCGCCTCACGCCTTCGGGGTCACCTCTTCCAGGGGCAGGACCTTGTACCCCAGCAGCCGCTCTGCTTCCTCGATGCCTCCCTGGAGATCGCCCACCGTCGCCATCTCGCTCAAGTCGACGCCGATCGTCACCAGCGTCTGCGCGATTTCGGGCGAGAGACCCGTCACGATCACCGTGGCACCCAGCAGGCGCGACGCTTCGACCGTCTGCACGAGGTGGTTCGCCACGTTCGAGTCCATCGCCGCGACGCCCGTGATGTCGATGACGACCACCTTGGCGCGGTTGGTCCGGATCGCCCGCAACAGCTGCTCGGTGAGCTGGCGCGCGCGCTGTGGATCGATCACGCCGATGATGGGCAGGATGAGCAGCCGCTCGCGCACCTGCAGCACGGGCGTCGACAGCTCCCGGATCGCCTCCTGTTGCTGCCGGATGATGCGCTCGCGCTCCTGCACGAACCCCACCGCCACCGTGTTCGCGATGCGGTTGGCCGCCGGCTCGTAGGCGTCGAGAATGCGGTTGAGCTTGTCAAAATCTTCGTGGTACTTGCCGAACAGCGAGCGGGCCAGCACGTCGCGCAGCAGCAGGACGATGCCGACCACTTCGTGCGTCTCGACCCCTCGCGGGATGATGCGCTCGGACAGGTTTCGCGCGTAGGCCTGCAGGGCCTCGAACGTTCCCGTCTCCAACGCTTCGACGTAGTTGTCGTACACGGAGGTCGCTTCGGCGAAGATTTCCTCCTCGGTCATCGCCGTGAGCAGCTGGGCGCGGGTGATACGCCGCGCCCATTCCTCGCGCAGCTGGGTGCGGTTCTGCCGGAGGTGCGCCACCAGCTCGCGCAACAGCGCCGCGGTGGATTCCGTCTGTGCTTGGGGGTCAGTCAGCGGCGACTGTGCGTCTTTCCCTTTGGTGGCCATGGCTGGCGCTCCTCGCCCGGTCGAATGTTGCCCCGGCGCAACAGCAAGGCTAGTGCCAACTTGTTGGATCGGCTTGACGACCGTAACTGATGACGCTGAAAAGCGTTACAACAGTACTCGCGAATGCGTGGAAAGCATCGGTGCAACACTTCGAGGCGCGCGTGGGCGGCATTATGCACAAAAAAAAGGCGCAGGGGAGCGAGCCACCACCGGGGCCCACCGATCGCCTGCAGCGCTCCGGTGGACGCAATCCGCGAATGGTCAACTCAGTTGGCCCGCTTCCCCGCGTGCATGTCTTTGATGTGACGTCGTGGCGCACCGCTTCGCGGCACCCACGCTACTTGATGTGTCTTCGCAAAAGCGATGCCGCGCTCCAGGCGTCGATCTGCACTGTCGGAGGCGCGACGTCGGCGTCCGGATGTGGTTGAAATGCAGCATCATGCACCGTCGACTGTACGGGGCAGTCGCACGCCCGCCACGAATCGCGAAGAGCGCCGCGGGGAGCCGTGGGGCAACGCTGCCGCCGGCGGGGCGTCGAGTTCGAACCGCTCGCCTTCGCACACGACGCGCGCGATGCGCTCGGCGGCACGGCCGTCCCACCGCTCGATCACCGGTCGCGCCGGCGAGCGGCGCGCGAGCGCCCGCTCGGCGGCCGCGAGGACGGCGTCGCGCTTCGGGAGGACCAGACGGTTCGTGCCGTGGGTGCAGGTGATGGGACGTTCGGTGCTGGATCGTACGGTGAGACACGGCACGCCCAGGAACGACGTCTCGTCCTGAAGCCCGCCCGAATCGGTCACGACGAGCGCCGCGCCCGCCACCAGACCGAGCATCTCGAGGTAGCCGAGCGGCTCGAGCAACCGCATGCGGCCACCGTCCGGCAGCCGCAGGCCGTGCGTGCGGATACGCTGCCGGGTGCGGGGGTGAACGGGAAATACCACGGCGAGCGTGCGACCCAGGCGCTCGATCGCGTCGAGCAGCTCGCGCAGCACCGCCCGGTCGTCGACGTTGCCCGGTTGGTGCAGCGTCACCACGGCATACGGGGCGCCCTGCACGCCGTAGCGCGTGGCCGCGTCGAGGGCGAGCGCCTGCGGCAGCGCCCAGCTGAGCGTGTCGATCATGACGTTGCCGACGAAATGCATGCGTTCGGCCGGGACGCCCTCCGCAGCCAGGTGCTCGGCGGCGTCGCGCGACGGCAGGAACAGCAGCTCCGACAGTCGATCCGTGAGGACGTCGTTGATCTCCTCCGCGCTCGTCCAGTCGCCGCTGCGCAACCCGGCCTCCACGTGCCCGACGCGTACCTGCAGCTTCGCGGCTACGAGCGCCGCCGCGAGCGTCGAGTTCGTGCTGCCGTACAGCAGCACCAGGTCGGGCGTGAGCTCGACGACGATCGATTCGAGGCGCTGCATCACCGCGGCGGTCTGCTGCGCGTGCGACCCGGACCCGACGCCCAGGTGAAAGTCGGGTGTGGGAATCCACAGCTGCTCGAAAAAGGCGGTCGACATCCCGTGGTCGTAGTGCTGCCCGGTATGCACGATCACGTGTTCGACGCCCCGCTTCACCAGCTCGCGATCGACGGGCGCCAGCTTCATGAAGTTCGGCCGGGCGCCGACGACGGAGAGGACGCGCATCGGGTCCTCAGTGAACGTGTGTGGCGATCAAGATCGCGGCGGGAATTCCCGCGAGGATCCCGATGATGCGCCACTTGGATTCGGGGTCTGAGCGCCGCGGCACGATGATCTGGTCGCCGGAGCGCAATCCCATTCCGTCCACCGTCGCGCCGCGCGCGATCGCCTCCTGCAACTGGCCACTGGCCACCCCCTCCCGGCCGAGGCGGTCGATGCGCGTGCCGGTGAATTTCGCGTCCTTCGTGGGTCCCCCGGCCGCCATCAAGGCATCCGATACGGGCCCATCCGCCTGGACCGAGTAGAACCCGGGGTGCTCCACTTCACCCAGCACCGACAGCCGCACCAGTACCTTGGCGTGGACCACCGGATCTTTCATGTAGCGTTTGAGCTGCTGCGTGAGGTAGGTCTCGACCTGGGCGCGCCGCACACCGGCGAGCGGGATGGGACCGATCACCGGCAGCATCAGGGCCGGTCCCGAGCCGACCGTGAACGCCTTCGTGAACTGCGTGTCCCCCTCCACCTCGAGGAGGATCTGGTCGTTGAGCTGAAAGTCGCTGGTCGCGGCCCCCGTCGCCGTCTGGGCGACGGCGGGACCCGCCAGCAACATGAGCGCCGCGAGGCGCCCGAGCGTCTTGATTGTCATGGTATCACTCGACTGTTACGCTTTTCGCCAGGTTGCGCGGCCGATCCACGTCGCAGCCGCGCAGCACGGCGATATGGTATGCCAGTAGCTGCAATGGAATCACCGTCAGCACCGGCGCCAACAACGGTGAGCTCGCCGGCACCGCGATCTGATGGTCCACGAGCCGCCCGAGATCGCCGTTCCCCTCGCTCGTGATCGCGATGATCCTCCCGCCCCGTGCCTTCACTTCCTGCATGTTGGACACCACCTTGGCGTAGACCGAATCCTTCGGCGCGAGGCAGACGACCGGCATGTTCTCGTCGATCAGGGCGATGGGTCCGTGCTTCATCTCGGCCGCGGGGTAGCCCTCGGCGTGGATGTAGGAAATCTCCTTCAGCTTGAGGGCGCCTTCGAGCGCCACGGGAAAGTTGACGCCCCGGCCCAGATACAGCGCGTTGCGAGCCTCGGCATAGCGCTGCGCGAGCGCGCGGATCTGGGACTCCACCTGGAGGGTCCGCGCCACGAGGTCCGGCAGGCGCAGCAGCTCCGTGACCATGGCACGTCCCTCGTCCACGGACACGCCGCGCTGCCGTCCCAGCCACAGACCCAGGAGCAGCAGGGCCACGACCTGGGCGGTAAATGCCTTGGTGGATGCGACGCCGATCTCCGGGCCGGCGTGGAGGTAAATCCCTCCGTCCGCCTCCCGCGCGATCGTCGACCCGACCACGTTGACCAGACCGATCACGGTCGAGCCCACCGTCTTGGCGGCGCGCAGCGCCTCCAAGGTGTCGGCCGTCTCGCCCGACTGCGAAATCGCGATGGTCAGCGTTCCCGGAATCCGGAGCTCACGCCGATAGCGGTACTCCGACGCGTACTCGACCGACACCGGGATCTCGACGAGCTCTTCCAGGACGTGACGGCCCACCAATCCGGCGTGCCACGACGTGCCGCAGGCCACGATCACGATACGCCGGATCCGGCTGCATTGCGCCGGCGTCAAGTTCAGGCCGTTGAGCCGGGCCGTCCCTTCATCGGCGAGCAGCCGCCCCCGCAGGGTGCTGCGCACCGTCTCCGCCTGCTCGCAGATCTCCTTCAGCATGAAGTGCGGGTAGCCGCCGAGGGCGATGGCGTCGAGATCCCATTCGATGTCGTCCACCGCCCGGTCCTGCTCCTGGGCATGACTGTCGAGCACGCGATAACCGGCCCGCGTCACCACCGCGACGTCGCCGTCGTTGAGATAGACCACCGATCGTGTATGGGCGAGCACGGCGCTCGCGTCGGAGGCCACGAGAAATTCCCCGTCCCCCACGCCGAGCAGCACCGGTGAGCCGCGCCGGGCGACGACGATCTTCCCGGGGTCCGTCTCCGACACCACGGCGATCCCGTACGTCCCCTCGACATGGCCGAGAGCGGCCGTGACACGCTCCTCGAGCGTCTCGCCCGTAGAGTCTTCGATCAGGTGCGCCAACGTTTCGGTGTCGGTCTCCGTCGTGAAGCGGTGACCGGCCCGCTCGAGCCGCGTGCGCAGGACGTCCGCGTTCTCGATGATCCCGTTGTGAACCAGGGCCAGCGTGCCGTCACAGTCGGTGTGCGGATGCGCGTTGCGCTCCGTCGGCGCCCCATGCGTGGCCCAGCGCGTGTGGCCGATGCCGCAACTGCCGTGCACCGGTGCCTCCACCAGAAGGCCCCGCAGGAGCGCGATGCGTCCCGCCAGCTTGCGGGTTTCGACGCCGCCGCCGTTCAGCACCGCGACCCCGGCGGAGTCGTAGCCGCGATACTCGAGCCGGCCCAAGCCCTCCACCAGAACCGGCGCCGCTTCTCGCGGCCCGACGTACCCAACGATTCCGCACATCGCTCACCCGTCCTCTGGCTTGAGTTCGAGCAGTGGCTTCCCGGTGATCGCAAGACCGAACCGCGCGAGCTGGGCGAGCCTGTTCTCGGCGGCACAGCGGCCGCCGGTCCGGCGAATGACGCCGGACCGCGCGCGCCGCCGCCGCGCTTGCCGGCCGGCGCGGACGCTAGTAGTCCTCAACTGCACGCGGGTTCGATTCACGATCCATCGCTCCTCTTCAATTTTGAGGCCCGGCCGCGTTCCGGGCTCGGCCGACGCTGCTACCGAACACCCGGACAATGGTTTAGCGACGCTGCACCTGGCTCGCGTGCGCCCCAATTCTACGTCGCTTACGTTGCGCTGGCGCGGCAACCCCGCCGCGTCACGGCGGCGACCGGCCGGGCGCCTGAGGCGCCGCACGACTCACAGACCGCGGCCCCGCGTTTGCAGTTGGCAAGCGCGGATCGGGTCATCCCGACTCGCGATCCGCAGGGAGCGACGTATGAGCGAGCGAATGCCACAAGGCGGGTTGCCGCTGGTCCTACTGGGCGGCGACGGCCAGGAAGCCACGCGTTGGCTGAAGAGCCTGCTGGAGGGCGGCGGTTATGCCGTGCTCCAGGAGCGCTCGGCGCAGCACGTGCTCGAACGCGCACGCAGTACGGAGCCGGACCTCATCATCGTCGATGCCGAGCTCCCCGACATGCCGGGGACCGACCTGTGTCGTACGCTCCGGACGGACCCGCGCGTTTCGAGCAGCACACCGATCCTACTCGCCGTGCGTGAACCCGCCAGCCGCGCCCAGCGCCTCGCCGCGCTGCGCGCCGGCGCGTGGGATTGCATCACGCCACCGCACGACGCCGACGAGATTCTCCTCAAGCTCGGCTCCTACGTGCGCGCCAAGCTCGATGCGGATCGCGCGCGGGCCGAGGGGCTGCTCGACTCCGTGACCGGATTGTACAACCGGCAGGGACTCGCCCGCCGCGCGCGCGAGCTCGGGTCGCAGGCGTTCCGCGAGCATGGGCCGCTGGCTTGTGTCGTGCTCGCGGTCGACCTCGAGCCGCCGGAGCTCGCCCCGGGTCAACAGGGGAGCGGCATCGTGGGACGGTGCGTGCAGGCGTTGAAGGCCTCGGCGCGGCTGTCGGACGTGATCGGGCGCCTCAGCCCGACGGAGTTCGCCGTCCTGGCGCCGGGAACCGACGCCGCAGGTGCACGCCGCCTCGCCGAGCGGCTGGCGGGTTCCGTGTCGCCGCCCACCAGCGGCGAGCCGGCGGCGGCGGGTGCGTCCGCGACGCCTTCGCCCCGGGTCCGCTGCGGCTACGAAGCCGTGGCCAACGTAGGGTACGCGCCGATCGAGCCGGTCGACCTGCTGGTCCGAGCCGCCGCCGCCGTCCGTACCGGCAAGACCGACTCCGGCAGTTGGCTGCGGCGCTTCGACGAAGGGATCGGTACCGCCGCTCCTTAGACGGGCACCCGCGGCGTCCCGCTGTTCTCGTCCATCGCTTCGTACCCCGGTAGATAATAGGAGTAGTACCGGTACGCTCCACCTGCGGGCACGTCGTTGAGCACCGCGCCGAGCATCCGCACGGGCAGGCGCTGCAGCACCTCCAGTTTGGCCGCCGCCACATCGCGGTGGCTGTAGCCGGTGCGCAGGACCAGAGTCAGGGTGCCGGTCAGGGTGCTGAGGATGAGCGGGTCCACGCCCGCGGCGAGCGGCGGGCTGTCGATCAAGATCACGTCGTAGCTCCCGCGCAGCCCGTTGACCAGCGACGTCATTGCCGGCGAGCCGAGCAGCTCGGGCGCGTTGTATGCGCGCGTCCCGCACCCGATCAGCGAGAGTGCCTGGAACTGCGTCGCCTGCACGATCGCGTCCAGCTGGGCTTCGCCGCGCAGGAAGTCGCTCAAGCCGGGCCGGCGGCGCACGCTGAGCCGGCGGTGCAGCACGCCGCGCCGGATATCCGCATCGATCAGCAGAGTGCGGTGCCCGCCGTCGGCGAAGGTGTGTGCCAGATTCGCCGAGATAAACGACTTTCCGTCCCCGGCCCCGGGACTCGTGATGGTGACCAGCAGCGGGGCCCGGCCGCCGTGGGCATAGACGAGGTTCAGGCACACGCCGCGCAGGGCTTCCACGACCTCGTTGACGTCGTCGGGGACGCGGGCGCCGCCTCCACGACCGCCCCGCGGCAGGTTGCGGAGATGGGGTACGGCACCGAGGATCGGGATCCCCAATCCGCGCGACACCTGGTCGGGATAGCGGAGCTTGGGGTCGATCCGATCGAGCACGACGGCCCCGCACAGCCCCAGCGCCAGGCTGGCGGCGAATCCCAGGAACACGACCCGCGGGGCCGTGTTCCGCACCGGATCCTGCGGCACGACCGCGTGATCGAGGATGCGCGCGTCGGGGACGGCGCTCTCCTCGGCCAGCCGGGCCTCGTCGTAGTTCTTTTGCAGGCTGGTGAAGAGATTCTCCGCCAGCGTCACCTGGCGCTGCAGCCGGGCCTCGTCGATGGCGCGCGGCGGTACCGCCTGGATGCTCCGCGTGTCCTCCGCAACACGGCGCCCCAGCTCCGCTTCCCGTCCCGAGAGTTCGGCGAGGAGCCGGCGCGCCAGGGTCGGGATCGTTTGCCGCTCAAGCGTGGCGACATCACTCAAGCGCCGCTGCACCAGGGGGTACTGGTCCGAATACTTGTAACGCAGGGCCCGGAGCTCCGCCTGCTTGGTCGTCAGCTCGGCGAGCGCCTGCTTGAGGTCGGCGTTCTGCTGCACCGACCCGACGATCGCGAGCGCCTCGGGGGACACGCCCGAATCCCCCGCCTGCGCGAGCACCCGCTCCAGCGCCTCGCGATCGCGACGCGCCTGCTCGCGATCTACCTGCATGGTGAAGAAGTTCTTGAAGGCCGGGTCGTCCCCTGGTCCCGCCTTCGGGACCTGACTGGGCCGCGTGATCACGCTGACCTGAAACCGCTCGAGCGCTTTTTCGGCATCCTGCAGGTTCTGGTGCGCCGCGGCCAGCTGCTGGTCCAGAATCTTGGTCAACTCGGTGAGTTTCTGGCGTCGCAGCTCCGCGGCGACCTGCACGAACCGCTCGGCGATCGCGTTGATCGTGGAGGTGATGCGCACGGCGTCTGCGCCCTTCAAATGCATCCGCAGGAAGGTGCCCGCGGGATCATTGTTGACCTCGAGCCCCTCACTGAGCGCCCGCGCCGAGTCGCGCACGGTCGCCACGGAGAACTCGATAGTGCGTCCGGCCGGGATCGTGCCGGCGGGCGGTGCCCACGTGAAACCCAAACGGGCGCCGATGGAATCGCCTACCGCCCCGTGTTCCACCTCGACGCCCTTGTCCGTCGACAGCGTAAACGCCTTGCCGCTCCCATCCACCGCGAGACGATACGCGCCCGGTCGATACTGCTCCGCCACGCGGAACGTCTCCAACAGGGGGGCATCCTCGCGCGCCTTGGTCGTCAGGAACAGGCGCTGGTCGCGCACCACCTGGTCGAGCACGCGATACGACTTGAGGAGATCGAGCCATGCCTCGGGCTCGAGCGCCTGCCCGGAGCGAATCGGGCCGCGCTCCTGCCCGCCGCGTTGATCGGGCTGGTCGATCCACAGCGTCGCCTGCACCATGTATTGGGGCTTGATGAAGCGGGTGGCCGCCACGCCGCCCACCGTGCCCACGATGGTCACCACCGCAATCAGCCACTTGAAACGCAGGACGGCGCTCAACACCCGGCGCCAGTCGACGCCGGTCTCCGGCGCAGCGAATCCCTGGCCGAATCCCATGTCGGCGCCCGTGGGCAGGGGGGCCGCAGGGGCCACGGCGGGCACCGTCGAGCCGGCGTGCAGCGGTAGCGGACTGGTGCTCATCGGGAAGCGTACCTCCACTGTGTTGGCGGGGCCGCGCCGGGTGGCGCGGCGTCGCGTCTTCCCGTGGCAAGTCCGATACCGCGCGGCACGGAGCCCACACCGTCCACATGCCGCAAATCGGTGCACCGCTTCCCGTAGCCGGATGCACCTTGGTGCGGGCCGGGTCCCTGCCGCGACGGCGAGACTAGCGGATTTTGCCGTCGTTATGCGGAGAATCCGCGCCGCTGCGACCTCGCGACAGGTTGGCCCGAACCCTGCGTAGGGGGGTGTCAACCGGAAATCGAGGACGACCGCGATGTCCATACCGCTTGCCCATGACGGCGTGAGCCCCTCCGTCGAGGGACGGGAGCCGTCGGCCATGCTCGCCATCGGGCCGGAAGCCAAGGCCCGCGTGCGGATTCTGGTGGTGGATGACGAACACACGCTGCGCGAGAGCTGCGCGGCGGTTCTGCGTCACGAAGGCTACGACGTGACCGTCTGCAGCCGGGGGCAGGAAGCCCTCGACCTGCTGAAGCGTCGCGCATTCGACCTCGTGCTCGTGGATCTGTACATGTCGCAGGTCGACGGCCTCACCCTGTTGCGCACCGCACTGGGGACCAATCACGACACGATGGTCATCGTGATGACTGGCAATCCCAGCGTCGAGTCGAGCGTCGAAGCGCTGCGTCAAGGGGCGTTCGATTACCTTCCCAAGCCCTTTTCCGCTTCGCACCTGCAGGTGTTGATCGGGCGAGCGGTTCACACGCTACTGGTCGCGCGCGAGACGCGCGAGCAGCGCGACACGCTGGACCAGCTGCAGGTCCATTCCGACAAGATCACGCTGCTCGGCACGGCGCCGTCGTTCCGGCGGGCGGTCGAACTGGCCCGCAAGGTGGCGCCGACCGACGCGTCGGTGTTCATCACCGGCGAAAGCGGCAGCGGCAAGGAAATGATCGCGCAGTTCATCCATCACCACAGCCGTCGTTCCAGCCGGCCGTTCATCGCCGTGAACTGCGCGGCCCTCCCCGAGGGCCTGCTCGAATCCGAGATGTTCGGTCATCGCAAGGGCGCGTTCACGGGTGCGGTGCGTGACAAACCCGGCCTGCTCGAAGCCGCCAACGGCGGCACGCTGTTCCTCGACGAGCTGATCGAGATGCCGAAGCCGATCCAGGCCAAGCTGCTGCGGGTGATCCAGGACGGCGTCGTGCGACGCGTGGGCAGCGAGACGACGGACGCCGTGGTGAACGTGCGCTTCATCGCCGCGACCAACGGCGACCCCGAAGCCGCCGTCGAAGCGAGCGACATGCGGGAGGACCTCTACTACCGCCTGCGCGTCGTCCCGATCAACGTCCCGGCGCTGCGCGAGCGGCCCGAAGACATCCCCCTGCTCGCCGATTACTTCCTGTCGACGTACTGGGTGCGGCACCGCCGGAAGGGCGCTCCGTTCCCGCGCCTCACCGACGCCGCGCTGCGCGCGCTCTGCGGCCATCCGTGGCGCGGCAACGTCCGCGAGCTGCAGAACGTGATCGAGCACGTCGCCGTGGTCGTGGAGCCGGGCGCGGAGATCCGCCCCGAGGACCTGCAGCTCACCGGGGAGCCGACGCCGGCAGCGGGCTCGAATCCCGCGTCGCTCATCTCCACCCTGCTCGAGGAGAGCTATCACGCCGCCCGAGACCGCGTGATCGCCCAATTCGAGCGCCAGTACCTCACGTGGCTGGTCAACCGGGCGAGCGGCAACATGTCCAAGGCCGCGCGGATCGCCGGGGTCGATCGGACCACGCTGTACCGGCTGATGGAGCGTCACGGCCTGCAGCGCAGTCCGACGGCAGGATGGGTGGTCGAGCGGGAGCCCGCGTCGGCCGCAGATGCCTCGGAACAGGTGGAGCCGATGGACGCCGTGACCGCCGACGCGTCCCACAAGGCGCCAGCCGGCGCCCCTGACGGGCGGCCGGTGTGAGGACGAGCACCGCCGAGCGGTTCGACTGGCCCGCCGTGGCGACCGCCATCGCGGCGGTCCCCGAGCGGATTCCCGAGCCGACGCCCGAGCCCGAGCCCGAGCCGCCGGATCTGGCAGCGTGTTTGTCCGGCCCGCACGGGCTGGATCTCGTGGTGGAGTTGGCGCACGACCTGCGCTCGCCGCTCACGTCGATCCTGTTTCTCGCGGAGGCGCTGCAACAGGGCCAGGGCGGGCCGGTCACGCTGGAGCAGACGAGGCAGCTGGGGCTGATCTACAGTGCCGCGCTGTGCCTGTGCGCCACGGCGAGCGATGTGCTCGAGCTCGCCCGCGGCGGGCAGCGCCTGGTCGACCGCGCTCCCGCGCCGTTTTCGGTCGCCGAAGTATTCGGGTCGGTCCGGAGCATGATCCTTCCCATCGCGGAGGAAAAGCGCCTCGAGGTTCGCCTGGTGCATCCGGTGCCGGAGCGGCGCACCGGGCACGAACGCGCGCTGTCGCGGGTGCTGCTCAACCTGGCCACCAATGCCGTCAAATTCACCGACTCGGGCTTCGTGGAGATCGCCGCCCTGCCGGTCGGCACGCGGCGCCTCGAGTTCTCGGTGCGAGACACGGGGCACGGCATCGACGCCGGGCGGCTGCGCACGCTGTATCAGCCCGTCCGGCGGCCCCCGGCGGCGCAGCGCGAGCATTTCTCGAGCTCGGGGCTCGGGCTCACCATCTGCCGCAAGTTGGTGCGGGCGATGGGGTCGGAATTGCAAGTCGAAACCCGCCCGCAGTGGGGCACCCGCTTCTTCTTCGAGGTGGACGCCCCCGTGGGTAGCGCGGCGGCCTGACGTCACAGCACCCCGTGGCACCCGCTCCACACACGACGCCGGGTCGCCATATGACGCACGCACGGAGCGTCATAACCGCGCTGGGGCGCGCCCGCGCACGGACTTTGCGAATGTCTCACGCCATGAGCACCAGCCTGGAACTCCGCCCGCCTCGCCGCGCGAGGATCGCGTTGGTGCACCGAGCCCCGTTCGGTGCGATCGACCGTGAGCGCATCGCACGCCGCGGCCTCAATATCGTCGTTGCCGCGGTCGGCCTGATCGTGGCCTTCCCGCTGATGCTCCTCATCGCCGTGCTGATCAAGCTGACGTCGCGCGGCCCCGTCTTGTTCACGCAAGCGCGCGTCGGCCTGGACCGCCGGTCGCTCTCGGGAGCCGGGGGGAACACGCGGCGTCACACTGATTTGGGCGGCACGCCCTTCACCATGTACAAGTTCCGCACGATGCGCCCGGGCGACGAGACCAAGTCGGAAGTGTGGGCCCGGCCCGAGGACGGACGCGTCACCCCGCTTGGCCAGGTGCTCCGCAAGTCTCGGCTCGACGAGCTGCCCCAGCTCTTCAACGTGTTGAAGGGCGACATGAACATCGTGGGTCCACGGCCTGAACAGCCGACCATCTTCGTGTATTTGCGGGAGCAAATCGAAGGGTATCAGCGGCGCCAGCGCGTGCGCCCCGGCATCACGGGCTGGGCGCAGGTCAACCAGGGCTATGACACATCCGTGGATGACGTACGCCGCAAAGTTCGTTACGACCTCGAGTACATCCGCCGCCAGTCCGCGCTGGAGGATCTGCGGATCATGGCCCGCACACTCCCCGTGATGCTGCGTCGCCGCGGCGCCTGGTAGCGCGCCGCCTCCGCTAGGCGAGGACTAGCGCCGCGGTCGTCTCCCCTGACACGCCTCGGGCAATCCGCTCGTCACGAATCAGCGCGTCGACAAACAGCTTCGTTGCAGTGCTCGAGACCCGTGACCGACCGGCGATCGCGCCGTCACCATGCTGCGCGGACGCGAGCACGTCCAGCGCCGGTCTCACGGGCTCCAGCCACTGATTCGCTCCCGTAATCTCGAAGAGGCGCAGCCAGATGTTGACCATGCGTGCTTGCCCCACGAGACACCACGAGGACCCGCTCGGTCGCCAGCCCGCCGCGAACCGGCCCGGGAGCCGCCCGTCCGGCGCCATTGCGGCCGCCACGCGCGCGGCGCCCAGCGCCGCGTGTGCAATCAGCCGTTCTTCCCCCAAGAGTCGACCTCCCTCGAGTAGCCCCCGAATCGCGTCCGCGATGGCGCACAGGGGGCGGGCGCGCTCGGGCTGACGGTCGTCCCGCGTCAAGCCGTCGTCGGGCGAGACGCGCGTCACGGCACGGAAATGCTTCGCCGCGGCAGCCCGAAACTCGGGCGCGCCGAGCCGACGACCCGCCTCCGCCAACGCCCAAGCCGTGTGAGGGGAGTGCACGCCGTCACGCCGCCACACGCCGTCGTGGTCGAGGGTCGCGAACAGGAAGCCCCCGGCGCGCCGAGACGCTCCGGCGAACACGCCCCACCCCGTCTCCGCGAAGGCGCTGAGCCAGCCGAGCAGAGCCCGACCCGTCCCGACCACACCCCCCCACACCGCACCCGAGGACAATTGGATCTCCACCGCCCACTGCGCTGCGCGCTCGGCGCGCCGGGCGAGCTCCGGACGCTCCAAGTACCACGCGGCGAGGTATAGCGTCGGGATGACCGGTCCAGTGGTGTCGGGACGCGCCCGGTGCGCAGTCAGGAGCCCGTCGCCGGCGCTCCCGCTGAGTGCGTAGTGGGGCGCGAAGGCGCCGCTCCCGGTGACGTCCTGCGCGTGCACGAGCCAATCGAGGGCCGCGGCGAGGCTGGGTGGATGTGTCGTCACGTGATGCAATGCCGTCATGCTGAGCCGTTCCTCAAAACGAGCACATCCGTACCAGCGCAACGGCTGTGCCCGTGATGCTGTGTAGAGGCAGGCGATCCCTCGCTGTTGCGCGATCCCTACAGCAGTCCCTACAACAGTGGGCTTTGCGAGCCCAGCCATGTCGGGGAGATTGCGGTGAGTCCGGCTTTTGCAGAGGCTGCCCGACGACTCGAGCGTCCGGGGAAGGAATTGCCTACGACGGGGCTGCAAGTGGCGAACAGCGGCGCCCCTGCCGCGACGGCCTCGAGCCACACCGGCGGCGAGTTGTGCACGGCGTTTACGACCCTGGCCGCACTCTCGCGCGACGACCACACACGGTGGCGCATGCTGGCGTCGCAGCGGCCCGCCAGCGCGCCGCTGGTCGATGCGCCATGGGTACGGTCCTGGCTGGAGGCGTTCGCGCCCGCGGAGCCAGTGCTGCTTGCGACCCGGGACACTGGACGACTGGTCGGCCTCGCCATGTTGCAGCGCATGGTCGAGTCGCTGCACGGGCGCCCGGTTCGCGTCCTGCAATCGCTGACGAATGAGGAGTCCTTCCGATTTGACTTTTTGTCCCCGGAGGGACGCGGCGACATCCTGGAGCAGATGTGGCGCGTGCTGTGCGACACGCCGCGGTGGGACGTGATTCGCCTCCAACACGTCCCGGAAGGCTCGCCCACCCTCAGCGCAGCTGTTACCGTCGCCCGGGAGCGCGGCTGGCGCGCGCTGGTGCGGGAGACATTTTTGACGCCCTGGCGCCCGCTGTCCCCCAAGGTGCCCTGGGACGAGGGCTTGACCCGAAAGTTCAAGTCGAACCTGCGGCGGCGCGAGCGCCGCCTGGGAGAGCTCGGTGCCGTACGCTGCGACGTCGCGCGTGGCGGGCGCACCCTGCAGCAGGCGCTGGAATCGTTCTACGAACTGGAAGCACGGGGGTGGAAGGGACACAGCGGGAGCGCCGTCGCGCAGCGACCGCGGGTGAAGCGATTCTACGACCGCCTCGTGGAGCACGCCGCGGCAGACGGCGGCGTATGGATTCCCACACTTGCGTTGTCCGATACACCCATCGCCGCCCAAGTGCTGCGCGTCTCAGGACGCACCATGTTCGGGCTCAAGACGGCCTATGATGAGGCGTACGCCAGGTACGGGCCAGGCCAGGTGCTCACCTCGCGCGTGATCCGCTACGGACTCGACCACGGCATGGAAGCGCTCGACTTGATGGCCGGCAACGCTACCTACAAGGCGGATTGGGCCAGCCGGTTCCGTCCGCACTACGAGCTGCTCCTCTTTGCACCGTCACTGGCGGGCCGCTGCGCCTACTGGGTTCGATACGGCGTGCGCGAGCAGGTGAAAAAACTGCCCGGGGCCGGGCGAGTCGCTCGCTGGCTCCGGACCCGGGTGGCAATAGAACCGTAGGTCATTTCCACTCCCCACCGCGCGGGCGCCCCGCCCGCTGACAACCATGGGCAAAGCAGCCTTGCTGTCGCGTGGACGCCACACCACGGGGTGGGGTCGCGTGGCGCGGGGGTGCTCGGTCCGGATTCTGACGAGTCTGCTTCTTGCATCCCACACCTTGATGCCGGGCGCCCGCCCAGTCCTCTAACAGGTGAACACTGCCGTGGAGCACGACATATCAGTGACGTCCCACACATACGTAGGCCCGTGACCATCCGCGCCGGGTTCGGCCGTTGGCAGCCGCTGCGGCGGGCACCACGCTGAGTCCGCACCCCGCGTCCTCGCCCGCTCGTCTGGCTCCACTCGAGCCATCAGCCGTGCAGAGCGAGCCGTCCCCGGCGCGCGCGCTCGACCGCTCGCTGCTGCGCGGTCTCGCGTGGACCGGGATGATGCGCTGGGCCACGCAGATCCTCAGCTGGGCCTCGACGCTCGTGGTCGCAAGGCTGCTGGCGCCGACGGACTATGGCCTCGTCGGGATGGCGATGGTCTACCTCGGCCTCATTCAGCTCCTGAACGAATTCGGGTTGGGCCTCGCCATCGTGCAGCGCCGGGACCTGGACGCCGACCAGATCGCCCGGATCGGCGGATTTGCGCTGTTGGTCGGCTGCGGGTTGGTCCTGCTCTCGGCGGCGCTCTCCGGACTGGTGGCGCGGTTCTTCGGCGAACCGGCGGTCCAATTGATCGTCGTGATTTGGAGCCTCACCTTCCTTATGGCCGCCGCGCAAACGGTGCCGCGGGCGCTGTTGCGACGTGATCTGGACTTTCGGAGGCTCGCCTGGGCCGATGGTGCCGAGGCAGTCGCCGCCACGGTCACCACACTCACGCTCGCCGCGGCGGGATTCCGTTACTGGGCTCTCGTCTTCGGGACCCTCGCCGGACGCCTCGCGAGTGCGACCCTGATCTGCGCCTGGCGACCCCATCGAGTCGCGTGGCCGAGCCGTTTCGCCAGCATCGCCCCGGCTGTCATGTTCGGCTGGCACGTGGTCGTTGGCAGCCTCGCCTGGTACTTCTACGACAACGCCGACTTCGCGATCGTCGGCCGCGCGCTCGGCAAGGCGGCCCTCGGCGCGTACACTTTGGGCTGGACGATCGCCAGTATCCCGGTGGACCGCGTGACCGCGTTGGTTGGCAGCGTGACCCTGCCCGTGTTTTCTGCGGTGCAGGACGATCGAGCAGCGCTCCGGCGGTATCTCCGCAACCTCACCGAGGGCCTCGCGCTCATCACGTTTCCAGCGTCGGTGGGCATCGCCCTCGTGGCGGACGAGTTCGTGCTGCTGGCCCTGGGGGAGCGGTGGCGGCCCGCGATCGTACCGCTGCAGCTGCTCGCGCTCGCCGCCGCGTCGCGATCGGTCAGCGCACTGCTCCCCCAGGTGATCATCTCCACCGGCCACCCCAAGCGCAGCATGCAGTTCACGATTCTCGCAGCGCTCATCCTTCCCGGACTCTTCTACCTCGGGTCTCATTGGGGGGCCGCGGGCGTGGCGGCGGCATGGCTTGTGGGGCACCCCGTCCTGGTCATGCCCTGGGTCCTGGTGTACACGCTCCGGTTGACCAACTTATCGGCGTGGGAGTATCTGCGGTCGCTCTGGCCGGCGACCGGCGCGACAATAGCGATGGCGGCCGCCGTGCTCGCCTTGCGCTGGGGCACCCCGGCAAGCTGGCAAATGAGCGTGCGACTCGGCGCGCAGGTGCTCGCGGGCGTAGCGGTGTATGCGGCCGTGGTGTATGGCGCGCACCGCCGTCGCGTGCACGCACTGTGGGCGGTGTTCCGTGACCTGCGCGAGTAATCCCGTGGGGACAAGGGAAGGCAGCGTCGAAATGGTGGAGGCCGTGGACACAGTCGGGACCTGCATGCCCCTCGTCCAGGCGCTCGCCGACGGGCGGTCGGACTGGGAGGGACTGCAGGCGTGCTCGCCCGCCGCCTCACCGTTCGCGAGCTGGGCGTGGCATCGGGCATGGCTGTGCTCGGCTCCGACCGAGGAGTCGCAGGCGACCCGCACGCTGGTGCTGCGCGGAGCAGGACACGCCGTGGCAGCGATCCTCCCGCTGGCCGTCCGGACCGTCACGTTTCGGCGCCAGCGCGCCGCTGCGCTGACATGGGCCATCGGCGATCTCGGCTGTCCCGATCATCTGGACGTCCTGGCCCTGCCGGACGCGGATCTCGACGCCGTGATGCCGGCGCTGACGTCGCTGCCCTGGGATGTGCTCGTCTTGGGCAGCCTGGCGCCCGACGCGCCGAATGCGACCCGACTCGCACGGGCGCTCGAGCGGGCCGGCTACGGGGTTCGCTGGAATTCCTTGTGGCCCTGCCCGTACCTTGACCTGCCGGCCAGCTGGGATGAGTACCTGGGGTCGTTGAGCGCCAACCGACGTCAGGTGCTGCGGCGTCGCGAGCGCGTCTTGGACCGCGAGCATGCCGTGACGCTGACCGACTACGGCGCCGGGCGACTGGACGAAGGTTGGCACCACTTGGTCGCGCTGCACGACAAGCGCTGGACCGCCGCCGGCGTCTTCAACGACCCTCGGATCGATCGTCTGCACCGCGCGTTCGCGCAGGAGTTGGCATCGCGCGGGCAGCTCTGGCTGTCGACGCTGGATCTCGACGGCGTGCCTGCGGCGGCGTGGTACGGCTTCGCCGACCGCGACACGGTGTATTTCTATCAGAGCGGGCGCGACCCGCGCTGGGAAGACCAGAGCGTGGGCGTCGCGCTGATGGTGAAGATGATCCGCCGCGCGATCGAGGGTGGGTATCGGCGCTTCGATTTCCTGCGGGGCGAGGAGGCGTACAAGCGGCAGTGGACGTCATCGACAGCCGTGACCAGGGAGCTGGTGGCGTTTCGGCCGAGCTGGCGCGGGCGGTGGCTGCGCGGCCTCGATTGGGCGGCTCGGATGCGCGCCCGACTGCGCTGAAGGGCGCCGCCGTATGACCAGGCCGACGTTCTTGATCGTCTCGATCGACACCGAGGAGGACAACTGGCAGCCCCGCCGCGAGCGCGTGACGGTCGAGAACATCCGGGAGCTGCCGCGCCTCGACGCGCTGTTTCAGGGGCTCGGCGTGCGAGCCACGTACTTCACGACCTATCAGGTCGCGATCCACACCTGGGCCGCGGCCATCCTGCGGGACCTGCATGCCGGGGGCGCGGAGCTCGGCGCCCACCTGCATCCCTGGAACACGCCGCCGCTCGACGACGCCTTCGTCCCCCGCAACACCATGCTGAAGAACCTTCCGGCGGCGCTGCAGCTCGCGAAGCTCGAACGCCTCACCGCGACGCTGCGCGAGGCGTTCGGCGCTCGGCCCCTCGCGTTCCGCGCCGGTCGCTACGGGCTCGGTCCGGAGACCGTCACCGCCCTCATCCGATGCGGGTACAGGATCGACAGTAGCGTCACCCCGTTCGTGAGTTGGGAAGCGTTCGACGACGGGCCGACGTTCGTCGGCGCACCGCTCGACGCCTACCACCTCGGGGGGGGAAACGATGTCCGCATCCCCCAGCCGGACGGACCACTCCTGGAGCTCCCCATGTCCACGGGATACAGCCGCGCCCCGTTCAGCTTCTGGGGAGGTATCCACCGAGGGCTGTCGGTTCCCGCGCTGCGGCCACTGCACCTGTGGGGAATCGCGTCACGCCTCGGGGTGGTCAAGCGTATCTCGCTCAGCCCGGAAACCGATTCGGTCACCGACATGCTGACGCTGTCACGCCGCCTGATCGACACGGGCGTTCGACATCTGCATGCGTTCTTTCACAGCCCGAGCCTGAGACCCGGCTTGAGCCCTTTCGCCCCCGATCGAGCCGGAGTGGAACGGATGTATCGTGCGATCGCGATGTATGTCGAGGGCCTCGCCCGCGTGACCGCGCTGCGCTTCGTCACGATCTCGGAGGCGGCGCAGTCGCTCCAGGCCGCAGCGTCGCCCGAGGCGGTCGCGGCAAGAGCCCGGTCCTGAGGGTCCGGCCCCGACGGGGCCTACGCGGCCCGTTCCACCTCGCGACGCGTCGGCTCCCACAAGGGGGTGCGCTCACCCCGGGCGGCCCGGATCGACGCGTGCAGGGCAGCCACGTTGCCCACGACCAGATAGGCGGGCAGGGCGATGACCTTCGGCAAGCGCCGGTGCTCCGGCCACCACCAGGCGAGCGCGGCGCACAGACCCGCCGCGGCCGTAAGTCCCACGCACCAGCGTGCCCACCAGACGGTGGGGGCAAGACACACCAATGCGACGAGCGCCGGCAACGCGACGTGGGGGACGATCCAGCGGCAGATCTTGTGGCTCGCGAGGATGCACGAGAATAGTCCGTGGCGGAACGGATTCAGGAGCGACCGCTTGAAGGCGAGCGTGTGCCAGCCCCGGACGATCGTGCGGACCTTGCGGCGGTATTCCCCCCGCAACGAGGGCACGCGCGGCACGGAGCAGATGGCGGTCTCGACGGAGACCGCCCGCAAGCCCTGCTCGCGCGCGAGCAGCGCCGCCGCGAAGTCCCGACTGATCTCCTCCGGCAGGACACGCAGATGGAGCGGCGCCCGCACGGCGTGGAAACACCCGGCCGCCCCCGGGATCCCCGCCACGCGCGTCTCGAGGCGGCGGACCCACATGTCGTAGCCCACGTACCAGGATTCGGCCTGGTTGGCGTGTCCGTCCATGAGCGCCACGCTCACGTAGTGGCCGGAGGCCACCCCCACAGCAGGGTCGGCGAAGCTCGCGATCAGGGGCTTGAGCGCCCCCGGCGTCGGCCGCGCCGAGGCATCGGTGGTGACGATGATGTCACCGCGCAGCAGCGATAACGCCGCGTTCTCCGCAGCCGTCTTCCCTCCGCGGCTCGGCAGCCGCAGCAGCTCCACGCCGTGGCCGGCGTACTCGCGCACGATCGCGTCGGTCCGATCGGTCGACGCGTCGGACACCACGAGGATTTGTCGGCGATCCGCCGGGTAGTCGAGGCGAAGCAGGTTCTCGAGGGTCTCGCGAATCACGGCTTCCTCGTTGTAGACCGGGAGCACGATGCTGATCGCCGGCCAATCGCCCGCGGACGCGACGGGCGGCCGGCCGCGTCGAAACAGCCCGACCAGCCCCAGCAGCATGGGGTACCCCAGATAGGTATACATGCCGAAGGCGACGGCGACGCCGAGCGACCAGACGCAGGCTGAGATCATCCGAGACTCCGATAGATGGCTTCGTATCGCTCGAGCCAGGGCGCGGGGGCAAACTCGCTCGCCAACCGCGCACGGGCCCGACGGGCGCGTTCCCCCGCGGCTGCCGGGTTCGTGAAGACGGATCGAATGGCCTGCGCCAGCGCGGCCGGATCCTCGGCCGCCACCAGCAGCGCTTCTTGCGGGGTGACGACGTCCGGCACACCGCCGACCGCGGTGGCGACGATGGGCGTCTCCGCCGCCATCGCCTCGAACAACACGATCGGTGTGCCCTCGGTACGGGAGCTGAGCGCGAACACGTCGAACGCGGCGAACAGCCGCCCCGCCTCGGCGACGGTGCCCAGCCAGCGCACCCGGTTCCCCACGCCCAGACGGGCGGCTTCATCCTGGAGCTGTGACCGCTGGCGCCCGTCGCCCACCACCGAGACGACCAGTGGCACGTCCTCGAGCAGCCTCAACGCCGCCAGCAGCACGCTCAGGCCTTTCTCCCGCGTCAGCCGGCCAACCCAGCCGACGTGGAATCGTCCCTCGGGAACCTCGAGCTGCTCGCGCGCCTGGTTCCGGCCCAACGGAGGGGGGTCGTGCGCCGGCCAGGCGTTGGGGACGACGTGCAGCCTCGCGGGGGGCACGCCCGTCCGCTCCAGATCGCGCGCCAGCGGGCGGGACACGGCGACCACGGCGTCGAAACGGCGGAAGGCACGCCGCTGCAAGCGTTCGTAGATCCAGTTCTTGAAATCGCCGCCCGTGAATCCGTGGACCGTCGTCACCGTGGGGACGCCCGCGCGACGGGCGGCGCCGGCGTCAACGACGTCGACATGATAGCCGTGGGTGTGCACGACATCCGGCCGGAGCCGGCGGCACAGTTCGACGATCGCGGCCCGCTCCCGGCCGTAGGCGCGCGGGGAGATTCGCAGGGTCATCGTCTCGACGCCCGCCCGATCGAGGGGCGCCAGGAACAGCTGGCGGTCGGTTCCGTTTCCCAATACGGCGGCCACGGCGACCCGATGCCCCGCCCGGTGCTGTCCGGTCGCCAAGGTGTGTACGACCCGCTCCGCGCCGCCCACGTCCCCGGGAGCGATGACGTGCAGCACGGCCAACCTCTCTCGCGATGTCACGCCCCCTGGTGGAACAAGCTCCGTGCCTGTGCCACCCGGCATGCGGACCTGGCCAATACTGCTGCGCGCGCGCAACGCCTGGGTGGGCGTGGTCTACAGTCGTGTGGCGTGGACCGGGGGTGCCCGCGCGGCCTCCCTCTTGCTCCAGACGCCGGCGCTCATGTGCGGCATCGTCGGCATCGTCCACTCAGACCCGGCCCATCCGGTCTCCCCTGCCGCGATGAGGCAGATGTGCGAGGCGATCCGGCACCGGGGCCCCGACGACGAGGGCGTCCACCTGGACGGTCCCGTCGGCCTGGGCATGCGTCGCCTCAGCATCATCGACCTCGCAGGCGGGCACCAGCCGATCTTCAACGAGGATCGGTCGGCCGTGATCGTGTTCAACGGCGAGATCTACAACTACCAAGAGCTGCGCCGGGGACTGGTCGCCCGCGGGCATACGTTCGTGACCCAGGGGGACACGGAAACGATCCTGCACCTGTACGAGGAGGAAGGCCCCGAGTGCGTGTCACGACTGCGGGGCATGTTTGCGTTTGCCATCTGGGACGCGAAGGCGCGGACACTGCTGCTCGCCCGCGACCGCTTCGGGATCAAGCCGCTGTACGTCGCGACCGCGCCGTGGGGCGTCGCGTTCGCTTCGGAGCTGAAGGCGCTCCACGCGGCGGGCCTTGCCGACCGGACGCTCGACTGGGATGCGCTCGACATGTATTTCCAGCTCGGGTACATCCCCGCCCCCGCCACGCCGTTCGCGGGCGTCACGAAGCTCGAGCCCGGCCACACCGCGTTGTGGCACGCCCGGCGCGGCGTGTCGACCAGGCAATACTGGGACCTCCCCCGGGAGCGGGTGAGTGCGCCGCGCGACGCGGACGCGCGCGTGAGGGAGTGGCTCGACGAGTCGGTGCGCGCGCACCTCGTGAGCGACGTGCCGGTGGCGGCGTTCCTGAGCGGCGGGCTCGATTCGTCGGCGGTGGTCGCCAGCTGGGCGCTGGCGAGCGACGCACCGCACGCCTTCACCGCGCGGTACTACGGCTCGGGGGCCGCGAGCGCGAACGAAACCGACCTCGCGCGCCGACTGGCGGCCCGCTACGGCGTCAAGCTGACGGAAGTGGACATCCACCCCGACGTGCGCGACTTGCTCGAGCCGATCACGCACGCCCTCGACGAGCCCCATGCCGACCAGTCCGCCGTGCCGACCTGGCTGCTGTCGCAGGCGGTGGGGGCCTCGTACAAGGTCGCGCTCACCGGGATCGGCGGTGACGAGCTGTTCGCGGGCTACCGCCGGCACATCGGTCTGCTCGCCGGCGAACGATACGCGCGGCTGCCGCATGCCGTGCAGCGCGGGCTGAGCGGGCTCGCGAACCTGCTGCGCGAGCCCTCCGGCGCGTCGCTCGCCGTCGACCGAGTCAAGCGCTTCCTGCGGCCCGGGAACGGCTCGGCGCCCGACCGGTTCCTGGGGTACGTGACGCGCTGCACCGATGGAGACCGGCGCGCCTTGTACGTCGACGGGCTGCACGAGGGGATGCGTGACGGCGGGGCGAGCGCCCGCTTCCGCGAGCTCCATCAGCGGCACGGCGCTCCCGCGGGGCTCGAGGCGGGTTTGTATCTCGACTACAAGACGTTCCTCGCCGACGATGTGCTGGCGCTGAGCGACCGCTTGGCGATGGCGCACTCGCTGGAGATTCGTGTCCCGTTCGTGGACCACGTGTTGGTGGAGCGCGTGTTTCCGCTGCCGGACCGGATCAAGATCGGCTGGTGGCAGAACAAGCGGCTGCTCAAGCGCGCGCTGCGGGGCCGGCTGCCGCCGCAGCACCTGCGCGCGCCGAAACGGGGGTTCGTGGGCCCGACTGCCGAATGGCTGCGACACGAGCTGCGGGGCGTGATCGAGGACGAGCTCGCGCCCGACCGGCTGCAGCGCCTCGGGTACTTCGACCCAACGGTCGTGCGAGGGCTCCTCGACGATCACTTCGCGCGTCGGCACAACCGGGAAGGTATCTTGTGGGGCCTGTTGTGCTTCTCGGTCTGGCACCGCCTGTACGTCGAAGCCACCGCGGCGGTGCCGGTCCCGTGACGCTCGCGAGCGCGCAGCGCGCCGGTCCGCGACACCAGAGCGGTGGGCGACACGACGGGCGCCGGCTACTCCTGATCAGCTACCACTTCCCCCCCAGCCGCGAAGTCGGCGCGGTGCGGTGGCAGCAGCTGGCGAAGCACGCGGTCGAGCGAGGATGGGGGCTGGATGTCGTCACGCTCGATCCCGCCAGTCTGGTCACGCCCGATTGGGCGGCCGTGGCCGACCTCCCGGCCGGGGTGCGGGTGTACGGCGTCCCGCAGCACCCGCTCCCGATCGACCAGCTGGTGCAACGCCTCATCGCGCTGCGGCGCCGGCTGGGGACGCGCGGCCCGACCGACGCGGTGGCGGTCGCCCGGGCCCCGGCGGCGCGGCGATCCGACTCGATCAGCCTGGCTGACCTGCGCTCGCCGCTCCACAGCGCGCGAGATGCACTGCGGGCCTTTCACGTCTGGCGCGACTACGTCCAGGGCATGAGGTGGTCGCGCCAGGCGGGCCGCATCGCGGGGCAGCTGCTCCACGACGGAGGGTACGGGGGCGTCGTCACCTGCGGCCCGCCGCACTGGGTCCACGACACCGGACGGACGCTCGGTCGGAGCACGGGCCTGCCGTTCGTCATCGACATGCGCGATCCGTGGACTCTCACTCCCTTGTTGCAGGAAGGGGTCGCGAGTCCACTGTGGCTGCACCTGGCGCGGCGGCACGAGCGCCGCGTCGTCGCGACCGCCGCCCTCATCATCGCCAATACGGAGCAGTCGCGGGCCGCGCTGCAGGCCGCATATCCGGACGCGCGCGATCGTATTATCGCCATCATGAACGGTTACGACGAGGACCCCGTCCCGACGGCGGAGCGCACCGCGTGTTTCGTCATCGCCTATGCCGGGTCCATCTACCTCGATCGTGATCCGCGACCGCTGCTGCAGGCGGCGGCGCGCGTGATCCACGAAGGCGGCCTGAGACCCGATCAGCTGCGGCTCGAGTTCATGGGTCCCGAGACCGGGCGCGGATCGACGCTCGGGCAGGTGGCGGACCAGGAGGGCATCGGAGACTTCGTTCGCGTGCACGCGGCGTGTGCCCGACCGGAAGCGAGGCGATTCCTCGCCCAAGCCGCCATGCTCGTGAGCTTCAGCGCGGTCGCTGCGACCAGGGTGCCCGATCCTTTCATTCCCGCGAAGATCTTCGAGTACACTCGGTTCGATGCCTGGTTGCTGGCGCTAGCCAACCCCGGCAGCGCCACCGCCGCCCTGCTTCGCGATACGGGCGCGGACGTAGTCTCGCCGTACGACGTGGACGCGATCGCGGCCGTCATCCGGGCACGCTATGCCGCCTTCGCGAGCGGCGGGCGACCGGAACGACCCCGGCTCCCGGAGCGATACAGCCGGCGGGCGCAGGCGCAACTGCTGTTCGACGAGCTCGAGCGGCGTTTAACGGCCCGTTACAGTTCTTCGCTGTAGATCCGCGCGTACTCGCGGACCATCGCCTCGACCCCGAAGGCCTGCTCGACGCGCCGCCGCGCCATCGTCGCGTCACCGGCACGCCGCCGATCGTCAGTCAGGGCGTCGCGCCAGGCGTCCGCCAGGGCCGCTGGGTCTCCCGGCGGCACCAGGCGGTGCTGCAAATGCTCGCCCAACGCCGCAGGTGAGCCGCCGACCGCGGTCACCACGGGGCAGACCCCGCAGCTCATCGCCTCCAGCAGTCCCAACGACGTTCCCTCGCTCCATGACGACAGGCTGAACACGTCGAACACGGGATAGACCTGCTCGACGTCCTCGCGCCACCCCACCAGCCGAGTGGCGTCGCACAACCCCTCCCGCTCGATGAGGGCGGCCAGGCGAGCTCGCTCTGGGCCGTCGCCCACCAGCAGTAGCGTGGGCGCCGCTCCCTCCTCGACTCGCCAGCGGGCACGCAGCAGCGCGAACGCCTGCAACATCACGTCGTAGCCCTTGATCGGATCGAGCCGGCCGATGCTGCCGATGACGGGCGCCCCGACCGGGAGCCCCAGCTCGCCGCGCAGCGATCCGTTGACGGCGCGCGGCTGGAACCGGCGCGTGTCGATCCCATTGACGACGACCCGAATGCGGGACGGGCGGGGGACGAGGGTCTCGGCCATCTGGCGTCGCAGCGCGTCCGAGACCGCCACGATCACGTCCGTGCGCCGGGCGGCAAGCCCGTCGAGCAGCCGGTCTTTGAGCGAATCCGGGTACGGGCGGCCGTGGTCGGTATGGACGAGGCGCCGAACGCCCGCCCGCCGCGCCGCCAGGGACGCCTTGTACCAGACGCCGCTGTGCGTGTGTACCGCATCGGGCGCGAGCGCGCGGATCGTCCGGATCAAGCCGCGCGGCCAGAGCATGGAAAGGTGCGGCACGGATCGATGTTGGTGGAGCTGCGCGTGTGCCGCGAGGCCCTCCGCGAAGCGGCCGAAGTCGCTCAGCGTGAGGATGTGGCTCTCAAACCGTTCGGCGGGGAGCAGGCGGACGATGGCGCCCACCAGGCGTTCCAGGCCACCGTAATCCAGCTTGTGCACGACCTGGAGAACCCTGACGCGTCGCGTCACAGCCCGGATGCCCGAATGGCGAACCCGTTCTCCGACAGTCCGGAGGGAATATTGACGCGCGGCAGGGCCCACGGGTTCACGCCAGTGGGAGGGAACCACGCGCCGCCGAGCGCCAATGCGGCGGCGTAGCCCGCCGCCCGGGCGGCGGCCTCGACGGTCGGACCCGCGAGACCGTATGGATAACTGAGCCAGGGAATCACGCTCGCAAAGCGCTCGCGCAGCCAGCCGAGCGGACGACCCAGCTCTTCGCGGAGCTCCGGCTCTGACGCACGGTCGAGGTTCGGGTGACTCCAGGTGTGAGACCCGAGCGTGACGCCGGCATGTCGGGTGGCGTCGCGCAGCTCGTCCTCCGTTGCGACCAGCGCCCATTCCGGCACGGCGCCCAGGCGCAGCCCCTGCGACTCCGCCCAGCGGCGGACCTCCGGGTCCCTGCCTCGCAACGCAACCAGGGCGCGCTGCCGTAAGGCGGGATCCACCCCTCCCGCGCCCGGCGCCACGGCGTCCCACCAGAAGGGACCCTTTCCGACAAAGCCGGGGACGACGAACAGCGTCGCGGGCACGCCCCGCCTCGCGAGCTCTGGCACGCCGATGCAAACCGCCCCGCGATAGCCGTCGTCGAACGTAATCGCCACGCGCGGGCGCCGCCCGGGCGGGGCCGGCGCGAGCAGCTGCTCCAGCGGCACGACGGCATGCGTGGAGAGCAGGCGCTCGACCTGCCGTACGAACACGCTGCGCGGGAGATGGAGCGAACGGTCGCCGAACGGGGCGCAGTCGTCCGGCACGACGTTGTGGTAGGAGAGCACGAGCGCGTGCCGCACATGAGCCGCCCGGCGCAGCGCCGTCACGCCGCTCCGCACGAGCCCCGCTTCGAGACACGCTTTGAGCGTGGAACGCACGCTCACCGGAACGCGCGAGACGCGACTCCCGGGGCGGGCGGGGCGGACCCGGCGGGCGCCGGAGGCCTCGTGAAGGACGCGATCTTCCAGAGGCCCAAGACCATCCCAAGGAGCGTATAGAGATAGGCGGAGTACGCCTGAGACAGGAGGCTCGCCGTTACGATGAACGCGACGAGGCTGCCGGTCAGGATCTGGGCCAGCACGGCAATCTCGACCAGCGGCACGGCCCGCAGCCTCCCCAGGACGCGGAAGGCGGCGGCGAAGAGCGCGACGAACAGGATCAGGCCCCCGACGCCGAGCTCGGCACCGATCTGGATGAACGAGTTGTGCGCCGCAGACCACTTGAACCCTCGCCCGTAACGGCGCTGCTCGAGCGCTTCGGGGGCGAGCGTGCCCTCCGCGACGGGGAACGCACCCGGTCCCAACCCCAGGAACGGGTGATCCAGCATGTAGCCGGTGCCACGCTTCCAGATCTCCACGCGGCCGGTCTCCGACTTCCCGCTCCAATTGTAGTCGGTCGACAGATCCAGGATCGTCTGAATCCGCTCGAAATACTTGTCGCTGGCGACGGCGACGAGCAACGTACCGAGCAGCGCCACGGTGGTGACGCGTTGCAGTGTGGATACGCCGCGCAGGCGGAGCAGCAGGTACCCTCCCACGGTGAGGAACCCCAGGAATCCGCCGCGCGACCCCGTCTTTCCCAGCGTGACCATCAGGAACACGGTCCCCGCCGCCAGCAGGACGCGGGACCACAGCCGGGCCGGCTTGCGCCACAGGTAGAGCACCAACGGCAGAGTACAGACGATCAGCATGGCCAGGTCGTTGACGTCGTAATACGCCACATCCCGCAGGCGGCCGTCCGCGCCCATCTGCGCCTGACTGACGATGACGGCGGAAAAGAGGATCACGCCGGCCAGCTGCACCCAGGCGACGCGCCGGAGATCGACCAGGCCGCGAACGCTCGCGCCCACCAGCAGCATCAGGGTCACGGTGCGGGCGTAGTCCTTGAGCACGAAGTTCACACTGTATCCGGGGTACAGGCTCCCGGGAATCGACAGCACGGTCAGCAGGAGGATGCCGAGCGCGACGCGCACCAGCGGCTGGTCGAGGCTCCCGATGCGGCGCCGGGGATCGCGCCCCAACGCGAGCAGACCGACGGCCAGGACCGTCATGAGAATCGGGAGCCCGTGCACGGCGAGGGTCGGGAACAGCTCGTGGACTCGCCACACCTGCAGCAGCACGAGCGCCATGAGCGCCGTCAGCACGGAGTCCCACGGCAGGCGGGGAGGCGCCAGGAATTGCCTGGAGTCGGGGTACGGAACGCCGTCGCGTCGAGCGGTCATGACAGCATCGCGGCTAATCGAGTGGGGACCATTGTCCGCGTGGCAAGATTTGGGCTGCCACCCTCCTCACCCGCTCCCACGGACGGATGATGCCGGTGCCCGACCGTGTTGCGACGACGCCACAGATGGGAGTCGGTCCGGCCCTCGGCCGCCCCGGTGCTCGGCCGGGCGCAGCAGCGAGAGGTACAGTTCCCACATCGGCTCCCCGATGCGCTCCCAGCCGTACAGGCGCTCGACCGTGGCACGCCCCTCCGCTCCGAGTCGGCGCCGCAGTGGCTCGTCTCGCAACACGTCGCACACCGCTCGGGCGAAGGCGTCGGGATCGTCCCGCACGAGAATGTTGTGCCCGTCTCGCGCAGCCAACCCCTCACAGCCGATAGACGTGCTTACGACCGCCTTCCCCATGGCCCAGGCATCGAGAATCTTGAGCCGGGTGCCCCCCCCGACCCGAAGCGGCACGACATAGCACGCGGCATCGCGAACGTATGGACGGACGTCGGGAACGTAGCCCGTCAACTGGATCGCGGCACGATCACCGTACCGGCGACGGGCGTCATCGGATACGCGACCCACCCACCGGACCGTCGTTTCCCCGTGTAGCGCGCGCACACGGGGCAGGATTTCATCGTGAAAGAACTGCAGCCCGTCGAGATTCGGGAACCACGTCAGCTCTCCGACGAACACGAGGCCGTGGTCGCGACCCACGCCCGGCCGAAACGCGTCGATGTCCACACCGTTCGGCACGACCGCGCAGTTCACGCCGGGGACGACGCGCCGGAGCTCGCTCGCGTCGCTCTCGGAAACCACGATGTTGAGGGCGCAGCGCCGGCACCAGCGCCGCTCCTCGCGTTCCATCAAACGCGCCTGGTGTCGGAGGTAGGCGCGGCGCCAGCGAACCCGCTCCATGCTCGCACGACGTTCGAGCAGGAGTGACTCGACGTTGTGGTGGACACAGACCATCGGCGCCTCGCCCACTAGGGGCAGGTAGCGCGCCAGCGCGATCGAGTCCACATGAATTACGTCGAAGCGACGCTCGCCGAGCAGTTGCGCAAGACGGGCGCGAACGGCGCCCGAGTCGAACGCGAACGTGGTGTGCGCACGTTGTCGAGCAACGCTGCGCAGGTGATCCCACGCGAGGCGCCAGGCGCTGTGCTCCTGGGGGACCGGGAACGCCTCGACTGCCGCCAGGGAGCGTAACGCTTCCAGCCGTTGGGCGAGGTCATGCTGCGATACCGCCCCACCCTTCCGGCGATAGAAGCAGAGTGCCGTCACGTCGAAGCGACGTGCCAGCAGCCGCAGGACGTGGAACGTGCGGATCGCCACACCCGAGTCCGGCGGGTACGGAACAGTCTGGCACAAGAAGAGCAGCCGGGGGAGGCTCACCGTCAGCACCCTATCCGCTGAGTGCTCACCACGATGTCGTCGAGGTATCGCTCCTGCACGGCCGGTGCCCCCTCGTTCCAGTAGTTCTCGAAGAACACCGCGTTGATCCCATAGGCGGTAAAGGGCCCCACAAAGTTCAGCGCGTCCTCGCGCGCCTGCAGGTCCCCGTTGATCCAGTACTCGAACACGCCGTTGGCCTGTGCAGGATCGTTAAGCCGGGTATGGACCTCGACGCAATACCACTGGCCCACGTGAGCGGCGTCCCCCAGCGGGGTGGCGCCGCGCTTCTTCCCCAGCCAGTGGAAGTGATTGAAGTCATTGTACTTGGTGGACAAGACATTGCCGAGGGGATCGGTGCCGGAGACGGGGTCGAGCTGCAGATAGTTCGTGTCGGGTGCATCACCGCCCCACACGTGCGCCACCATCGCCTCCGCCCAACTGGCGTTCGTGAAGCTCATCGCCCGCGTGAGCTTGTAGCCCACGCCTCCGATCCAGCCCGGCTGATAGCGCACATACAGACGCCAATAGAGTTCCCGGTACGCCGTCGTTCCCGCATCCACCGGACGGAAGTACTTGGCGGGCACTTTGCCGATCGCGAGATGGAGCGCGCCCGCAGACGTTTCCCCGGGGGTGAACCGCGCGCGCATGCCGAACGATCCCTTGACGCCGACGCCGGCGGCGCGGGTGAACCGCCCCGAGGCGTCCTCATACTCGAAGTATTGCTGCAGGCGATCCTGCTCGAAATCGTCGCACCAGATCCATTCCCGGTGCCGTGTCGCGCACTCGTTCACCGTCGGCGACTTGCCACGAGCGGTGTCCGTCGCCGTAGGCCCTTGGCCGACGGCGCAGGCCGGTCGCGCCACCGAGCACAGCAACACGAGCGTCAGCGCCCTCTGTGTCAGTTCAAGTCCTTCCGGGCTGCGCTACCACCACACCTGCCCCTGAGCGGCGCCAGGGTGGCCAGCTGCTCCGCCAAGTACGGCGCCGCGATGCCGTAGCCCCGAGCGGACGGGTGACCGTCGTACGGCAGGAGGTAGAGCGTGCGGGCCGACAGCCCGCTGGCGACTAAGGGTACGAGCAAATTCACTGCGGGCACGCCGGCGGCGGCCGCGGTCTTTGCAAGCCACTCGATTTGCCCGCGCTTCTGCGATTCCGTCACGTTGAAATGGGAGGGGTAAATGACGAGCACCAGCGGGATGTGTCGCGGGGCCAGGCTGTCCCGTACCGCAAGGAGGGCGCGCCGGTAGGCCTCCCGAAGGCGATGGGTCGTCGTGTCCTCCCCGCTCGCCGCGAATCCGTTGGTGGGCTGAGGCTGCGCGCGGTCCCGTGATGCGGCCACGACCTTCAGAAGAAAGTTCCATAGCGCCGTACGCCGCAGTATGGGATACGCTACGGAGAGCGGAAAGCGGGACTTGTCACGCCGGTTTCGGGCAAGGTGGTCCCACGAGGAGATCCGGTCAAGATCCGCCACGTCATTCTCGCTGAACTGCACGAGGACGAGGTCTGGGTCAACAACCAATCCTCGGTCGATCATCCTCGCTTCGTCCACGATCGTGAAGTTATCCACCCCCGCGTTCACGACGCGGACGTTGCCGCACCAGCCCCGCAGCCGCTGCTCCAGCAGGGCCGGTAATGTCAACTCGTCGTCGACGAAATCGCCGTACGCAAAGGAGTCGCCCGTGAACAGGACGCGAAACTCGCCGGGCTCTTTTCGCAGCGGGAGGTCCGCCCCGCGGTAGCCCAGCCCGTTCGTGGTCACGTGATGCGGCAACCGCGCATCCCGGCGGTCAATCAAATCCTGGCCAGGCGACAGCAAACCCGGGAGGGACCGGAACTCCGCGTCCGTCACGGTGACGACGCCGTTCGCCGGTGAGAGAGCGAGCAATCGGAGGAGGGCTTCGACTAACGCCAGCGCCACCAGCACGCCAACGCCCACGGCCGCAACTCGGATTGCCAGCCCGCGCCAGTGAACGCGTGGCCAGCGCACAGCACCGGAGACGCGTAGCGGCTGGGCCATTTGTCGCAGGCGGATCGCGCAATAGCCGTGCCGGTGTCAAGCGAGAAGGCTGGACGAAAGCAGCCGCACGTGTGGCGTGGGGGCCACAGCCATGAGGAACGGGAGCAGGGTTGTCTGCGCACACGCTCGGGTGGATGAAGTGGCACCCACCATGCGGTGGTCCCACGCGCCATGGGGCCTCGCTACGTGCTCGGGATCTCCGCGTTTTATCACGACAGCGCTGCCTGCTTGTTGCGGGACGGTGAGATCGTCGCGGCGGCTCAGGAGGAGCGCTTCACCCGAAAGAAGGGGGACGCGGTGTTCCCCCTTCACGCGGCGCGCTACTGCATCGCGGCCGCTGGCATCAGCGTTTCCGACCTCGCCTACGTCGGCTTCTACGACAAGCCGCTCACCAAATTCGAGCGGATTCTCGAGACCTATCTGGGCGTCGCGCCCCGGGGATTCGGGCAGTTCCGCATGGCGGGCCCGCTGTGGATGAAGGAGAAGCTGTTTCTCGACCGCGAGATCCGCCGCGCGCTCGCCTACGACGGCGAGATCCTGTACGCCGAGCACCACGAGTCCCACGCCGCCAGCGCGTTCTTCCCGTCTCCATTCGAGGAGGCCGCGATCCTGACCATCGACGGCGTCGGCGAGTGGGCGACGGCGGCGTTGGGCGTGGGCCGGGGCAACGACTTCGAGCTGACAAAGGAGCTGCACTGGCCCGATTCGCTCGGTCTGCTCTACTCCGCCTTCACGTACTTCACGGGCTTCAAGGTGAACTCAGGCGAGTACAAGGTCATGGGCCTCGCACCCTATGGGGAACCCAAGTATGTGGATCTCATCTACCGCGAGCTCTTGGACCTGCGGGAGGACGGCTCGTTCACGCTCAATCAGAAATACTTCCAGTACCTGACGGGCCTCACTATGACCAACGGAGCGTTCGCCAAGTTATTCGGCGGGCCGCCCCGGGTGGCCGAGTCCAAGCTGACGCAACGAGAGATGGATCTTGCCAAGTCGATCCAGGTCGTGTGCGAGGAAATCATGCTGCGCATGGCCCGGACCGCTCACCGTGAAACCGGCATGGAAAACCTGTGTCTCGCGGGCGGCGTGGCCCTCAACTGCGTCGCCAACGGGCGGATTCTCCGGGAGGGCCCGTTCAAGCGGCTCTGGATCCAGCCGGCCGCGGGGGACGCGGGCGGCGCCCTGGGGGTGGCTCAGCTCATCTGGCACCGCTACTGCAAGGAGCCGCGCGCGGTCACGCCCGGCGCCGACGGGATGCGCGGGGCGTATCTCGGACCGGCCTTCACGCCCCAGGAGATCGCGGCCTACCTGGAGTCGGTCAGCGCACCGGCCGAGCGACTGGAGCGCGACCGGCTCCTGCCCCGCGTGGCCGAGCTCCTGGCCGGCGAGAAAGTGATCGGGTGGTTCGACGGGCGAATGGAGTTCGGGCCCCGCGCACTCGGCGCCCGCAGCATCCTGGGCGATCCGCGCAGCCCGCGCATGCAGGCGCAGATGAACCTGAAGATCAAGTTCCGCGAAGGCTTTCGCCCCTTCGCTCCCAGCGTGCTGCGGGAGCGCGTGAGCGAGTACTTCGAGCTGGACAGCGACTCGCCCTACATGCTGCTCGTCGCGCCGGTAAAGCGGGAGCGTCAGATCGCCATGACCGGGGAGCAGCAGCGGCTCTGGGGCATCGAGCAGCTCAACGTGGTACGCTCGGACATCCCGGCGGTCACACACATCGACTACTCGGCCCGCGTCCAGACGGTGAGTCGCGACACCAATCCCAACTACTACGATCTGATCACACAGTTCGAGCGACTGACGGGGTGTGCCGTGCTCGTAAACACGTCGTTCAACGTGCGGGGCGAGCCGATCGTATGCACACCCGCCGACGCGTACCGGTGCTTCATGCGGACGCACATCGACTACCTCGTGCTGGGGCCGTTTCTCCTGGACAAGACGCGACAACCCGAGTGGAAAGAGAGCGCCGAGTGGCAGCGCGAGTTCCAACTCGACTGATCGACCGCCTCGCGCTCAGCGGCGGACGGCGATGGCGCGGCCCGTCCGAGTCGGTGGCAACACGGCGAGCAGTCGATCGAGCATGACAGCCGCCAGCCGCCTGTCGGCGCGCTCGGTGGTGTGGCCGATCTGGTCGAGAAACACGGTGGTGGTGTCGCCGTCGAACAGTCCGCTCAAGTTCGTGAATCGGCCCGGCGCTACGCCGGCCATGCGGGCGTCGATCGCAGCCGTCGCCGCGACGGGCACGGTGCGCAGCCGGCGCTCAAACGGGTCGCCATCCAGTTTGGCTCGGAGGGCCTGCTCGTACGGTGTGAGCGCCTTCCGGGTCGTGTACAGCGCCGGCTGCCAGAAGTAGCACACCTGTGCGCCATAGCGTCGCGCCAGGGCCTCCGCCAGCTGGGCGGTTGCCGCATAGGTGTCCACCACGCGACGGGCGAGGGTGTCGGACGATGGACTCTCCGCCGGTGCCGGCGACTCGAGTGTCGTGAGCCGCCGCAGCAGCGCCGAACGGCTCGCAGCGAGCCCCAGCGCGGTGACGAACGCCCGCAGGTCGTTGTCCGGCCCAAGCCGACGGCCGAGTTGGAATTCGGCGGCCCGGTTCGATTCGTTTTGCGGCACGCCGGCCTGGCCGTCCATCACGGCCGCAGCGATATCGTTGATGCCGTCGTAGAACACCACAACGTCGGGTCGGGCCCCCCGTCGCAGCTCCAGTTCCAGGCGTAACAGCTCTTGCGTGAAGACGTAACCCGTCTCGCCGTAGTTCGTGATCGCGACATCGTCGACGCCGTGCTCTGACAGCAACGCGCCGACCTGCGAGGGAATCGTCCCCTCATCGCGGGCTCCCGTGCCCCACATCGCGGACCCGCCGAAGAACCAGATTCGCCGGGCGGGCGCGCGACGCCCCAATGGCTGCACGGTCCGGCGTCGGCCGGAGCTGTCCACGTTGATGTACCGCCCGCGATAGGGCCGCCGTCGCCAGTAGACGTACGGCTCCCATTGCATCAAGCGGCTGGCATGCTCTTCAGCGTCGAACGCCGGGAACCACGGCTCCTGGGCATAGGGATGCGCGACGCGCGGCCGCGCCGCCGACGCGACGAGGCGGCGGAGGGCACCTTGGAGGCGGTACACCCCCTCGCATGCCACCGCGAAGACCAGCGTGGCGCCGAGCACGGTCAACCCTGCGCGCAGTCCGCTCCGGCAGTGTGTCCACACCTGGGTCGGCATTGGGCCTCCAGTTGCCTGAAGCAACCTATGACGTTCGCGCGACACTCGCGCCCTTCCGGCAACAAGCACGCCACTGTTGCTGCCGCGCGGCGCATTAACCTGCAGCGTACACGCCACACCGAGAAGCGGTCCGTGCCGCTCAAGGCGTTGGCACCAGCCATGCGGCACCTCCCGCCCTGTATGGGCGATCGCGGATCGGGCCGACTCCTTCCGGCCGAAGGGCGGCGCTTCGGACTCGCCGTGGGCGCGGCGTTCGTCGCGCTCGCCGGCCTGGCCGCGTGGCGGGGTCACACCATCGAAGCGCGAGGCTTCGCGGGGGTCGGCGGGGCGCTCGTGGCGGCCGCCCTGCTCGTCCCAACGAGGCTCGGCCCCATACAGCGGTCCTGGATGGCGCTGGCCAGGACGATTTCGACCGTTACGACGCCACTACTCTTGGGAGTGATCTACTTCGGAATCGTGACGCCGGTGGGTTGGTTACGGCGCCTCGCGGGCGCTAATCGGCTGGCTCGATCACGAGCCACCACGAGCTACTGGGTCGCTCGCGAGGAAAGCGGCCCACGGCACGTGCGCATGGAACACCAATTCTAGGAAGGGAGAGTCGCGTCATGGCTGGGGCAAGTCTCGCGGGCGAGCTCTGGGCGTTCATGCGGGCGCGGAAGAAGTGGTGGCTCCTTCCGATTATCGTGGTCATGCTGGTCGTGGGCGGACTGCTCCTGTTCGCTCAGGGGTCGGTTCTGGCGCCGTTCATCTATACGATTTTCTGACGGCCCGCGCGAGCGTGCATGAGCAGCGCGCGCTGGCCGTCAAAGCGGGCGAGCTCGTGCGGCTCCGTGAATCCCGCTCGCGTGAGCCCGCGCCGCAGTTCCCCCTCCGACGCCGCGGGGTAGAGGAGATAAACGTCCCCGGCCGGTCGCAGCACGCGCTGCACGTCGCGGAGGAGTGCGGCAGGGTCGACAACGCCGAGCGGGACGAACGTCGCCACTACCCGGTCGAACGCGCCGTCGGGAGTCGGCAGCCGGTGCCGGTCCCACGTCCGGAACTCAAGCTTGCCCGGTACCTCGCGCAGCTGTCTGGCGAGCGCGATCAGGGCAACCGACAGGTCGAGCCCGCACACGTACGCCCGCACGGCACGCCGCCACGCCTCCTCGGCGATCCACCCATCGCCGCACTCGACAAACAGAATCCTGTCCCACGCCTGGATCTTCACGCGATCCAGCACGAGAAGATCGAGCGTCCGCCGGGGGGGGACCGCGACCGTGTCGAGCGCGACGGGGTGCGACGTCATGTCTCGGTACGACGCAATGGCCGTGCCCAAGGCGACCGTTGCGCCTCTTCCACAGAGGCATCGGTGGACCTTGCACCCTCGATCGACTACGGCGTAACGACGGCGGCCCCGACGGGATAGTTGGTGGCCTGCGCAAACAGCGTGTAGACGACGAATGGTGCGAGCCCATTCTGCAGGTAGGCAGCGCCGTCCCAAAACAACAGCCCAGCCGTCGATCCGTTCGTCGTCCCCATGTAGGCCCAGCAGGGGCTATCAAGCACCTTGGTACCGTTCACCCAGATGGCGATCGTCCCGCAGTTCTGCGCTGTGTAACGGTGATAGCGGTACACCACATCGTACACCGCGCCTTCGTGCAGCGACGGATAGGTCCCGGGCCACGGATACGCATGGCCGTTCAGGTTCCACATCTCCGGCTCGGAGAACATGCCGATGTTTCCGTCTGAGCAAGGCCCGACCACGGACATCGCCCAGCCGTTCCACGCGCTGCCGGCTTGACCATACACGGACTTGTGCACCTTGAACTGCGAGGCGCCGTTCGACGAGGTACATGAGGTGCCCCCGATCGCGCCGGCCGCTCCCGGCGCCAATACGAACCGCACTTCCTCGAACAGATCCCGGTCGAGCGCGGGATCGCGGGGCGTGCTCGAAAGCTGCCGCGTGCCGAACCATGCCTGCAGCGCTGCCGCACCCGTACCCCCCGGTACGGTGCACTTGATGGAATAGGCACTGCCGAGATCCCGATAGTCCGTGCTCTTGACGCAAGTCCCGCCGCCGTAGGCGTAGACGTCGAGCGGTGCGGTCGTCCCATCGTTGAAGTTCGTGCGGTAGTAGACGACCTGCCCGGGCGGCGGCTTGTGCTCGTCCGGAGCAACGCACTGCGGACCGGTCCCACCATCACACGGCAGGCACCCGGCCAACAAACCCAGCGTCAACGCGACCGCGGCGCACGGCAGGAGCGCAGCCACGTGGATGCTTCTGCGCCCGAGTGTCATAGCTGGCCATTCCTCTCTACTTGGAGCCCAGGGTTCTACAACCTCCGGCGGTGAGAGGTTCGTCCAGGTGATGGGTCGGGGTGTGGCAGTGCGTCGACAGGTGACGCCAGCAGTCGCTCACGACACAAGAGGGCCGCCAGCGCGGTTGCTGCTTCACGCTGGCGGCCCGGTGATGCTTTACGGCTCTCGTTGGAACGTAGTCCCGTCTACGTCACCGACTGGCGGTGCCGGCGCCGACCGGGTAGTTCGTCGCCTGGGCGAACAGGTTGTAGACGACCAGCGAACTCTGTCCACTCGCCAGGTACGTCGCGCCATCCCAGAACAACAGGCCCTGGCCCGACCCGTTCGTCGTCCCCATGTAGCTCCAGCAGGGAGTGTCCATCACCTTTGCCCCGTTCACCCACATGGCGAACGTCCCGCAGCCCCGAGCGGTGTCCCGGTGATACCGATACACGACGTCGTAGACCGTCCCCTCGTGCAGTGAGGGATAGGTGCCCGGCCACGCGTACTCGCGGCCATCCTGGTTCCACATCTCGGCCTCCGAGAACAGGCCGATATTGCCATCCGTGCACGGGGCGATCTCCGCCATCGCCCAGCCGTTCCACGCACTCCCGGCTTGCCCGTAGACCGACTTGTGCACCTTGAACTGCGAGCTCGACGCCTGGCCCGCGCACGTCGTACCGCCGATCGCTGCCGCCGCCCCCGGCGCCAGCACGAACCGCACTTGCTCGAACAGATCCTGATCGAGCGTCGGATTGTTGGGCAGGTTGGCCAACTGACCGTTGCCGAACCAGGCCTGCAACGCCGCCGCGCCCCCCGGCGCCGCGATCGTGCACTTGATCGAATGGGCGCTGCCGGGATCCCGATAGTCCGCGCTCGCGGCGCAGCTGCCGCCGCCGTACGCGTACACGTCCAACGGCCCCGTCGTCCCATCCGTGAAGTTCGTCCGGTAGTACGTCACCTGGCCTGCCCCACCGCCGCCGCCGCCGCCGCCGCCACCACCGCTACCGCTACCCCCTCCGCCCTGGGTCGAGCCGGTCGTCGTGCCCGTCGTGATGTTGGAAAGCCCGCCGAACACCGCGTTCACACTCAGCGTGCCGCGGTATGCCACGAGCTCGAAGCTGTAGGTCGTACCCGCCGTCAGGCCGAGCACGGTGCAGCTGCGCTTCGCCCCGATCGTCGTCCCGCTCAGCGGCGCCGCGCACGTGCCCCGGCTCACGCTCGGAGTCGACGCCCCCCAGCTCAGCGTCGAGCCTGAGACGTAGCGGATGTCATAGTTCGCGTGCCGGCCGCTGCCGTCGTTCACCTCGGTGAACGAGAGGGTCACAACCGTGTCTGTCGCTCCCGCCACCTTGAGATCCGAGACCGTTGCCGGATCCGTCAAGGCCGCGCCAGTGACCGTGATCGCAGAGGAAACCGAGACCGCACCGCTCGTTGCGGTGATCGTGGCCGAGCCCGGTGCGACGGCACTCACCAACCCGCTGCCACTGACCGTGGCCACTGACGCCTGGTTGGAAACCCACGTGATGGCCCGGCCCGTGAGCACGTTGCCACTCGCGTCCTGCAACGTCGTCGTCAACTGCTGAGTGTTCCCCATCGACAGCGCCGCCGTTCCCGGCGCCACGCTCACAGATGCCACCGGCGCAAGCCCGGCCACTGTGGTGCCGGTCGCGACGTTCGACAACGCCCCGAACACCGCATCCACCATCAGAGTGCCGCGGTACGCGACCAGCCCGAAACTGTACGTCGTGCCCGTAGTGAGGCCCTGCACGGTGCAGGTGCGCTTCGCCCCCACAGTCGTCCCGTTCAGCGGCGCCGCGCACGTGCCCCGGCTCACGCTCGGGAGTCCCCCCCAGCCCAACGTGGCGCCCGGAGCATACCGGATGTCATACTTCGCGGCCTGCCCGCTACCGTCAGTCACTTCCGTAAACGACAGGGTGATCACCGTATCGGTAGCCGCTGCCACCGCGAGATCGGTCACCGCTCCGGGCGCCGTCGTCGGCGTCGGCGCCGGCGTGCGGGCCGTCCCGCTCACGAAATTCGAGAGCGGCCCGAACACGGCATTCACCATCAGCGTGCCCCGGTACGACACGAGCGCGAAGTCATACGAGGTCGCGGTGGTGAGGCCGAGCACCGTGCAAGTCCGCTTCGCCCCGATCGCCGTGCCGGCGACCGGCGTGGCGCAGGTCCCTCGCTTGACACTCGGCACCGTCACGCCCCACAGCATGGGGGTGGGCGCGACGCGGATGTCGTAGCTCGCGGGCGCGCCCGTGCCATCGTCCACTTCGGTGAACGTCAGAGTCGCGGATGTATCGGTCATCGCAGCCGCGGCGAGGTCGGTGACCCCGGCCGGAAGACCGGTGGCGGTTGCGAAGCTCGGATGGGTAGGTGTCGGCCCGCTCAGGGCCTGATCGGGCGAGTCGCAGGCGGCGAGGACGATCGCCGTCGCGAGCAGCACGGCGCGCGCTCGCAACCGCGCCATGCGCTTCGCGAGCTTGAACAGGAATGGCATACTGTTGCACTCCCTCCACAGGTTGATGTCAGGCAACAAAATGGGCCGCTAGCGTTCCATGCTCCTTGCGCTGGCGGCCCGGCGGACTTGGCGATGCCTGCTCGCTGTAGTCCCGTGACTCTGCGTCGCCGTCTTTCGACGGCTTTGCTCTTAGCAGCGTTTGCTTCGTTCGTTCACGTCGCGGCGGCCCCGTCGCGGCGTGCGACCGGCCCGGCGCTCGCGCCGGACCGGATCACATCCTGCTCACTGACTGGCGGTGCCAGCCCCGACCGGGTAGTTCGTCGCCTGGGCGAACAGGTTGTAGACGACCAGCGAACTCTGTCCACTCGCCAGGTACGTCGCGCCATCCCAGAACAACAGGCCCTGCCCCGACCCGTTCGTCGTCCCCATGTAGCTCCAGCAGGGACTGTCCATCGCCTTCACCCCGTTCACCCAGATCGCGATCGTGCCGCACCCCTGGGCCGTGTAGCGATGGTAGCGATAGACCACGTCGTACACGCTCCCCTCGTTGAGCGAGGGGTACGTCCCGGGCCACGGGTTCTCGTGCCCGTTGAGGTTCCACATCTCGGCCTCGGAAAACATCCCGATGTTCCCATCCGAGCACGGCGCGATCTCCGACATGATCCAACCGTTCCAGGCGCTCCCCGACTGACCGTACACCGACTTGTGCACCTTGAACTGCGAGCTCGACGCCTGGCCCGCGCACGTCGTACCGCCGATCGCTGCCGCCGCCCCCGGCGCCAGCACGAACCGCACTTGCTCGAACAGATCCTGATCGAGCGTCGGATCGTTGGGCAGGTTGGCCAACTGACCGTTGCCGAACCAGGCCTGCAACGCCGCCGCGCCCCCCGGCGCCGCGATCGTACACTTGATCGAATGGGCGCTGCCGGGATCCCGATAGTCCGCGCTCGCGGCGCAGCTGCCGCCGCCGTACGCGTACACGTCCAACGGCCCCGTCGTCCCATCCGTGAAGTTCGTCCGGTAGTACGTCACCTGGCCGGGCTGGCTCGACGTCACGCTGACCGGCGCTGAACCGCGCTGCCCCTCGCTCGCCGCCGTGATCGTGGCGGAGCCCGCCACGACGCCGGTCACGAGCCCGGCGCTGCCGACCGTCGCGATGCCCGTATTGTCGCTCGCCCACGTCACGGTGCGGCCCGAGAGGACGTTACCGCCGGCATCCTTGAGGGTCGCGGTCAACTGCAGGATCGCGCCGATCCCAACGTTCGCCGGCGAAGGAGTCAGCGTCACCGACGCCACCGGGGCGGTGGACGCGGAGGTCGTGGCCGTGGTGCTGTTGGACAACGCACCGAACACGGCATTCGCACCCAGGGTACCGCGGAATGCCACCAGCTCGAAGCTGTAGGTAGTGGACGACGCGAGGCCGAGCACCGTGCAGGTGCGGCTCGCGCCAACGGCGGTTCCCGCCACCGGCGCCGCGCAGGTTCCTTTGTTCACGGTGGTCGTGTTGGCGCCCCAGGAGAGCGTGCTTCCGGCGGCGTATCGGATATCGTAGCTCGCCGGCCCGCCGGTGCCGCCGTCCACCTCCGTGAACCGCAAGGTCACCGAGCTATCGGTGGTGGCAGCGACCGCCAGATCGCCAACCGTGCCAGGTGCGCTGGCCGGCGCCGTCACGGCAATGGTCGTCGAGCCGCTCTGGCCTTCGCTCACGGCCGTTATCGTCGCGGATCCCGCTGCCACGCCGCTCACCAACCCGGTGCTACTCACCGTCGCGACGCCCACGTTGCTGGTCGTCCACGTCACCGTGCGGCCGCTCAACGCGCTTCCGTTGGCATCTTTCGGGGTGGCCGTGAGCTGGAGGGTCTGCCCAGCCTGCACACTCGCCGTCGCCGGGCTCACCGTCACCGATGTGACGGAGACACGGACCGCCGTCACGGACACCGTGGCCGTGCCGCTCTGTCCCTCGCTCGTCGCCGTGATCGTGGCCGATCCCGCTGCCGCCGCCGTCACCAGCCCTGCCCCACTTACCGCCGCGACACCTGTGTTATTGCTCCCCCATGTGATCGCGCGGCCGGACAGCGTGTTACCGTTCGCGTCCTTGAGCGACGCGACCAGCGAAACGGTGCCGCCGACCGTGACCGTTACCGAGCTGGGCGCAACGCTGACGGAGGCCACCGGCAGGGGCGCTGGATCGACCACCGTGACGGCCGCGGAGTCCCGCTTGCTGCCGCTGGTGGCGCGAATGAAGAGCTCACCGGCGCTGCGGCCGCGGACCACGCCCGACCCGTTGACCGTAGCAACGCCGGAGTTGGCGCTCGCCCAGGCGACGGAATTGGGCGGACGGTTGTTCGACATGACGACGCTGGCGCTCAACGGCAGGCTGTCGCCCACGAGCACCATAGCGGTCTGTGGTTGAATGGCGACGGAAACGACGCCGAGGTCCGGATTGCTGGCGCCCGTATCTACGGGCACCTCGCAAGCGGTACTGAGTACGACGGCGCCGAGCGCCAGGGATCTCCGAAAATACATGACCCTCTCCCGAGTGAGGTTCGGCAGCCCGACTGGCGTGGCACGCGTGTGGCGTGCGGTAGCCCGTGGCTTTGCGTCGCCGGCTTTCGCCGGCTTTGCCTTTATCGCGCTCCCTCTGGAAGAGGGCGGCGCCCTGCCGAACAGCGTGTGTCGACTGCTACTACGCGAACGAAACGGCCGCCAACAGCTCGATGACTTCTCGAGTCGCTGGCGGCCCGGCGGACTTAGCGACTCGCGTCGCCGTAGTCCCGTAGCTCTGCGTCACCGTCTTTCGACGGCTTTGCTCTGAGCAGCGTACCATCACCTTGTCAGGGGTCCAAACCTTCTCTGTAGCCCCCCCGCTGCGTGGCACGGTAGCAACACAGGCAAGACCGCGCAAGTGGTGCAAGTTAGTGGAGCAGCAGCACCTGCACTTGGCCGATCGAGGACATTAAGGGGGCTGCGTTTTTGTGCAAGACCCATCGTTTCGGTTGTGAACAAATATCGGGCAAGTGGCGGCCAAGCCTAGGGACTGGACGTCGCGGTTCCGATGGGGTAGTTGGTGGCCTGCGCGAACAGGTTGTAGACGACAAACGGCGCCACGCCGTTCTGCAGGTACGTCGCGCCGTCCCAGAAGAGCAGCCCCTGCCCCGACCCGTTCGTGGTGCCCATGTAGCTCCAGCACGGGCTGTCCATCACCTGCGCGCCGTTCACCCAGATCGCGATCGTGCCGCAGCCTTGGGCGGTGTCGCGGTGGTAGCGATAAACGACGTCGTACACCGTCCCCTCGTTGAGCGAGGGGTAGGTGCCGGGCCAGCGGAACGGCTGGCCGTTGATGTTCCACATCTCCGGCTCCGAAAACAGTCCGATGTTGCCGTCGGTGCATGGCCCGATCTCCGACATCACCCAACCATTCCACGCGCTCCCCGCCTGGCCATACACCGACTTGTGCACCTTGAACTGCGAAATGCGATTCGACCCGGTACACGTCGTGCCGCCGATCGCACCGGCCGCGCCCGGGGCCAGCACGAAGCGCACCTCCTCGAACAGGTCCTGATCGAGCGACGGGTCCTTGGGCTGGTTGGCGAGCTGGCCCCTGCCGAACCACGCCTGCAACGCCGCGGCTCCTGAGGCCCCGGCCGGAATGGTACACTTGATCGAATAGGCGCTCGCGGAGTCCCGATAATCGGTGCTTTTCGCACAGCTGCCGCCGCCGTAGGCGTACACGTCGAGCGGGCCGGTCGTGCCGTCGTTGAAGTTGGTGCGATAGTAGGTCACGGGCGGCGGGGCGGGCACCACGCTGACCTGCGCCGTATCGCCCTTTCCCTCGCTGGCGGCGGTGATCGTCGCGGTGCCCTCGGTCACTCCCGTCACGAGGCCGCTGGCGCTCACCGCGGCCACGGCCGGTGCGCTCGACTTCCACGACACAGTCCGGCCCGTCAGCATGTTGCCCTTCGCGTCCTTGAGCGTCGCGACGAGTTGCCGCGTGCTGCCGATGAGCACCCACGGGCTCGGCGGCGCGATGCTCACCGACGCCACTGGCGCGGTGGACGCCGCGGTGGCGCCCGTTGCGACGTTCGACAACTCGCCGAACACGGCATTCGCCTTCAGCGTGCCGCGGAACGCGACCAGCTCGAAGCTGTAGGTCGTGCCGGCGGCGAGGCCCTCGACCGTGCAGGTTCGCCTGGCACCGCTCGAGCGGCCGGCCAGCGGCGTCGCGCACGTCCCCTGGCTCACACTGGTCGCGTTCGGGCCCCAGGTGAGCGTGTTCCCGGCCGCGTAGCGCACATCGTAGCTCGCGGGCCGACCCATGCCGTCGCTCACCTCCGTGAAGCCGAGCGTCATGGAACTGTCCGTCGTCGCCCCGACGGCGAGGTCCGCCACCGTTCCCGGGGGGTGAGCGGCAACGATGATCTGAGCGCTGCCACTCTGCTCCGCGGCCGTCGCCGTGATGGTCGCCGACCCCGGAGCCACACCGGTCACGAGCCCCGTGGCATCCACGGTGGCTACACTCGGGTCGCTGCTCGTCCACGTCACCGTCGGCGCGCGCACCGTACCAGTCCCGTCGTCCTGGGGGATTGCGGTGAGCCGCACCGCGTCTCCAACAGCCACGCTCGCCGCCGGCGGCGTGACCAGCAATACGCCCGTCCCAGTCGGAGACGCAAGACAGGAGATCGTGAGCGCCCAGAGCGTGACGACGAGCATCGCCGGCCGCGGCATCGCACTCCGAAACGTCTGCGGACGTTTCATGGCAGTCCTCGCACCGATCATTTCAACGTCGCATGCACCATCGGTCTCCCCGAGGGGGTTGCTAAACCGATCCCCTCCTCAAAGACAGGATGACAAACAAGCCACGTGGCCGTCCCGGCGCTGTGATAGAAGTTGTCGCGCGTCTGCGACACTGGCAACGGGCCAAGTTTGTCGCGGTTGGTGACGGTGTTTCTGCGGGGGAAGAGCTTCCTATGGGGAAGACCGGCTCGCCGCCAGGCATCCGATGCGCCGGGTGCTCACGACGATGTCGTCGAGGTAGCGCTCCTGCGCAGCGGGCGATCCCGTGTTCCAGTAATTCTCGAAGAACACGGCGTTGATGCCGTACTGGCTGAAGGTCCCGAGCCAGTTCAGCCCCGTTTCCCGAGTCTCGAGCGTGGTGTCGATCCAGTACTCGAACACACCGTTCGTCTGCCCCGGGTCGTTGAGCCGGGCATGCGCTTCCACGCAATACCACTGGCCCACGTGGCTCGCGTCGAACAAGGGCGTCACGCCCCCCTGGTGCCCCAGCCACCGGAGGTGGGCGAAATCGTTGTAGCCCGTGGTCAGAAGGTTCCCTGCGATATCGGTGCCAGACGCGGGATCGAGGTAGAGATAGCCGGGGGCCGGTGGATCGCCCCACAGCTGCGCCAGCACCGCTTCCGCCCAGTTTGCCGTGACGAGGCTGAGGGCCCGAGTGAGCTTGTAGCCGCCGCCTCCGACCCAGCCGGGCTGATTGCGCACGTAGAGCCGCCAATAGATGTCCCGATACAGTGTGGTCCCGGCGTCCACGGGCCGGAATCCGGGGGGGAGCTTCCCCATCGCGAGATGGAGCCAACCCCCGTTCACCTGACCTGAGTCGAAGCGCATACGCATGCCGTACGATCGGCCGACCCCGACGGCGGCGACGCGCACGAACTGGCCTCCGGAATTATTGTACTCGAAGTATTGGCTCAGACGGTCTTGCTCGAAATCGTCGCACCAGATCCAGCCCGGTTGGGGCTTGGCGCACTCCGTCGCGGGAGGTGGCGGCGGTGGAGGCGGTGGAGGCGGACCGGTGGTCTCGTTCTGCGACGCACATCCGACCACGATGACAGTGAGCGCGACACTACGCCACCCGCGTCCGCGCCGATGCACGAGTTGGGACCACACTGGCGTAACTCCCAGGCGGAAGTCGCTGACTTCTACCCGGGTGCGGGCGGAGGAGGTTCCACGGAAGAGCGACCGGGCCGTGAGTGATCCCGCTCACTCATGCATGGGAAAGGAATGGCTTCGTTGAGTGGGTGCGACCTGTCGGCGTCAACCGAGCGACTTACGACCCGCTTGCCAAGCCTCGCAGCGCCTGGGCCAGCTCTTCCACGCAGCGCTCGATGCGCGCGTACACTCGGGCACAGACGTCGGGCCCCTGCTCCACCGGGTCCTCGATGCCGCGAGACGCAACGGGCAGCGGATCGAAATCACCGAGCAGCAGGACACCGCGCGAGCTGCGGCCGAACCGCTCGCAGATCATGCGGCGCTGCAGTCCGTCCATGACGACGATGAGATCGGCCGCCCGCACCAGATCGGCCATGACGAGCTGGGAGCTGTGGCTGGTGAGATCGACGCCGCGTCGCGCCGCGGCCGCGACCGCGTCGGCCGGCGTCGGTCGACCCGGGCCGGCGAAGCCCGCCGAATCGACTCGCACGCGCCCCAGGCCGCGTAGCTCGAGCGCGCGACGGAGCACGGCGGCCGCGAAGGGGCTCCGGAAGATGTTTCCGTTGCAGATCACGAGCACCGAGGCCGGAGCTCGCTCCGCCCCTGCGAGCGCCGCCAATGCCGCACGTCGCCGGCCGTTGTGCAGCAGCCGATCAGGCACGCGGCTGATCCGGCTCAGCAGCCCCGACACGAATCCTCGTTCCATCGGGACAGGAGGCCTCCCCCGGCCGGCAGACGCGATCGTCTTGGAGGAAGAAAGATGCATCAGCGGGTATCCTTCGGCTTGGTCCGCACGTTTACCCCCGTCGGTCAGGTCGACTGCGCAGTGGGCTCGTTATACACTGGGGGCAACGGGCGTGCCGTCAAGCGGTGCCGCAAACACGGGAACCGTCGTGCTCACGACTCGGTACGCCGGCTGTCGCGGACGCGCGACAGCGTGGCCAAGTGCCCGCAGGCATGGCGCGCGCGCGGCGTGGCCGACTGCCGCTACCGGTCGCAATCGAGGTCAGTGATCTCCCACTGGCGCACCGCGCCCAGCACTGCTTGACCGGTCGGGGTGAGCGGCGCCGCGATCACCGGCGCCGAATCTCGCCGCGCCATGAATCCGGCGCGCCGCAGCTCCGCGGCAAATTCGGATTCCGCCAGCGTGACGATCTGCAACCTGGCGCAGCCGGCTGCGCGCAGCGCCCGGACCAGGCCGGGGATCACATACCCGAGCGGGACGTCGGGTGCCCGGCGAATCGCGTGGAGCGTCGCGACGCCCGACGGATCGGGGCCGCGCACGAGCAGCCCGGCCGTCGGCGCACTCCCCACGCCATTCTGGCGGAACGTGAACCACGTGTCGAGGGGACCGGGGTACCCCTCCAGCCGTGCCGCGTACAACGCGCTCCCGTAATGCGGTCGCAGGCGCGGCGAATCACCCCACGGCGCCTCGAACACCGTCGCCGAATGCTCGGCGGCGCGCCACAACGTCGGGTCGGGGCCCGCGCGCATCCGTCGCGGCAGGCGGGCTCCGGCGTGGAGCAGCCGGATCGCGCGGTCCACCAACCAACGGCGGTCGCCGACCGGCAGCACGAGCCGCGCGAGCGTCCCGATCCACCGGAAGCCCGAGGCCTCCAGCACGGCGCGCGCCTGATCGTTGGGGTCGGTGTAGAGAAAATCGATGTCGCCCCGGGCCTCGATGTCGTCCCGGGCCCGACGCATCAGGGCGCGCGCCGGGAAGAACGATCGGTGGGACTCCGTAACCAGGGCGTTCATCAACAACCCGCCGCCGACGTCGCGCGTCCCGAAGCGGAACCGCCGCGGGAAGCAGGCGACGTGCATCACGACCTGCCCGGCGCCGTCACGCCCCAGCCAGCTGACGCCGCCGGCGCGGACAGCGGGTTCGTAGGCTCTGTCGAAAAAACCGGGGAATTCGGCGCGGCCACAGGCTACGAACAGCCGCTTGATCTCGTCGGCATGATCGAGCGGGTTGACCGTCGTGATCGTGAGCTCCATGGACCTCCCCACCAGCTCGTGAGACACCTGTTGCCCGAGCGCCACACATTACGTGGCGCCCCGCAGGGGGGCAGGGTGGCAGGACACGCGTCCGGACGCGCTGGCCGGATTCCTGCAAGGGGCAAGAACCAGGCCGATCACCAAGGGAACGACGTGCGCTTTCTGATCACTGGCGGTGCGGGCTTCATCGGCTCGCACCTGGTGGAACACTTCGTCGCCGCGGGCCACGACGTCACGGTGCTGGACGACCTGTCGTCCGGCCGCCGCGCGAACCTCGCGGCGGTGCGACGTGCGATACGCTTCATTCGTGGCAGCGTCACCGACCTGAACACGTGCCGCCGCGCGGTCGAGGGCGTCGATTGCGTGCTGCATCACGCCGCGGTGACGTCGGTTCAGCAATCGGTGGACGAGCCGCTCGTGACCCATACGGTGAACGCGACCGGCACGTTGAACGTGTTGCTCGCGGCCCGGGACAAAGGCGTGTCCCGCGTGGTGTACGCCGGCTCCACCTCCGCATACGGAAACACAGCCACGCTGCCGAACTCCGAGGAGCAAGTGTCCCGGCCGCTGTCGCCGTACGCCGCGTCCAAGCTCGCCGGGGAGGAGTATTGCGTCGCGTTCCACGCGACCTACGGACTGGAGACGGTGGTCCTGCGTTACTTCAACGTCTTCGGTCCGCGACAGGACCCGAACTCGCAATACGCCGCGGTGGTGCCGCGCTTCATCGCCGCCGCGTTGGCGGGCGAGCGGCCCACCATCTTTGGGGACGGCGGGCAGACGCGCGACTTCGTCTACATCGCGAACGTCGTGCACGCCAACGTGCTCGCGACCGCCGCGCCCGCCGCGGGGGTCGCCGGGCAGGTGTTCAACGTGGGGTGCGGGCAGGGCGTGAGCGTGAACCAGTTGTGGGAGCGCGTGCGCACCCTGGCGGGGGTTCCCCTCGTGCCCGTGTACACCCAGGGACGGGCGGGGGAGGTGCGCGACTCCGTTGCGGCGCTGGCGAAGGCACGGCGGCTGGTCGGCTACGAGCCCATCGTCGACTTCGAGGAAGGGCTGCGGCAGACCATCGCGTTCTACCGCACAGGGCGCGAGACGCAGCCGCGCAAGCGCGCGCGCACGGTCGTCGCGGCGGCGTAGACGGGCAGCGCCCGCCTCAGGCTCCCGCCACACGTTCGAGTATCTCGCGCAGCTCGTCGAGGCTGAACGGCTTGCGCAGCACGGGCCGATCGGCTCGCTGTAACGCGTCGCGCGTCTGCAGGGAGATGGAGTCGCCGGTGGTGAACACGATGCGCCGCTCCCGCCCCCGTCCTTCCTCCCGCAGCCGCTCGAACAGATCGAACCCGGTGTGCTCCTCGTCCAGATGCACGTCGACGAGGAGCGCGTCGTAACAGACATTGGGCGCCGCCAGGCGCTCCGTCGCGTCGGCGTACCGCCCCACGATGGTCACCTCGTGCCCCAGACGCTTGGCGAGCAGCGCCATCGCGCGGCGCACACTGTCCTCGTCCTCGATCACCAGCACCGAAAGGCGCCGGCCGTCCGCCCCCGAGGCCGCCTTGGACCCGGCGCCCGCGTCGCCCGCGTCCACGGGAAGCTCGAACGAAAGCCGGGCCCCGCCGCCCTCCACGTTCTGCATCCACATCCGGCCGCCCATCCCGCGCACCAGCCCGAAGCTGATCGCCAGGCCGAGCCCCGTGCCCTGCTCGGCCTTGGTCGTAAAAAATGGCTCGAACACGCGATCGAGGATCTCGGCGGGCACACCCGGCCCGGTGTCGTCGACGGTCACGACGACGTGGTGGTCGGTCGCCTGGGCCGCGATGATGATCTGGCCCGGGCGGCCGCTGTTTTCAATCGCCTGGCGCGCGTTGACGACGGCGTTCAAGAGCACTTGCTGCAGCTCCTGGGGGTCGCCCGCCACCGCCGGGACGTCCTTCGGCACGGACACGCTGGCGCGGATCCGCGCCTTCTTGAACCCGCTCCGCTGCAGCGCCAGCACGCGGTCGGCGATCTCCCCCAAGTCCACGGCGGTCTGCACGCGCGGCCGCTGGCGCGCGAAATCGAGCAGCGTCTGGACGATGCGGCCGGCGCGCATCGCTTCACTGCGGATCACCTCGGCGCTCTCCTGCACGTCGGCCTGGCTGGGATCCAAAGTGAGGGCCTCCCCGAACGCGGCGATCGCGGCCAGCGGATTGTTCAGCTCGTGGGCCACGCCCGAGACCAACGCGCCCAGCTGGGAGAGCCGGTCCGCCTGGAGCAGGCGTTGCTGCAGCAGCGACTCGCGCGACACGTCCAAGGCGAGGAACAGGAGCTTGGGCGAATGGCGCATCGGATCCACGTTCACGATCACGGCGCGCACATCCCGAGGCGGCTCGCCCGCGTACTCCACGGTGAGGCACAGCTCCTGCCGTTGCGTGACCGCGTCCCGCAGCGCGGCCGCGAGCGGAGCCCGGTGAGCGGCGGGGGTCCAGTCGCCCATGGGTCGCCCCCGCAACGCGACCGGATCGGAGGCGCCCAGCAGCTTGACGCCTTCCGGGTTCGACTCCAGGATCTGGCCGTCCACCGTGAGCACCAGGGCGGGTGTCGGGAGCGAGCTGAACAGCTGCAGGTACAGCCGACGCTCGGTCTCGAGCGCGCTCATTAGGTGGGCGGCGCGCGATTCGGGGCCGAGCTCCTCGCGCACCTGCCGGAACACCATGAGGAGATGGTTGTGCGGCCCCCGGCTCACCTGGGTCTCGAACACCATCCCCGGGAAATCGGTGGCGGCCGCAGGCGCGAGATACGTCTGCGGCTTGCCATCGTGCAGCACCTCCTGCAGCATGCGCTCGATGTGGGTGGCCTTGGCCGCCGGGAACGCGACCCAAAAGCTCTGACCCAGCACGCGCTCGACCGGCAGGCCGGTAATGCGCGCGGCCGCCGCGGACCATGCGGCGATCGTCCAGTCGGGCGCGATCGCCACCACGCCGAGCTCGAGATTGTCCAACAAGAGTTTCGCGTCCATGTCTTGCCCCCCCGCCGAAAAACACGACGCCCCGCTGGCCGTATCGCGGGCGCAACGGGGCCGATGACGCTGCTCAGGAGCACCACAGTGTGGAGGTGCCCGGTCCGCTGTCAAGCGGCGATGGGTGTAGCGACGACGCAACACTCCTTGAGCCGGCCGAGCAGACCGGAGCGGTCGCTCAGCTGGGCGGCCCGGCGGGGACGGTTTCGACGAGCGGCATCACCTCCGCCGCGAAACGCTCCATCTCCTCGTGCTGCGGGCTGAATTGCAACAGCAGCAGATCCACTCCCGCCCGCTCGAACTCGCGGATGCGCTGGGCGATCTGCGGCGCCGTGCCCACGAGTCCCGCGCGCAGCCCCCGGTTCGACACGGAGTAGTCCTCGAGACTCACGTGCTGCTCGAGCTGGGTGTTGGCGAGCCAGTCCTGATAGTTGGCGTAGCCGGCGGCGCTCTGGCGCACGTCGGTGATGCGCGCCACCTCGCGCTGAGCGGCCGCCTCCGATCCCGCGAGTACGACGTACGCGGCGAGCCCAAACGTGAGCGGCGCGACGCCCAGCCGCTCGCGCCGCGCCCGCATGTCCGCCACCTTGGCGGCGATCCGCTCCGGCGGATCGCCGTGCATGAGATAGGCGTCGCACGCGCGCGCGATGAGATCCTTCGCGGCCTCGGACTCTCCGCCCGCGTACAGCGTCGGCCGCGGGCGCGCGAGCGGCTTCGGCTCGAGGATCGCGCCCTCCACCCGGTAGTACTTGCCCGCGAAGCTGAAGCGCCGCTCCGACCACATGCCCGTCACGACCTCGAGCCATTCCGCGGTGCGCGCGTAGCGCGCGTCGTGCTGGTCGAATGCAACGCCGTACTGGCTGGCTTCGCCCGACCACCAGGACGACACCACGTTCAGCGTGAGCCGGCCGCCGCTGATGTTGTCGATATTCGCGGCCTGCTTCGCGAGCAGCGCGGGGAGGTGGAAGGTGGGCCGGACCGCCACCATCAGCTCGAGCCGCTCGGTCACCGCCGCCAGCGCGGCCGCGGTGCTCCAGGCGTCGAGCGAGGGTGCGCTCGGTCCTTTGATATCGTTGAGGTTCAGCTCGGCGATCAAGGTCACGTCGAAGCCGATGGCCTCGCTCCGCTGCGCCAGCCGGCGGACGTACTCCCAGGTGGCCTCCATCCCCTCGTCCGGGACGTTCCGCAGCCAGCCGCCGAACACCGGGAGCCAGTACCCGAAGCGCATGGTCAGACGGCCTCCCGTTCCAGGTAATCGACCAGCCGGACGAAGGGATCGAACCCCACCACCCGGGGCGCGTCGGCCACGAAGTTCGACAGCGCGTTGACATCGTAGAAGTACAGGCGGCCGTCGCGCCCGTCGATCATGTACTCCACACCTCCCACGTCGATGTGCGCCGCCTGCATGATGCACTCGACCTGCGCCACCACGTCCGGGGGCGGCGTGTAGCCCTCGACCCGGAGATTGTTCTTGGGCGCGTCCACCGGGCACGCGGCGCGTACCAGCTCGGCGCCGCCCACGGTCTGACACACATCGGCGGGGCAGAGGTTGAAGCTGTCGCCCGAGGCGTAGATGCGGATGGCATACAGGTAGCGCCCGCCCAGCACCTCGACCCGCACGATCCGCTGGTCGGCCGCCGGAATGTATTCCTGAACCAGCGCCGTGTGATCGATGCCCAGGTCCAGCGTCCCGGCCTGCGCCGCCTGCTCCAGCTGCCCGGGCGTTTCGAACCGGCGCACGCCGGCGCCGGAGCCGCCGATGTTGGGCTTGAGCACCACGGGAAAGCGGAGCCCGCGCGCCGCGTCGGGCGCCTGGGCGACGTGGTTGATCACCCGTGCCGCGGGGAACGGCAGCCCCAGCTGTTGCAGCAGCGACAGCTGCAGCGCCTTCGATGTCTCGGTGATCCAGGCGTCGTAGCCGTTGATCACCCGCACGCCGTGGCGCCTGAGATGCGCCAGGTAATGCAGGGTATAGAAGATTGCATTCCCCGCTCCCCGCAGGTACGCCGACGGGCTCATCCGGTTGAAGACGAGTGAGTAGGGTGGTCGCCCGTCGGCGGTGTCGAACCGGTGGCTCGCGGCGCCGAGACGCACGTACGGCACGCGCCGGCGATCCAGCTCCTCGAACAACGGACGGAACCAGTCGGGGTGCTCGTAATAGATCGCGAGCGGGTGCTCGAGCGTGGCGCTCATGAGAGGTTCTGGTCTCCTCGGGAGATAGCGCCGCCGGCGAGGGCCAGCGCCTCCTCGACCGCGCGGTCCACCGCCTGGAGCAGCTCGGGTGCGGCCTTCCCGTCCTGGAACTGCGCGCTCGTGCCGTACACGCCGCCCGCGACCACGGTGGCGCCCAGACTCGCGAACAAGGGCCGCAGCCCGTGATCGACCGAGAGCGCGTGGCCGCGATCGTGGCCGGTCACGATCGGCACGCCGACCTTGCCGATCAAGCTGTCCTGCGGCAACAGATCGAAGAACACCTTCAAGAGTCCGCTGTACGTAGCGCGGTAGACCGGTGTGCCCGCCACCACAATGCGCGCCCGGGTCGCCGCATCGAGCGCCGCCGCGACGGCGGGAGCCGAACCGCGGCCGAGCAGGGCGTCGGCGGGCAGCGCGGCCAGGTCGACGAGCTCGACGCGAGCGCCGCGCGCCGCGGCTCGCGCCAGCGCGTACGCCACCAGTACGCGCGACTTGGAGCTCGCGGCGGGGCTGCCCGACAGCCCCACCACCGCCACATTACCGACCTCGCTCACCCCGGCAAGATCCTCGGGTGCCGGCAGGCCGGCAAGTCCTTGGCGGCGTCGTGGCCACGCGGCATCGTTGGGGAACCGTGACCCAACCCAACCTCACCCCGACTCCGTCCGCCGCTGTGGCGGGGCTGCGCATCTCCCCGAGCGCCGTCGTGCTGGTGGCAGCGAATCTGGTGCCGCTCGCCGGGGTGTTGTTCTTCGGCTGGAGCGTGTTCGCGACATTGCTGCTGTTCTGGGTCGAGAACGTGATCGTGGGGGGATTCAACGTCCTGCGCATCCTGTGGGCACAGCCGGACAATCCGCTGATGTGGGTGGCGAAGGCGGGGATGATCCCCTTCTTCATCGTCCACTACGGCCTATTCACCACCGTCCACGGGGCGTTCGTGCTCACGCTGTTCGGCGGGATGCACCAGCGCGGTCTCCCCGGCCCGACCGAGTTCATCCACGCGGTGCAAACCGCCGGGATCTGGCCCGCTGCGCTAGCCCTGGCGGCGAGTCACGGCGTGTCGTTTGCGTTCAACTACATCGGAGCCGGCGAGTACCGCACGGCGCAGCTGGCCAAGCTGATGACACGGCCGTACGGTCGCGTGATGGTGCTGCACGTGGTGATCCTGGGGGGCGGCTTTCTCGTCCAGGCGCTGGGGGCGCCGCTCGCGGCGGTCGCCGTGCTCGTGGTCCTCAAGACCGGGCTCGACCTGGTCGGGCACCTACGGGAGCACGCCGCCCCCGGGGCCCCTACGCCGGAGCGTGCACGAACGACCGGTCCAGCTTGGTGATGGCCGGGCATCCCAAGAGTTGCAGCGTCCGCTCCATGTCGGCCCGCAGGATCTCGAGCGCGCGCGTCACGCCCGCCTCGCCGGCGGCCGCGAGGCCGTAGGCGTAGGCGCGACCGACGAGCACGGCCCGGGCGCCGAGGCAAATGGCCTTGATCACATCGCTGCCGCGCCGCACGCCGCCGTCCATGAGGACCTCGGCCTGCTCTTTCACCGCGGAGACGACCTCCGGGAGCATGCGCAGCGAGGCGGGGACGCCGTCGAGCTGGCGTCCCCCGTGATTGGAGACGACGACGGCCGCGGCACCGGCGTCGACGGCACGGCGGGCGTCGTCGCCCGTCAGCACCCCTTTGACGACGATCGGACCGCGCCAGGTATCCCGCAGCCACCGCATGTCGTCCCAGGTAACGGCGGCGCGGGCCAACGCGGTGGTGACGTCCACGAGCGGCATGGGCCCCCGACCGGGGAGGACGACATTGGGGAGCGGCGGAACGCCGCCGGCGAGCAGGAACGCCGCGAGCCAGCGCGGGTGCGTGAGCAGCTGCGGCAGAAACGGGAGCCTGGCCTGCAGGCTGCCGCCGAGCAATTGGGCCACGCCGTTCCTGACGTCGCGCTCACGCATACCGGCCACGGCGGTGTCGATCGTGACCACGAGGGCCGAGTAGCCCGCCACGCGGGCGCGTTGGATCGCCGCTTCCGCGGCGGCGCGGCCGCCCAGCAGATACAGCTGATACCACACCGGGCCGGCGCAGGCCTTTTGGACGCTCTCGAGCGCGTGCCCCGACATGGTGGAGAGGACGTAGCCACTGCCCGCCGCGCCGGCCGCGCGAGCGGCGGCGGACTCCCCGGCGACGTGCATGACGCGGCTGTACCCGACCGGCGCCAACAGGATGGGGAACGCGACCGGGCGGCCCAGCACCGTCGTCCGCAGATCAGCGCCTGGGACGCTCACCGCGTGGCGGGGCCGGAAGGTCACCGCGTCGAAGGCGCGGCGGTTTTCGCGGAGCGTGACCTCTCCTTCGGCGCCGCCGTCCAGGTAGTCGAAGACCACCTTCGGGAGCCGACGCCGGGCCAGGCGCCGCAAGTCCTCGATGTTCACGACACGGGGGGAAGCGACGGCGCGGTCGGACACGGGTACGCGTTTCCCCTTTCGGGATGGGCTGTATCAGATTCGCCACAATATGACTCGGGCCTGCCGCTCGCTAGTCGGTCCGCCGGGCGCCCCGTGGCTCCCGCTGCTTGCGTCTCGGGCGGTGGCCCTGGCGTGACCCTTCCGCTCCTTTCCGACACCCACTCCGAGGAGCCGCATGCTTCCCTACCGCCGTGGCGCCAAAGCGGTGGCGCCACGCGGACTGGAGGCATCTATCTGGGGGTGACCAGCGCGGAGCAACTCCTGCCGGCTCTTCAGTCGCTGGCGAGCGAGCCGACCAGCGCGGAAACGCCACCGCGGATTGGGCGTTCGTGGCGCCCTAGTTGCGTGACGTTGTCTGCGTGACGGCTCTGCGCGACGCCGTTGCTCGACGTCTCTCTGTCTAATGGGCCTGAGTGGAGTTGAACCACTGACCTCACGCTTATCAGGCGTGCGCTCTAACCACCTGAGCTACAGGCCCGTCGTTGCTGAACAACGGGTTATGCGATCCGACGATTCTGCTGCTCGACTTACGGTTGCCGCTCGAATGGCAACCGGCCCCACTGCAAGCGGCTGATACGCCTCCGTAAAGTAAGGCGATGCTGCTCCACGCGGAACTCCACGGCCGCGCTCCGATGCCGCACCGTGCCCAGATGCCCGCCGTGTGCTGCGCGACAAGGTACTTCACGACCCCGAGCGGTGGCACAAGGTGCGCGTCAGTTCCAGCAGTCCTGACCGCCATGAGTCGCAGGTCGGCCGCCGGCCCTCTGGCGGCGGCGCCATGGTGTCTGCACCAGAGGTCTTGCCGCCGCACCAGAGGTCTCTCCGCCGGACTCCTCACTCGTCCGGGCATGATAGTTCACCCTCGTGAGGCGCGGACGGCGATATCTCCCGCGGGCACCGCCACCTCCCCACCCCGCCGAAGGCTGCGCCGTTCGCTCGCATGGCCCTCACCGGTCGGGGACGGTGGTCTTGAGCCGGCGTGCAGACTGAATGGTTGATGGTACGCAACATGCCCCCTCCGGCCGTCGATTCGGGGACGCATCAACTCGCTCAAGTGCTCGCGAAGGGGGAACCAACCATGCGCTCGCATTGGACCAGCCCCACCATCATCCGGCGGCCGACGATAGCCGTCCTCTCCGCCGCTGCGCTGTTCGTCGCGTGCGACCAACCGGCTGCCCCGTCGCGGCCCGGCGGGGGCGTCCTAGCCGACGCGCAGTCGGGAACAGTCTCAGCGCACGGGTCTGGAACCGTACCCGGCCAATCCTGTGACCTCGACGTGGCGGTGTGCAATAGCGGCGGTTTGAAATTCAGTTTCGACTTTAGCGGAACGACCAATGGCACGGACGTTGTGCCAGTGGTCGGCAAGTGGAGCGCCAGTGATCCAGTGACAAATGTGCAGCTCGAGTTCACGGGGGGTCGTGCGACCGTGTTCCCGAGCGAGCACGTTCTCCAAATATTGCGCCAAACGTGTAACATCACGACAGCCGACGGAACGACGCTGGTAGGCGGGTGCTCCTTAACGGCACAGGACGCAGCGTCCAACGGCGGGACTGACTTGATCTGCTTCAGCGGTTTCGCCGCGAACGGCTCGATCCAGGTGTTCGCGCCACCCGGCATCTGCCCCGCCCAGCTAGCGAGCGGGAACATTAATATCGACTGACTGAAGGATAGCTGGCTGGCGCCCCGGCCCCCGTCACGCGGTGCGAATGATCCGAGGGTGACGGGGGCCCGGCGCAGGACGGGAATCGGACTTTGACGTCGACGCACGATAGGACCGTACCCGCCGTCGAGAAGACGATGACGGGCTACTGCTTCCGCCTCCACGCCCACACGTGGTTTTCGGTTGCCATTGGTTGCCGGTCGATGTCGGAGGGTGCGTCAACCCAAGCTCGATGAAGCACGAAGCGGGAGCATGACGTCATGCTCCCGCTCGGCGTTTCGTACTTATCAGGCGTGCGCTCTAAGCACCTGAGCTACAGGCCCTCACCGCCACCGCACCCGTCACCGTTGCACGACGCTACGACGCCACGACGTGAGCGAGGTAGCACGCCCTTTCGTACAACGTGGCGTCGTGGCGTCGTATAACGGTGTTCACTCCCAATCCCGTCTCGGCCCCTTCTTGGGGCGGAACTCCTCGTCCTCGTCGTCGTCGAATTCGTCGTCCAGGTCGTCGTACTCGTCGAGATCGTCCAGCTCCTCCTCGTCAAGCTCGTCCTCGTCCAGCTCGTCGTCGAAGTCCTCGTCCAGATCCTTGTCCTCTTCGAAGTCTTCGAACTCTTCGTCGCCGAGACTGTCGCTGCGACGCTTGAGCGACCAGTCCGACGTCTCACGGGACAACATCGTCACCCCCAGCTGAGGTTGGCATTGGTGTGAACGAGCTATCCGACTCCTCCTACGACTCCTCGACCGCCCGGGCGTTGCGCGCCAGCTTGCGGCGCTCGGTCGCGCCCAGGGCGCGCTTGCGCAGCCGGATGGACGACGGCGTCACTTCGATCAACTCGTCGTCCTCTATGTATTCGAGCGCCAGCTCCAGCGTCACCTGCCGCGGCGGCTCCAGCATGATCATCTCGTCCGATGCGGTGGTCCGCATGTTCGTGAGCTTCTTTTCCTTCGATGGGTTCACGTCCATGTCGCCGGTGCGGGCGTTCTCTCCCACGACCATGCCCTCATACACCGCATCGCCCGGCTTTACAAACATCGTCCCCCGCTCCTGCAAATTGAAGAGCGCGTACGCCACGGCCACGCCCTCCCGATCCGCCACCAACACCCCCCGGCTCCGCCCCGACAGCGGCCCCGCCCACGGCCCGTACTCGAAGAACCGGTGGTGCATGACCCCGGTGCCGCGCGTGTCCGTCAGAAACTCCGAGCGGTATCCGAGGAGTCCCCGCGCCGGAATCTTGAACCGCATCCGCACCATCCCCACCCCGGGGTTCTTCATGTCCAGCAGCTCCGCCCGGCGCGGGCCCAGCTTCTCCATCACCACACCGAGATACCCCTCCGGGCAGTCGATCATCAGCTCCTCGTACGGCTCGAGCCGCTCCCCGTTCGGCCCCTCCCGGGGGATGATGCGCGGCCGGCTCACCTGGAACTCGAACCCCTCGCGCCGCATCGTCTCCATCAGGATGCCGAGGTGCAGCTCCCCCCGACCCGACACGGTGAACGTCTGGGGATCGTCCGTCTCCTCCACCCGCAGGGCGACGTTCTTCTCGAGCTCCCGGAACAGCCGCTCCCGCAGCTGCCGGCCGGTCACGAACTTGCCCTCGCGCCCCGCGAACGGTGAATCGTTGACCTTGCAGTCCACCGAAATCGTGGGTTCCTCCACCGCGATCCCCGCCAGCCGCTCCAGATAGTCCGGGGCGGTGACCGTCTTGCCGATCTCCACCCCCGCGAGCCCCGCGAGCGCTACGATGTCGCCGGCCGAGGCCTCCTGCACCTCGACCCGCTCCAACCCGTCGAACGAGAAGAGCTTGACGACGCGTGCCTGCTCGTACGGCCCATCTCCCAGAGGACCGGGGGCGCCCAGCGGAAGTAACGCCACCGTCTCGCCCACCCGCACCCGCCCCCGCTCGATCCGGCCGATCGCGATGCGCCCCAGGTACGACGAATAGTCGAGCGTGGACACGAGCATCTGGAACGGGCCTGCGGGATCGGCGACCGGGGGCGGGATCGTATCTAGGATGGTCTGGAACAAGGGCTTGAGATCCGTCCCGGGGGTCCGCAAGTCGACCGTCGCGGTGCCCGCGCGGCTCGATGTATAAAGGAAGGGACAGTTGAACTGCTCCTGCGTCGCCTCCAGGTCGAGGAACAGCTGGAGCACCTCGTCGTGCACCCGCAACGGCTCGGCGTCCTGCCGGTCGACCTTGTTCACCAGCACGATCGGCTTCAGGCCCAGCGCCAGCGCCTTCCCCGCCACGAAGCGCGTCTGCGGCATCGGCCCCTCGGCGGCATCCACCAGCAGCAGGAACCCGTCCACCATCCGCAGGATCCGCTCCACCTCGCCCCCGAAGTCGGCGTGCCCGGGCGTGTCGACGATGTTGATCTTGGTGTCGTGCCAGCGCACCGCGGTGTTCTTCGACAGGATGGTGATGCCCCGCTCCCGCTCCAACGGGTTCGAGTCCATCACCCGCTCGCTTACCTGCTGGTTGGCGCGGAACACCCCCGCCTGGCGGAGCATCTGGTCGACCAGCGTGGTCTTCCCATGGTCGACGTGGGCGATGATGGCGATGTTGCGGATCTGCAAGGGGCTGCGTCCTGACGGTGCCTAAAGGTGCCTCATGGAGGGCCGCAGTATAGGCCGATGGTCTCTAAAAGACAAGCGGGGAGATCACACCCTTCGTGGCCGGATGATCGGTGCCCTTACCAACTGGCACGAACACAGGCAAAATCCCCTCTGCACTCCGGCGCGCGGATGCGGTCGCGGGTGTGATCCCTGTCCTGGGAGGCGCCGATGCGACGCAAACGCTGGCCGGCTGTGAGCAGTCTGTGTACGGCTTTCCTCTTCTTCGCCGCCGCCTGTACCGACCGCGAGACGACGGCGCCTTCCCGCACGACCGCCCCACCCGCGCTCCAGGCCGCGCGCGCACCAGGCGGCGGGGGCGGGGGCAATGAGCGCCGCCACGTGGTGACCCTGATCGGCACCGAAGGAAGCGACTTCGACGCCGCCGTAGCCGGCGTCGGTGGGACAGTGGATCGCCGACATACCGACATCGGCGTCGTGACCGTGCGCGGCTTGACGGCCGCCGGGGCCGAGGCGTTGGCCGCGCGCCCGGACGTGGCCAGCGTCGATGCCGACATCACATTGCAGTGGATTCCACAGCCGGGCCAGCTGTTCCGGCAAGCCACGGCGATCGATGCGCAGGCAGCTCCGCCGTCGGCGCTCGGCACCGATCAGAGCCGTGCCTTTTTCTTCGCGATCCAATGGAACATGCAGGTGATCCAGGCGCCCGCCGCCTGGGTGGCAACGCCCGCCGGCGGCGGTCGGCTCGTCTGCGTGCTCGACACCGGCGTGGACCCGGGACACGTGGATCTGGCGGGTCGGGTGGCGCTCGACAAGAGCATCTCGTTCGTGGAGGCCGAGCCGGACATTCAGGATCTCAACGCGCACGGCACGTTCGTGTCGAGCCTCATTTCCAGTAACGGCCGCGGCATGGCATCCGTGGCATCGGACGCCCGGCTGTGCGCGATCAAGGTCCTCGCCCAGGACGGCTCCGGCACGTTCGACGACGTCATCTCGGGGATTCTCTTCGCCGCCGATGAAGGCGCCGACGTGATCAACATGAGCCTCGGCGCCCGCATCGATCTGCGCCAGAAAGGCGCTCGCGGGCTCGTGCACGTGCTGCAAATGGCGGTCGACGTAGCGACGCGCAAGGGCGTGGTCGTCGTCGTGGCGGCCGGGAACGAGGCGGTCAACCTGGACAAGGACCCCGGGTTCATGCTCGAGATTCCCGCGCAGCTCGACGGGGTGATCAGCGTCGGCGCGACGGGCCCCATCAACCAGCAGAACTTCGACGCGCTCGCGAGTTATTCGAACTTCGGCGGGCGATCCGGCATTGCCCTGGTGGCACCGGGAGGGGACTTCGGGGACCTGTTCAACGAGCCGGTGATCGATCTCGTCCTCGGCGCCTGCAGCCGTACCCAGACCGTGTTGCCGACGGCGGACTGCACCAGCGGGGGGTCGTTCTTGTTCGGAGACGGAACGAGCTTCGCCTCCCCGCACGTCGCGGGCGCCGCGGCCGTGGTCGAGTCACAGCTCGACGCGGCACCGTCGGGACAGGTGGAGCGTGTCACCGCGTGCATTCTGGCGGGAGCGGACGACGTCGGGCCGGAGCGAATCTTCGGCGCCGGACGGCTGAATGTGGCGACAGGGGCCGCGTGCCCCGGCTCGGCGGGTCACAACAACGCGAGGGTCGCCGGCAGGAAATAAGCTGAAGGTCGGAGCAGATGCGACCAGGGGGCGGACGCCGTGGTACGGCCGTCCGCCCTCGTCTCCCCCCTAATCACACGTCGGATCCCGCTCCATCTGGACGGTGATGTGCCGGATCCCCAGGCCCCCGAGGCGCTGCTGCACCGCCTCGAGCACGCGCTGGTTGTCGCCGGGGTTCTGGACCACGAGGTGGCCGCTCATCGCAATCACGCCGCTCGTGACCGTCCAGACGTGCAGGTCGTGCACCGAGGCGACGCCGGGGATCGACGCGATCCGGTCGTGCACGTCGGCGAGCGCGATGTGGGCCGGTGCGGCCTCCAACAGGATGTCGGTGCTTTCCTTCACCAGGCGCCAGGCGCTGCCCAGGATCAGCCCCGCGATCAGCACCGAGATCAGGGGGTCGGCCTGCACCCACCCGGTGGCGAGGATGATCACGCCGGCGGCGAGCGCGCCCGCCGAGCCGAGCACGTCGCCGATGATGTGGAGGTAGGCGCCCCGCTGGTTGAGCGAATGGTGGTGCCCGCGATGCAGGATGGCGGCGCCCGCCGCGTTGGCGACGAGGCTCGCGGCCGCGACGCCGAGCAGCAGGGTGCCACGGACCTGCTGCGGCGCGCCAAACCGGTGATAGGCCTCGAGCGCGATGCCGAGCGAGATGGCGAGCAGCGCCGCACCGTTCACGAGGGCCGCGACGATCTCGAGCCGCAGCAGGCCGAAGGTCCGTTCCGCCGTGGCCGGTCGTTGGGCCAGGTGGGCGACGACGAGCGACAGACCCAGGGCGGCCACATCGGCGAGCATGTGACCGGCGTCGGCGAGCAGGGCGAGCGAGTGGGCGAGCCATCCCCCCACGGCTTCCGCCACCATCACGGCGGCGGTGATGCCGAGGACCAGCGCGAGCCGCCTGCGGCTCTCGGCCCGCAGCGGCGCGCGATGCGTGCATTGCACGTCGATTGGTAGTGTCGCGCTCACGCTAGTCCCTAGTCCCCAAGATAATCACGCTCTATGTTCCCGCGTCTATGCCCGGCCCCGTCCCGGAATCGCTCTGGCTGCGGCTGCTCGCGGTGGTGGCCCTGGTGCTCGCGAATGCGTTCTTCGTCGCGGCCGAGTTCGCCCTCGTGGCGGCACGGCGCACGCGCATCGAGGCGATGGTGCGGCGCGGCGACCGCAAGGCGCGAACGGTCCAGGCGGCCCTCCAAGACCTCTACCGCCAGCTCTCGGCCGCGCAGCTCGGCATCACGGTCGCGTCGATCCTGCTCGGCTACGTGTCCGAGGACACCGTCGCGCACCTGTTCCGCGACTGGTTCGCGGCGCTGCCGCCGCTGCTCGACTTCCTCACCCGCGGCGGTGTGGCCTCCACCGTCGCCGTGGCCGTGGTGTCGTTCCTGCATGTCGTGTTCGGCGAGCAGGCACCCAAAGCCTGGGCCATCACCCATCCCGAAGGCACGAGCCGCTGGGTGGCGGCCCCGCTCATTTTCTTCTCCTGGATCACGCGGCCCTTCACCGATCTCCTCAACTGGAGCGCCGGGCGGGTGGGGCGGCTGCTGGGGTTGAAGGGGACCACCGCCGAGCTCGAGCAGATCCACTCGCCGGAGGAGCTGCGCATGCTCGTCGAGCAGAGCCGGAAGCGCGGCAAGCTCGACGCCGACGACGCGCGGCTGCTGCAGGGCGTGTTCGAGTTCAGCGAGAAGACGGCCCGCGAAGTGATGACGCCCCGCACCGAGATGGTCGCGCTGCCGGCGGACCTGACCCTCGAGCAGGCGGCCGACCAGGTCGCCGTCGCGGGCCGCTCGCGCTACCCGGTGTACGCCGAGTCGCTCGACGACATCCTCGGCGTCGTGCACGCGAAGGACATCCTGGCGGGCCTCCGCTCGGCCAAGGGCGGGACCGTGCGCACCGTGCTCCGGCCCGCGATGTTCGTGCCGGGTACGCGGGAGGTCGAAGACGTGCTCGCCGACATGAAGCGCCAGAAGATCCACCTCGCGATCGTGCTCGACGAGTTCGGCGGCACGGCCGGCCTCGTCACCATGGAGGACCTGCTCGAGGAGATCGTGGGCCCGATCTACGACGAGTACGACCAGCCCAGCGGCGAGTTGCGCGTCGCGCCCGCGGGCGCGGCCCCCGTCATCTCCGGCGCGACGCCGCTGCGCGACGTGAACCGGGTCTTCGGGCTCGAGCTCGACGAGCAGGACTACACCACCATCGGCGGATTTCTGTTCGGCGCGATCGGCCGCCTCCCCAAGATCGGCGACCAGGTGGCGGTCAAGGGCGCGATGTTCGAGATCCTGGAGATGGAAGGCCGCCGCGTGGGCAAGGTGCGCGTGGTGCGGCGCACCGTGGGCGCCGAGACGCCCTCGAGATGAAGCCCAGGAGTTAGCGGCGCGCCAGTCGAGCGGCGAGCTCGAGCGCCATCCGCATCGACCCGGGGTCCGCGATCCCGCGCCCGGCGATGTCGAGCGCCGTCCCGTGGTCCGGCGCGACGCGCGGGAACGGAAGGCCGAGTGTGACGTTCACGCCCTTCCCGAACCCCGCGACCTTCACGGCCGTCATGCCCACGTCGTGATACGGCGTGAGCACCGCGTCGAACTCGCCCTTCAGGGCACGCACGAACACCGTATCGGCGGGGAGCGGACCCGCGGCCCCCAGGGCGCGGGCGGCAGGCGTGAGCACCCCCTCGTCCTCGTCGCCGAACAAGCCCGACTCGCCGGCGTGCGGGTTGAGCGCGCACACCGCGAGCCGGGGCGCGCCGATCCCCCACCACTCGCGCAACGCCCGCTCGGTGATTCGCCCGCACGCCACCACGCGCGCGGTCGTCACGGCGGCGGGGACGTCCTTGAGCGGGATATGGGTCGTGACGAGCACCACGCGCAGCGGGCCGACGGCGAGCATCATCGCGACGTCCACATCGCCCGCGAGATGGGAGAGAAACTCCGTGAGACCCGGATAGCGGAAGCCGGCCAAGTGAAGGGCATGCTTGTGCACAGGGCCGGTGACGATGGCGTCGACCGCGCCGGAGAGAGCGAGGCGAACCGCTTCGGTCACCGCTTCCAGAGCGATCCTGCCAGCCTGTTCCGGGAGCAGGGAGCGGGGAGCGGTACCCGCCGCTGCATCGGAAGGAGCCGCTCCCCGCTCCCCGCTCCCGATCAGCACGACCTCAGCATCAAGCGCACCGAGGGCCAGCGCCTTTTGGACTACCTCCGGCCCGATCCCCCGCGGGTCGCCGAGCGTGACGGCGAGCCGGGGAGGCCGGGGGTCCACGCCGCTAGAACCGGACGTCGACGTAGGTGGTGCGGCGCAGCAGGTCGAGGTAGTGCTTGACGGCGAGCTGCTGCGCCAAGCCGTCGCGGATGCGGTCCTTGACCTCGTCGAACGACAGGTCGCCCTCGGGGAGCCGCCTGACCAGCTCGAATATGACGAATCGTGGCCGCGCGGTGCCGGCGCCCATCTCGAAGACGGGCTTGAGGCCTGGCACCGTGTCGCTGCCCACGACCTTCTCGTAGTCGGGCGGGAGCTGCGAGACGGGCAGTGCGTCGGCCAGCTTGGGCTCGTTCGGGTCGGCGTACAAGCGGGCGAGCGAGTCGAACGGCGCCCCATGGGCCAGGGCGTCGTGCACGGAATCCGCCAGCCGCTTCGCGATCGCCAGCTGGCCCGCCGAGATCGTCGGCTGGATCAGGATGTGTCGGGCGAGGATCTCCGCGGGCTGCGCCCGCTCCACCTGGATGATGTGGTAGCCGAACTCGGTCGGCACGACGTCCGAGATCGTCCCGGGGCGCAACCGGAACGCCACGTCCTCGAACTGCTTCACCATGACGCCGCGCCGGAACCAGCCCAGCTCGCCACCCTGCTCGCGCGAGGCGCTGTCCGCCGAATATTTCTTCGCGATCTCGGCGAAGTTGGCGCCCCGACGCAACGCCACCACCAGCGATTCCGCGAGCTGCAGCGCGCGCGCGCTGGCCGCGGAATCGGGCTTCGGCAGGATGACGATCTGGCGGAATGAGATCGCCGCGGGACGCTTCGGCTGTTGCCCCCGGTTCGCCTCCCAAAAGGCATGCATTTCGGCGTCGGACGGTGGGATCGGCCGCAGCTTGCCCTTCTGTTTCAGGCCTTCGATCAGGCGCTGCTGCAGGATCGAGCGGCGCTGCTGGTCGGCGAGCCAGCGGCGCCACTCCTCCTCCGACACGAACCCGGCCGCGCGCAGCTGCGCCTGGAACTCGGTGATCGAGGTGAACTGCTTGCGCACGTTCTGCACCGTCTGCTCGACCGCGTCCTGGACTTCCTGATCGGTCACCTTGATGGTGGTGTCGCGCTCGGCCTGCTGCACCAGCAGCTCTTCATCCACCATCTGCGACAGGATCTGACGCCGCGCCGCGTCCCGCCCCGCCGAGTCTTCCGGGACCTTCGCCCCCTGCGACTGCGCCAGCACCAGCTGCTCTTCCACCTGCGAGGCCAGGATCGGCTTGGTGCCCACCACCGCCACGACGCGGTCCACGGCCCGCGCCGTCGCCGAGCGACCCTGCGCCGTTACCGGCGGCGCCACGAGGGCGGCGGCCCACGCCACCGCCGCGAGCGTCACCCGGGAGGGCCGCATGTCAGCTCGGCGCCCGCTTGACGGCGCTGTCGCCCGCGACGGGCGGCGGGCCGGGGGCGCGCTTCAGGCCGGTGGCCGGGGCCTGCCGAGCGGTTGTGTCGGCGGCCCGAATCGCCTGCGCCCGCTCCAGCGCACGCGCGATGCCGGCGTCGTTGAGCGACCAGGTCTCCCCCTGGCGCAGCGCCGCCGCCAGGAAGGGAGGCACCGGCAGGAAGGGCGCGCTTCCCTGGGTGACCGCGGCATCCAGGTAGCCGTCCATGTGCGCCATCGCGAGCCGGACGCGCGCCTCCGGGGTCGCGGCGGAGTCCTTGAGGAGCGCGGGCGAGAGCCGCAGCAACCCCTCGAGCCGGCCGACGCCCGAATCGTGCTCGGCGCGCACGTGGCGCCAATCGTCGGCGGTGAGCCCCACGCCGGCGGAGTCGATCTGCTCGAGCAGCATGTCGCGCTGGGCGAGCAGTCTCACGAACTGCGTGAGCTGGTCGTCCGAGGCCGTCGCGATGCCGCGCACGTCGTTGGGATCGAGCGCCAGCAGCCAGCGCGTCAGGTCCTTCACGCGGAATGTGCCCCCCCGGAACGTCGCGAGCGTGTGCTCGTCGTCACGGGCGGTGACGATTTGCGGCACTGCCTGGCGCACGCGCGCGGGCGCGCCGCTCGCGACCTTGAGCTGGCGCGCCTTGGTGAGGCTGTCGAAATACAGGGAATCGAGGCGGTTGGCACGCGAGCTCTCCAAATCGACCCGGAACGAATCGCGCACTTCCGCGAGCGGCGGCCGGCGGATGATGTGAAAGCCGAAGGGTGACCGCACGACGCCGCTCAGGCCGCCGGGGGCCAGCGCCCAGGCCGCGCTGTCGAACGCGGGGACGAACTGCCCCCGCGGCGTCGCCGGGAGGTAGCCGCCGCGCACCTTGGAGCCCGGGTCCTCCGAGTACTGCCGGGCGAGCTGCGTGAAGCCGGCGCCACCCCGCGCCGCCGCCTGTCGCAACACGCCCTCCGCCTTCTTCTTCTGTTGCTCTTCCACCATGGGGACCGCGCTCGGCGGCACGCGGATCAGGATGTGCTGGAACAGGCGGACGGTGCCCGCCCGATACGCCGAGTCCGCGTCGTCCGGCGTCATCCGGCTACGGCCGGCGAGGAGCTGCTGGTGGTAGTGCTCCCATTTGAGCTGTACCACGAGTGGCCATTCCGCCGCCAGCGCGAGGGAGGAATCGTGCAGGTCGCGCCCGCGGCCCAGTGCCGTAGCGAGCACGGCGTAGTCGAGGTAGACGTTCGCGACGCCGGTGAGCACGTCGGCCCGCACCGGGATGCGCGGCGCCCGCCCGACCAGGCTCGCCAGACGCTCGACCGGGAGCGTCTGGCCCGCCGCGGCGCCCGCGACCTCGGCATGGGCCGAGAACGCGTCCCGCACTGCGCTACAGCCCGCCAGCGTAAGCACCATCATCAGCACACTCAGCCGTTGCATGCCATCTCCTGTCAGTCTCCCGTCAGTCTTCCGTCAGTCGGGGGCGTCCGTCAGCACCGCGGTGAGCGCGCGGACCAAGCCGGCGCCGATCGCCTCGCCGCCGAGCCGCCGGAGTCGCAGGGAGAGCGGGGCCGCGCGCCGCACCTCGGCCTCAAACTGCACCGCGTCGAGCGCCGCCGTGAGCCGGGCGAGACGCGGGGTCGCGTCGCGCCGAAACGTGAGCCGCGCCTCGTCGCCCCGCACGAGGACCATCTCCAGGCCCGCTCGGCCGCCGAGCGCGCGGAGCTCGGACACCAGGAGCAGGCGCTGCGCGTCGTCCGGCAGCGGCCCGAAACGATCGCGCAATTCCTCGCGCACCGCCTCAATCTCGCTAGCCGCTTCGGCGCGCGCCAGCCGTCGGTACAGCTCGAGCTTCGCCGCTTCGTCCGGCACGTAGTCGTCGGAGAGATGCGCGGGCCGGTCGAGCACCACTTCGGGTGGCGTCCCCTTCCCCACGCCCTGTTCCCCAGTCCCCGTCTTCAAGGCCTCGACCGTTTCCTGGAGCCAGCGGAGATACGTGTCGAACCCCACCGCCTGTGCGTACCCCGACTGCTCGGCACCCAGCAGATTGCCCGCGCCCCGCAGTTCGAGATCGCGCAGGGCGATGCGATAGCCCGAGCCCAGGTCGGTATGATGCTCGAGCACCCGCAACCGCTCCTCCGCCTCGGCATCGACCAGGTCGGGCACCAGCAGGTAGCAGTAGGCGCGGCGATGGCTCCGGCCCACGCGTCCCCGCAGCTGGTATAGCTGGGCCAGGCCGAACTGGTCCGCGCGGCTCACGAGCATGGTGTTGGCGTTCGGCACGTCGAGCCCCGATTCGACGATCATGGTCGACACGAGGATGTCCACCTCGCCGCGGACGAAACGCGCCATCACCTGATCGAGCGCCGCCTCTTTGAGCTTGCCGTGTGCGACGGCCACTCGTGCCCGCGGCGGCGCGAGTGCCCGCACCCGCTCCGCAATCGTATCGATCGTCTCGATGCGGTTGTGCACGAAATACACCTGCCCCGCCCGGTCGAGCTCTCGCGCCAGCGCCTCCTCGATCAGCCCGTCGTCCCACGGCTCGATGAAGGTCACGACGGGAGAGCGGTCCTTGGGAGGCGTCTCGAGCAGCGCCAGGTCGCGCAACCCGGCGAGCGACAGGTGCAGGGTGCGGGGGATCGGCGTCGCCGTCAGGGTCAGCACGTCGACCGCCAGCTTCAGCGCCTTGAGGCGCTCCTTGTGCCGCACGCCGAAGCGGTGCTCCTCGTCCACGATGAGGAGCCCGAGGTCGTGGAACGTCACGTCGCGTGACAGCAGGCGATGGGTCCCGATCACGATGTCCACTTCGCCGCGCGCCATCCGCCGCGTGACGTCCTTCGAGTCCTGGGCGCTGCGAAACCGCGACAACACCTCGATCCGCACGGGATAATCCGCCAGCCGCTCGCGGAACGTCCGGCCGTGCTGCTCCGCGAGAATCGTGGTGGGGACGAGCACCGCCACCTGTTTGCCCGCCTGGACCGCCTTGAATGCTGCGCGCAGCGCCACCTCCGTCTTGCCGTAGCCCACGTCGCCCACGAGCAGCCGGTCCATGGGCCGCGCCCGCTCCATGTCGCGCTTCACTTCTTCGGAGGCGCGCCGCTGGTCCGGCGTGTCCTCGTACAGAAACGCGGACTCGAGCTCGCGCTGCCACGGTGTATCCGGCGGGAACGCGAAGCCGGGCGCGAGCTGACGCCGCGCGTAGAGATCGAGCAGCTCCGACGCCATGCGGCGAATCGCCGCGCGGGTCTTATCCCGCTGTCGCTGCCACGTCGTCGCGCCGAGCCGGTGGAGCCGCGGCGCGGGCGCGTCGCCGTCACCGGCCGCTCGGTACGGTTCGAGCTGGTCGAGTCGATACAGCGGGACGTTGAGCCGGGCGCCGCCTTCGTACTCGACCACGGCCACCTCGAGACTGCCACCATCCGCTCCGACCGCGATCGTCTGGATCCCGCGGTAGATCCCGATGCCGTGCTCGAGATGGACCACGAAATCACCGCCCCGCAAGGCCCGGGTTGCCGCTGTGGCGGCCGCCTCGCGGTAGCGCCGGGGGCGCCGCAGCCGCCGAGCCCGCCGGAAAATCTCGTGATCGGTGAGCACCCGCAGGCCGGGTACGACGAACCCACCGTCGAGCGCGCCCACCACGAGCGTGGGGCGCTCCGTGTCCAGCAGCTCCTCGAGCCGCTCGAGCTGTCCCTCGTTGTCGCACAGGATTACCGTGGGCGGCTCGCCCGCCACGATCTGGCGCAGGCGCTTGATGTCGCGATCCACCGCCTCGGGCGGCGCGAGGGGCAACCGGAGGTCGCCGTCCGGGGCGTTCAGGGCCAGGCGCGGGAAGGTCGTCAGGCGATCACGCCACGCGGCCGGATCGACGAACAACGCGTCCCGCGGCGGGGCTTCCTCACCCAGCCGTCGGGCCACGTCGAGATGATGCGCCGCCTCCGCCCAGGCGCGATCCACCTCCTGCTCCAGAGCGGATTCCTGCTCCAGCACGACCACGGCGTCGCTCGGCAACAGGTCCAGGAGCGACTGGCGCGGTAGGGGCCGCGGTGGTGGCACGGGCTGCCCTGCTAGTAGGGGCGCAGCATGCTGCGCCCCTACCGGCGCCCCTACATCGCGCGCCCCCTCTCCCTCGGTGCGCACCGGCAGCACGGTGATCCGCTCGATCGCTTCCCCCGATCGCTGCGAGTCGAGATCGAACGCCCGGATCGACGCGACGTCGTCCCCCCACCACTCGACACGCGCCGGTGCCGCCATCCCGAACCCGTACACGTCGAGGATGCCGCCACGCACGCTGAACTGCGCGACTTCGGTCACGGTCGACACTCGGGCATACCCCATCTGCTCGAGGCGCCGCACCACGTCGGCGAACCGTTGCCCGGTTCCGGCCGCTAGCGACAGCCGCATGTCCCCGAGCGCCGCCGGCACGCCGGTTCGTTCCGCCGAGGCGCGTGCGGTGGTCACGAGCAGGCGGATCCGCCCCGAGAGCAGCGCTTCGAGCGTTTCGATCCGTTCGCCGGCAATCTCGACGTGCGGCTCCTCGGCGCCCAGCGCCTCGCGCTGGGGGTACAGCGCGGCCGCGTCGCCCACGAGCGTCTGCAGATCGGCGAGCCAGCGTTCGGCATCGGTCGGAGTGGCCGTCACCACCACGAACACGCGCTGCGCGCGCCGCCGCGCGAGCGCGGCCAGGAGCACTGCGGCGCTCGAGCCCGGAAGCCCGGCGATGCCCCGGCGTGCCCCGGCGCCCGGGAGCGCGTCCGCCAGGGCGCGCGTCGCCGGCAGCGCGTCGAAGCGATCGATCAGGAACGTGAGGGGCATCAGCGGGTGAAGGTCGCCACCCCCAGCTCGGCCGCGGCCAGGAGCAGGGCGAGTACGAGCAGCGGGCCGCTCGCGTCGCCGTGGCCCCCACCCGCGAACCGCGCGGAGCCGAGCGCGGCCGCGTCCAAGACCTCCGCGCCTAACACGTCCCGCACCAGCGCTGCGGGCGCCTGGGTGAGATCCGACTCGCGCGGGTCGGGGCCGGACACGACGGCGCCAACCGTATCAGTCCCGTGGGTGCGGAACCACACGCCCGGCGCGCCCTCGACCTCGGAGACGGGCGCCTCGCCTCGCGCCAGACGGTTTACGAGGGCGTCCACGAACGGCACGAAGGCAGGTGCTGCGGGCAGCGCCGTCCATGCCGTGTCCAACCGGCTGCCAACGAGCAGGACGCCGGCATCTCGCGCCAGCCAGGGCTCTCCGTTCACCCTCGCCAGGACCGTACTGTCTTCCCCCTTCCCCCTTCCCGCCTCGCCGACGGCGTCAAGACGATATCGCCGCGCCACCTGGATTCCGTCCATTCCCGCTACCGCGGACGCCGCGACGGGGCCGGGAGTTCCCGCTGACCCGAGCCGCCACAGGGCTCCGCGGGCCGCGAGGGCGCGGTTCAGCTGACCGATGAGCGTCGGATCGGCGGGCGGCAGTACGACGCTCACCGCAGCCCCTCCGTCGAGCCGATCCCCGATCACCACGTCCGTGCCACGTCGCACGCGCTCGCCCTGCTCGAGCACAGCCAGCGCCGCCGCCACAAACGGTCCCGCCCCGCTCGAGGCCGTGACCCGTGCCGGCGGCGCCACCCGCCACGCGAATACGCGCCGATCGTCCGCCCGCAACTCGTCGGCGTCGAGCATCGCCTCACCGACCCACCACCCGGGTCCCCCCGGCGGCAGCGCGATCGAGAGCGTCGATCCCGGTGCCGCGAGTCCCCGTCCCACCTCGCGGCCGCGCACCTGCAGCGTCACCGCCGCCGGCCGGGCGCCCGGCGTCCCGACGATCGGCACCGCCACTGCGCCGCCAGACACGCGCGCCGGGCCGACCCCCCGGTTCGCCGGCACATCGGAGGCCGGGGCGAGCGTGAGCACGCGGACGCCCCGCGGCACGCCCGCACGGCCCGGGCCGAGCGCACTTCGCTGGAGATCGCTCATCACGTGCACCTCGCGCCCCTCGAGCGGCTCCGCGTTCACGAGGCGCACGGCGGCGCGCACGGCCGCCGTGAGGTCCAGCCGCCGGGGCGAGACGCCGGCGCTGTCTATGGTCGCGAGCAGCGCCTCGCGCGTCCCGGCCCGTGCCACGCCGTCCGCGAGAACGAGCCACACCCGGTCCGACGCCGCGGCCGCCGCCAGGGAGCCTCGGGCCGCGGCCCGGAGCCGTTCGAGCACCGGCCGACCGTCCACCACCACGCCCGACGACACCGAGTTGTCGAGGATCACGACGAGGGCCGTCCGCTGATGCACGGCCGCGCGCCGCACGGCGCTGGGAGCCGGGACGAGCGGCCTCGCAGCCGCCAAGACGATCAGCGCGATCAGAGCGGTTCGCAACAGCAGCAGCAACACGTGCCGCAGCCTGAGACGCCGCGCACTCTGCCGCTCCGCCTCGCTCAGGTAGCGCAACGGCGGAAACTCGGCCTCGGGCGGGACGCGCCGCTCGAGCAAGTGCAGCAGCGCGGGGATCGCCGCGGCCGCGAGCCCCAGCAACGCGAACGGATGCAGGAACGTCACGCGAGCATTCGGAGTGCCATGCCGAAGGGCAGGTCGGTCAGCACGTGATGGTACGCGATCCCATGTCGCCGACACGTGGTACGCCACGCGGCGATCTCGCGGCGCACGGTCTCGCTGTACGCCCGCGCCAGCTCGCGCGGCCGGACCACCACGCTCACCGCCGATTCGGGATCCCGGAACCGCACTTCCGGCGCCCCCGAGAGCTCGGCTTCCGCGGGATCCATCAGGTGCAGCACGATCACGTGATGCCCGCGATGCCGCAGGTAGCGCAACGCGGTGAGCGCGAGGTCACGGTCGAACAACAGATCCGACACGAGCACCACCAACCCCCGGCGCGCGAGCAGCGACGTCAGGCGACCGAGCGCCGCCTCGGCGGCCGTACCGCCGCCGTCGGGCGTGCGCTCCAGGCCCCGGACCAAGCGCGCCCACTGACCCGCCCGCACGCGCGGCGGTACGACCTCGCGCACCGCTTCGTCGAACGTGATGAGCCCGGTCGCATCCCGCTGCCGCAGGAGAATCAGCGCAAGCGCCGCGACCAGACGGTCGGCGTAGGCTCGCTTGGTGAGACGCGCCGGCGCGCCGCGCCACGCCATCGAGCGACTCACGTCCACCAGGATCATCGCCCGCAGGTTGGTCTCCTCCTCGAACTGCTTGACGAACAACCGATCGGCGCGGGCCAGAATCCGCCAATCGAGGTAGCGCAGCTCGTCCCCCGGTTGATAGGCGCGGTGCTCGGTGAACTCGACGGAGAAGCCGCGAAACGGGGAGCGGTGGATGCCGGCGAGGAAGCCTTCGACCACTCCCGCGGCAACGATCTCGATTCCGCCCAGCCGCGCCACGTCGGCGGGGTCGAGCAGATCGATGCGGGCAGTGTCAGCCATGGGGCTCGCGGAAGCTAATGATCGGCCGATTGTCCCGGGTAGAGGACAATCGCGGGGGCGTGACACCATCCGACCGTCGTTGTAAGGTCCTCATCGACAATCGGTTGGGAGACGGTACCGCTACTCGCGGCATGGCATGGCGCCTGCACCTCTCGAGGAGCGGGAGGCACTTATGTTGACCACGTTCGGCTTGCTCAGCCTGCTCGTCGGCTCCGCCGGCGGCGCCGCGCTCCAGCCCGCCGCCCTGCCGTACCGCCCGCATGTCGAGATCTGGACCGACCGGGGCGACGACCCGTACTCGAGCGGCCAAGGCGTGCGGGTGCACTTCCGCGCCGAGCAGGACGCCTACGTCACCATCCTGCGCATCGACACCGACGGCCGGGTGCGGGTCCTGTTCCCGCGCGAGCCGTGGGAGGACAACTTCGCGCGCGGCGGCCGCGACTACGAGGTCCCGGGTCGCGACTCGCGCGACGCGTTCTACATCGACGATTCCCCGGGGGTCGGCTACATCTTCGCCGTCGTCGCCGGCGACGCGTTCGTGTACGACGCGCTCGAAAGCCAGGACCATTGGGACTATCGCGCCATCCCCGACGGTCGCGTGCATGGCGATCCCTACGTGGCGGTCACGGACCTGGCGGAGCGCATCGTGCCCGCGGGCTACGGCGACTGGGACTACGACCTCGCGCCGTACTACGTCCAGCGGCACTACGACTATCCGCGGTTTCTGTGCTACGACTGCCACTCGTACGTGAACTATTCCTCCTGGAGCCCGTACGACTACACCTGCGTGCGCTTTCGGATCGTGGTGTTCGACGATCCGTACTATTACCCCTATCGCTCCTACGACGCGACGCGGGTGGTGTTCACACGGCCGCTCCGGCCCGAGCCGCGCTTCATCTTCAAGGACCGCCAGGCATCCGACGCGTTCGTCACCCGCGTGCGCGCCCGTCCCGCGGATGACGACCAGCGGCGCGACGTGGGCGCGCGCGGCCGCGATCCGGGCGGCACCGGCGTCATTCCACCGCCCGGGGTGAAACCCCGGCCCCGGCCCATCACCGGCGATCAGGGCGACGGCGTTGGCGACCGGGCGCAGCCCCGCCCCCGCGAGCGACTCCGTCCGCCCGACCGTCCAGCTCAGCCCGAGCAACACGCCCGTCCCGAGCAGCCGGATCATGCCGAGCGTCCGGCGCCGGCAGGGCGTCCCGACCGCTCCGAGCGGCCCGAGCGACGGGAGCCACCCGCCCGTCGGCCCGAGCCGCCGGTCGCCGCGCCGCCACCCGCGCCCCGTCCCGCCCCGCGCGCGGAGCCGCGGCGTGAGGCTCCGCCTCCCAAGAGCGACCCGCGCGTCGAGCCGAAGCGCGATGCCCCGAAGGACAAGCCGCGGCCCGAGCCCGAGTTGAAGCGTCGCAAGCCGTGAGGCCCGCCGGCACGCCGCGCGCCCGGCCGTGGTCCCCCACGGTCGGGCGCGTTAGCTTGTTCGGTCCCCTCATCGAGGCCACCAGGGATGCGGTACCGTCTGACCCTGCTGCTCGCGGTGCTCACGGTGCCGGTCGCGGCGCAACGACGACAGCCAGCTGCCCGGGGCGCCGCCGCGATCACGACCGAGGACGTGCGGCGCCGCATCGGCATCATCGCCGCCGACTCGATGCTCGGCCGCGCGACGCCGAGCCCGCAGCTCGATCAGGTCGCGGCGTACGTGGCCGCCGAGTTCCGTCGCTTCGGCCTCAAGCCCGGCGGCGACAGCGGAACCTACCTGCAGCGCTACCCGCTCGAAGTCCAGCGCTTCGACCCCGACAGTGCGAGCATCCGAATCGCGGGCCCGATGCCTACGACCTGGCACACCGGTCAGGACGTGCTGCTGGTCGATGGACAGCCCCCCGCTGGAGACAGCGCGGGCCCCGGAGCGGTCATCACCGGCTCCCCGCAGGGAGCCGCCGCGCTCGATTCCTCGGCGGTGACCGGAAAGGTGGTCTTCCTCGCGTACGGGCCGGGTGTCAACGCGGTGGCGGTGAAGATCCTGCCGTTGCGCCCGCTCGCGCTGATGCTGGTGGCGGACTTCCCCGACTCGATCTGGCAAAAGTTGCCGGGTCACCAGGCGAGCGTCCACGTGCGCAACCCGAGCGAGGAAGGCGGATCCGCCATCCCGGCGGTGTTCGCTGTGCGGGCGCGGACGGCCCGGGCGCTCTTCACCCAGGCGGGCGTTCCTCCCGACTCGCTCCGCCTCTGGGGTGACCGGCCGCTCGCCGCCCATCCCCTCGCCGAGGTCAAGGTGCAGCTCGCGGTGCATCAGCAGCTGCTGGAGCGCACGTCCGCCCCGAACGTGGTGGGCATTCTGGAGGGCACCGACGCCGCCCTCAAGAAGGAATACGTGCTCTTCACGGCGCACATGGACCACATCGGGACGCCGGGCGCGGGGGAGGGGTGCATGGCCCGCGGCGCGGACTCGATCTGTAACGGCGCCGATGACGACGGTTCGGGAACGGTCGCCGTGGTCGCGCTGGCCGAGGCGTTCGCGACGGCGCTCGAGCGCCCCAAGCGCTCCCTGGTGTTCATGACGGTGAGCGGCGAGGAGCGTGGCTTGTGGGGCAGCGCGTATTTCGCCGAGCACCCGACCGTGCCGCTCGCGAGCGTCGTAGCGGACCTGAACAGCGACATGGTCGGCCGCAACGCGAAGGATACCCTGGCGGTGATCGGACGGGAGCATTCGAATCTGGGCGGTGCGGTGGACAGCGTCGCCCGGGCGCATCCCGAGCTCAACATCAAGCCCGTCGGCGACCTGTGGCCGCAGGAAGGCCTCTACTACCGCTCGGACCACTACAATTTCGCGAAAAAGGGCGTGCCGATCCTGTTCTTCACGACGGGGTTGCACCCCGACTATCACCAGGTGAGCGATTCGCCGGACAAAATCGACGCCGAGAAGGAAGCGCGGTTCGCACGCCTGGTGTTCTACCTGGGCCTGGCCGTGGCGAATACGACTGCACGACCGCGGTGGAACCCGGAGAGTTACAAGCAGATCGTGAGCGGTACCAACTGACGTTCAGCTGACCGCTTTGAGCAGCTCGGCGTTGGTCTTGGTGCGCCGCAGCTGCGCCAGCAACCCTTCCATCGCTTTCTCCGGCGGGAGGCCGACCAGACCGCGCCGCAGCTGCTGTTTCGCCGCGACCGTGACGGGATCGGCGAGCAGCTCCTCGCGCCGCGTGCCGCTGGCCGCGACGTCGACGGCCGGATAGACACGCCGGTCGGCCAGGGCGCGCGACAGCCGCAGCTCCGCGTTGCCCGTCCCCTTGAACTCCTCGAAGATCACGTCGTCCATGCGACTTTCCGTCTCGACCAGCGCGGTGGCGATGACGGTGAGGGAGCCGCCCTCCGGAACGGCCCGCGCGGCGCCGAACAATCCCTTGGGCTTGGCGAGGGCGTTGGCGTCCAGGCCGCCGGACATGGTGCGACCGCTCCCGCGCCCGGTGGTGTTGTGCGACCGCGCCAGCCGGGTGAGCGAATCGAGCACGATCACGACGTCGCGACCGAGCTCCACCTGCCGGCGCGCGTGCTCGAACACCATGTCCGCGACCGCGACGTGCCGCTCGTGAGACAGGTCGAAGCTCGACGCGATCACCTCGCCCCGTCCCCAGTCGATCATCTCGCTCACTTCCTCCGGCCGCTCGTCCACGAGCAGCACGAGGAGGGTGGCCGTCGGATGGTTGAGCACGACGCCTTCGGCGACGGCCTGCAGCATGACGGTCTTCCCCGCCTTAGGGGGCGACACGACCAGGGCCCGCTGGCCGAAGCCGAGCGGGCAGATGAGGTCGATGACGCGCTGGGTCTCCGCCGTGCGCGGGCTCGACGCGCGCGGCGACTCGAGCCCGAGCGGACGCGCCGGATGCACCGCGCCGAGCTTGGCGAACTCGGGTCGCTCGCCCAGGCGGCCGGGCGGCGCGCCGTTCACGCTGGCGACCCTGCCGTTCTCGAGCGTGACGAGATCGCCCCGACGCAGTCCCGGGAGCCGTACGCCGGGATCGCCCTTCGCGGGCAAGTAGCTGTTGGCGGCGAGCCGCACGGCGCCGCCGTTGGAGGTGGGGTCGAACCAGCCGGTGATGGGGGGCAGAGACAAGGCCTCGGTCCGTTAAAGATAGCGCCTATATTTCTCCCGCACATGCGCCAGGATCACATCCGCAACTTCTGCATCGTGGCCCACATCGACCACGGGAAGTCGACGCTGGCCGACCGGCTGATCGAGCTCACGGGCACGCTGGACAAGCGGCTGATGCGGGAGCAGGTGCTGGACACGATGGATCTGGAGCGCGAGCGCGGCATCACGATCAAGCTCAACGCCGTCCGCATGAACTACCATTCGCGGGACGGCGGCATCTACGAGCTGAACCTGATCGATACGCCCGGCCACGTGGACTTCACCTACGAGGTGTCGCGGTCGCTGCAGGCGTGCGAGGGGGCGATCCTGGTGGTCGACGCCTCCCAGGGCATCCAGGCGCAGACCATCTCCAACCTGTTCCTGGCCCTGGACGCCGGGCTCGAGATCATCCCGGTGCTCAACAAGATCGACCTGCCGGGAGCCGAGCCCGATCGGCGGGCGCTGGAAATCCACGAGCTGATCGGGGCGAAACCGGAGGAGATCCTCCGCATCTCGGCCAAGGAGGGCACGAACGTGCCCGAGCTGCTCGAGGCCGTGGTGCGCCGCATCCCCGCGCCCCGGGGTACGGCCGAGGCGCCGCTGCGCGCGCTGATCTTCGACTCGTACTACGACCGCTATCGCGGCGCCATTCCCAGCATCCGCGTGGCGGACGGCACGATCCGGCCCGGCATGAAGATCGCCTTCGGGGCGCACCGGGAAGACCTGTACGAGGTGGACGAGGTCGGCTACCTGCAGCTCGGCCACAAGCCCACGGAGCAGCTCGAGGCGGGGGAAGTCGGGTACTTCGTCGCCAACGTGCGCGGCGTGCGCGAGACCCGTCCCGGGGACACCGTGCTCGACGCCGAGCACGCGGACGTGGCGCTCTTGCCCGGCTACCGCGACATCAAGTCGATGGTGTTCGCCGGGCTGTACCCGACGGAGCCGAACCAGTTCGAGGAGCTGCGCGACGCGCTCGCCAAGCTGCAGCTCAACGACGCGTCGCTGCATTACGAGCCCGAATCGTCCGTGGCGCTGGGCTTCGGGTTCCGCTGCGGGTTCCTCGGTCTCTTGCACATGGAGATCGTGCGCGAGCGGCTCGAGCGGGAGTTCAATCTCGACCTGATCAGCACCGTCCCGAACGTGGAATATCACGTCCATAAGACCGACGGCACCATGGATCTGGTCGAGAACCCGAGTCTCTTGCCGCACGGCTCGGCCGTCGATCGCATCGAGGAGCCGTACGTGAAGGCGCGGATCGTCGCGCCGGCGGAATACATCGGCGCGATCATGAAGCTGGGACAGGAGCGCCGCGGCGTGTACGGGGGCATGCACTACGTGGACCCGACCCGCGTGGACTTCACCTGGGAGTTCCCGCTTGCCGAAATCATCCTCGATTTCTACGACAAGCTGAAGACGATTTCGCGCGGCTATGCCTCGCTGGACTACGAGTTCCTGGAGTACCGGCCCTCCGACCTCGTCAAGCTCGACATGCTGCTCAACGGCGATGCAGTGGACGCGTTTTCGGTGATCATCCACCGGGACAAGGCCTACGAGTGGGGAAAGAAAATCGCCGAGAAGCTGCGCGAGCTGATCCCGCGACAGCTGTTCGAGGTGGTGATTCAGGCCGCGATCGGCACGAAGGTGATCGCACGGGAGACGATCCGCCCGCTGCGCAAGAACGTGACGGCGAAATGCTACGGCGGCGACGTGACACGCAAGCGCAAGCTGCTCGAGAAACAGAAGGAGGGGAAGAAGCGGATGAAGCAGGTAGGCACGGTGGAGATCCCCCAGGAAGCGTTCTTGGCGGTCTTGCAGGTTGACTAGCCTCGTCATCCAGACCGCGTTTCTCGGGGACGTCGTGCTCACGACGCCGCTGCTCGAAGCCCTCGCGGGGCGGCACGGGCCGGTGGACGTCGTGACCACCCCCGCCGCGGCGCCGCTCCTCGAGACGCACCCCGCCGTCCGGCAGGTGATCCCCTACGACAAGAAAGGCCGCGATCGCGGCCTGGGAGGGTTGTTCCGACTCGCCCGCACCCTGCGGGCGGAGCGGTATGAATGGGCGTATCTTCCGCATCGCTCCCTGCGGACGGCGCTGGCGGCGTGGATCGCCCGCATCCCGCGGCGGGTCGGCTTCCACGACGGCTGGCGGTGGCTCTACACGGACGTACGCAGCCGCGCGACCGAGAGTCACGAGATCGACCGGCTGCTGGCGCTGGCCGGCGCCGACACACGGCTCGCGCGGCCGTCGCTGCACATCACCATCGCCGACACCGCGGCGACGGAGGGCTTCCTGCGCGAGCACGGGATCGGTGCGGACTTCATCGCGCTCGCGCCGGGATCGATCTGGGGCTCGAAGCGGTGGCCCTATTATAGAGAGCTGGCGGAGCGGCTGGCCGGCAACGGGGCGATCGTGGTCGTCGGCGGGCCGGAGGACGCAGGGCTGGCCCAGGACATCGTGAAGGCAGTGGAGGGCGGCGGAGGACGGTGGAGGGCGGCGAGTGGGTGCGGCACGCTGACACTCCGCCAATCCGCCGAGGTGATCCGGCGTGCGGCGGTGCTGGTGACGAACGACAGCGCCCCGTTGCATTTCGCGCAGGCTGTCGACACGCCGACGGTGGCGATCTTCGGATCGACGGTGCCGGCCTTCGGGTTCGGGCCGCGCGGACCGCGGGACCAGGTGGTCGGGCTCGACGGCCTCCCGTGCCGCCCCTGCTCGGCGCACGGCCCGCCCAGTTGCCCGCTGGGCCATCACCGCTGCATGCGCTCGCTGACCGTGGAAGACGTGCTTCACGCCATCGAGGAGACCGGTGCGCTACGTCGTCGGGATTGACATCGGCGGAACGAACATCGTCGCGGGCACCGTGGCCGAAGACGGCTCGGAGCTCCTGGGCCTGGTCTCGGAGCCGACCTTCTCGGAGCAGGGCGCCGACGCCGTGCTGACCCGTATCGTGAAGTTGACGCGCGCGTCGATGGCGACGGCGCGCGGCAAGGAGATCGCCGGCGTCGGCATCGGATCGCCCGGCCCGCTCGACACCAAAACCGGCGTCGTGCTGCTCACGCCCAACCTCGGCTGGACGAATTTTCCGCTGCGCGACCGGCTCACGCAGGCGCTGGGGCTGCCCGCCACGCTCGACAACGACGCCAACTGCGCCATCTTCGGCGAGTGGTGGCGGGGCGCGGCGCGCGGCGCCGACTACGTCGTCGGCCTCACGATCGGCACGGGGATCGGCGGGGGCATCGTGCTCGGGGGCCAGGTCTACCGGGGCGCGTCCGACATCGCCGGCGAGATCGGGCACATGACCATCGACTCGACCGGGCGGCTCTGCAAGTGCGGCAACTACGGCTGCCTCGAGGCGTACGCCTCGGGCCCGGCGATCGCGGCCCGGGCGGTCGAGGGGATCAGGCCGGGCGCGGACACGTCCCTCCCCACGTATGTGAACGGCGATCTCTCGAAGATCACCGCCCAGCTGGTGTACGAGGCGGCGCACGACGGCGACGACTACGCCCGGGAAGTGGTGAAGGACACCGCCAAGTTCCTGGGCGCGGGCGTCGCCAGCATCATCAACATCTTCAACCCCGAGGTGGTGGTCATCTGCGGCGGCGTCACCCTCGCGGGAGACCGCTTGTTCGAGCCGCTGCGGGCGGAGGTGCGACGGCGTGCGTTCAAGCCCGCCGTGGAGATATGCCGGATCGTCCCCGGCGAGCTGACGGGTACCGCCGGCGTGTACGGCGCGGCCGCGGTGTTCATCAAGCACACGTGGGGGCGCGTGTGAAGCGGGTCGGCGTGATCGGGTCGATGGTGTGGGACACGATCTACGGGCGCGACCCGGCGCGACCCGCGATCGAGGAGTGGGGGGGCATCTCGTACTCGCTCGCCGCGCTCGACGCCACGCTGCGTGACGACTGGCAGATCGTGCCTCTGGTGAAGGTCGGCCGCGACCTGGCGGCGCGGGCGAACGAGTTCCTCGGCACGCTGCACCACGTGGCCCCGGGGGCGCGCTTCCTGGAGGTGCCGGCGCCGAACAACCGGGTCACGCTACGCTATTACCAGACCGAGCGCCGCTGCGAGCAGATGTCGGGCGGCGTGCCCCCGTGGACCTGGCCGGAGCTCGGGCCCCAGGTGCGCGACCTGGACGCGCTGTACGTGAACTTCATCTCCGGC
>QHUT01000111.1 GCA_003222055.1 Gemmatimonadota bacterium
CCTCGAGGTGCTCGAGGCCGGCCGGCAGGTGGCGGGTCAGCTGGAGCGGCTGATCGCGGGAGTGATCAAGGGGCTCTGACGGGCTGGTACACCGCCACATCGGATCCCGGGCAGAAGATCGCCGACACGGGCCTCGCGTCGTTGAGGAAGCGCCAGTCCGCTCCGTAGAGGAAGCCGAAATCCACCCGGTAGTCGACCGCGGTCACCTCGCGGACGGCCCAGGGCGGGTGCTCGACGCGAAACACGCCGAGCCCGCCGTCCCGGCGCACGCGGCAGGCCAGCACGCGCTCCTTGAAGTAGTGCTCGGCGCTGTCGGGCGGTGGGACCTGGGTGGCGCGTGATCCCGCCATGGTCAGGTGCCACCCGAGCTCGGGCCGTTCGAGCTGATAGGAGGCGCGAAGGCTCGACTCCTGCTCCTCCACGCGGACGCGGATCGGCGCCGTGCCGAAGGGCTCCCCGAACTTGAGCCACGCCACCGCGGCCAGCAGCCGGCTGGGCACGAACTCGCGGATGAACCACACGCCCGGCTCGCCGCGATACCGGATGTAGGTGCGGAAGTTCACCTGCAGGTGCGCCGAGAACCCGGGCACCGGCCAGCCCCGCACCCGCACGTGCCGCATGCCCAGGGCGACGAGGCTCACGTGGGTGCGGCTGTTCCAGCGGTCCGGCTCGACACCCGCGGGCACCAGCCGGCGGATCAGGTCATCGGGCGCTTCGAAGGTGAGCAGCAGCACATCGCACCAGCGCGCCGCGAGAAACGGGCGGGGCACTATGAACCGCCCCCTGCGATCCACCGCACCGGATTCAACCTGACGTAACCACGGGCGCGCTCCAGTTCGCCATCGTTCCGGATGATTCGATCGTAGTAGTTCCGTTGCCACACCGCCTCGCCCGGCGTCTGCCGAATTTCGTTGATACGTTTTGTGGTCGCCGACTTGAACGATCGCACGATGGCGCCCAGGGAGCCCGGCGCCACCCCCGCACGGGCAGGGCCACGTGATGCATGATGGCCAACTGATGTGTGTCGGGTTAAGGGTAGCGGCGCAGCATGCTGCGCCCCTACACCGATGGCGCTCCGAATCCCGTTGATCGCGAGTATCCCGTGCAGATGGTTGGGCATCACGATGAACTCGTCCAGGGTGACGTTCGGAAAATGCGTCGCGATTTCGAGCCAACAATTGACAGCGGTTCGGCCCCCGGCGTTGAGGCGTACTTTTCCCCCGACGACGCTTCCAAACATGGAGGTGCCCTTTTGCGCGCAGATTGTGACGAAGTAGACGCCCGTGCGTGAGTAGTCAAATCCTCGCAGCCTGATGGACCGTCTGCTGTGAGGCACCCGAAGAGGAACGCGTTCGACGCTCATCGACGGAATGTCTGTCAGCGTTCGGTGTTGACACGTATCCTCTTTGCGCGCGCGGCATCATTTCACTGACCCTATAGCCCTTCCGTCGGTGGACGCGGCGGGCCGGGCACGAAGTGGTTCAGCGGCCCGTGACCGCGCCCGCCGCCCAACCCGGGAGCGGCAGCCATGGCGCGGTGCACGAAGTCGAGCGCGTCGCCCACGGCCTGCTCGAGCGGACGGCCGAGCGCCAGGCCCGCCGCGACGGCCGCCGAGAGGGTACAGCCGGTGCCGTGCGTCGACGTCGTGTCGAGCCGCGGCCGCGTGAACCGACGGGCGCCTCGGTCGGTGACGAGCACGTCCACCACGGTGTCGCCCGAGAGGTGTCCCCCCTTCACGAGGGCCGCCCTCGCGCCCAAGCGCACCAGCGCGCGGCCGGCGCGCTCCATCGCGTCCGCCGTGGCGACGGCTTCGCCCACGAGGATCGCGGCTTCGTCCAGGTTGGGTGTGACCAGCGCCGCGAGCGGGACGAGACGCCCGGCGATGAGCTGCTCGGCATCTGCGTCCAGGAGGCGATCGCCCGACGTCGCGACCATCACGGGGTCGAGCACGTAGTTCGGGAGGCGGTGCCGGGCGATCCCGGCGGCGACCGTGTCGACGAGCGCGGCGGACCCCAGCATGCCGGACTTCACGGCGGCGGGGGGAAGATCCGCCGCGAGCGCGTCGAGCTGACCCGTGACGAGCGCCGCGGACACGGGCTCCCAGGCGAGCACGCCCACCGTGTTCTGCGCCGTGACCGCGGTGATCACGCTCGTCCCGAACACGCCGAACTGGTGGAAGGTCTTCACGTCGGCTTGGATCCCCGCGCCGCCGCCGGAATCCGAGCCCGCGATCGTGAGGGCGATCTTCACGTAGCGCCCGTCCGCCGCTTCTCGACATATTGAAGGCCCGGCCGCCGCCGGACACACGCGAGGAGACCCATCGCCAGTAATCTGTCATCGACGATCCGCGATCTCCAACGCCGCAAGGCACGCGGCCGGCGCGGGCTCGCCTTGATCGAAGGCGTGCGACTGGTGGAGGAGGCGCTCGCGGCGGGTCTCCCGTTCCAGGGCGCGCTGGTCGCTCCCGACCTGGCGCGCACGGCGCGGGGGGTGGCGTTAGTGGCCGAGCTGGAGCGGCACGCGATCCCGGTCGAGGAGATCGGCGTCCGCACGTTCGCCCAGCTCGCCGACACGGAGGCGCCCCAGGGCATCATCGCCGTGATCGAGCCGCGCCGCTGGGACGCGGCCGAGTTCGCTCCGCGGCCGGGTGCGGTGGCGCTCGTGATCGACGGGGTTCAGGACCCCGGGAACGTGGGCACCCTGATCCGCACGGCGCACGCGCTGGGCGCGGCGGGCACGGTGGTGCTGCGCGGGACCGCCGATCCCACGAGCCCCAAGGCGTTGCGAGCCGCCATGGGGGCGACGTTCCGCCACCCGGTCGTGTTGCTGGACGACGCCGGGTTCATCGCCTGGGCGCGGAAGCACGCGGTCACGCTCTGGGCGGCGGCGGCGGACGGCACGCCGCTGCACCGGGCGCTCGGCAAGGGAGCGGGGAAGGGGGACGCGGGAAGCGTCGACGACGGACCGATCGCCGTCATTGTGGGGAACGAGGGCGCCGGGATCCGCCCGCAGCTCAATGCCGTCGCCGCGCAGCGCGTGGCGATCCCCCTGGCGCAGGGCGCGGAGTCGCTCAACGTCGCGGTGGCGGCGGGCATTCTGCTCTACGAGGTGACGCGTGGCCGTTGACCCGATTCTGCTCGTCGCCGCGGCGCTCCTGGGACTGTGTCTCGGGAGCTTCCTGAACGTGTGCATCGTGCGTCTCCCCCTCGACATGTCGCTCGTCAACCCCCCTTCCACCTGCCCGCGCTGCAAGCAGCCCATCGCCTGGCGCGACAACATTCCGGTCGTTTCCTGGCTGCTCTTGCGGGGTCGCTGCCGTCGCTGCGGTGAGCCGATCTCGCGGCAGTACCCCATCGTCGAGGCGGCGGTAGGCGCGATCTGGGTGGCGGCGGCGCTGCTCTACGGGATCACGCTCCACGCGCTCGCCGCGGCGCTGCTCGGCACGATCCTCCTCGGCATCGGCGTCACCGATGGGCGGCATTACCTGATTCCCAACGAATACACCTGGGGCGGCCTCGTGCTGGGGCTCGCCCTGTCCCTCGCGGGCGGGGCCGACGGCTTTCTCAACGCCGTGCTGGGCGCGGCGACGGGCTTCGCGCTGCTGTTCGCCGTCGCCCAGGTGGGCCAGTGGGCGTTCAGGGAAGAGGCGATGGGGGGCGGCGATATCAAGATGATGGCGATGGTGGGCTCGTTCGTCGGATGGAAGGGCGTGCTCTTGACGGTGTTCCTCGGCGCGCTGCTCGGCAGCCTGATCTTCGTCCCGCTGTCGCTCAGGAAGAAGCGTCTGGTACCGTTCGGGGTATTCCTCGCCCTGGGGGCGGCGGTGACGTTCGTGATGGGAGACGCCATCATCGCCTGGTATCAGCACTTCCTGCACGGCGAGTGAGCGATGGGTGAGGCGTTCGAGGGCCTGTTCGACTCCGGGAGCGTGCTCGAGCGCGTCGGGGTGGAGCTCACTGCCCTCGCTCGCCGTGGCGACCTCGAGCCGGTACGCTGCCGCGACGCGGAGGTGGCGCGCGTGGTGGACGTCCTGCTGCGCCAGAGCAAGAACAATCCGGCGCTCATCGGCAAGGCGGGCGTGGGCAAGACGGCCATCGTCGAGGGTCTGGCGCAGCGCATCGCGGCGGGCGACGTCCCCCCGGCGCTCAAGGACGCCCGCATCCTCGCGCTCGACCACGTCGCGTTGCTGGCGGGCACGGCGTTCCGCGGGCAGTACGAGGAGCGCATCCGTCGTCTGGTGCGCGACCTCGCGGCCGATCCCGACCTCATCCTGTTCGTGGACGAGCTGCACAACCTGATCGGACAGGGGACCGCGCTCGGCGCCGCCATGGACGCGGCGAACATGCTCAAGCCGGCGCTGGTGCGCGGCGACATCCGCGTCGTGGGGGCGACTACCGGCAGCGAGTACGACAAGTGGATCCGCGGCGACCCGGCGCTCGAGCGGCGCTTCCAGCCGGTGCTGATCGAAGAGCTCGACGCCATCCAGACGTGGGAAGTGCTGGTGGCGCGGCGACCGCGGCTCGAGCGCCACCACGCCGTCGCCATCACCGACGACGCCCTCAAGGCCGCCATTGTCCTCACCGACCGCTTCGTGCCCGAGCGCGCCCGGCCCGACAAGGCGATCGACGTGCTCGACGAAGCGTGCGCCCACGCGCAGGCCACGGCCGCGGTGTCGCCCGAGCTCGACCGCCTGATCCGCGAGCGGCGCAAGGTGGACGCGATGATCCGGCGCGGTCTCACGCACGAAACGCCGCGGCAGGAGCCGGCGGAGGATCTGGTAGCCGAAATCTTCCCGATGCTGGAGCGGATCGGGGCGGAGATCGAGAAGATGCTTGGCGGGGGAGGTCGGGGGAGGTTGGGGGAGGACGGGGGAGGTCGCGCCGTAGAGGAACAACCTCCCCCAACCTCCCCCAGCCTCCCCCAACCTCCCCCCACCTTGGGTGCCCGCCGTGCCGAGTTGGACCAGCTGCTGCGCGCGGAGCTCGAGCATCAGGGGATCATCGTGCGTGGTCAGGACATCGCTCGCGTGGTGGGGACCGCCGTCGGCAAGGGGATCGAGTGGCAGGCGTGAGGCGCCGCTGGCTGGCCGTCGCGGCGCTCGTGGAATGGGTGGGAGCCGGCAGCACCGGATGCGAACAACGGGCGCAGGAGGTCCGCAGCGAAGCCGAGCTGCGGCAAGCGGTGCAACAGATGATGCCCGCCGTCGAGCGGGCGACGCGGCTGCGCTTCAAGCAGCACCCCGTCGTGCTCCGCCGCTCCCGCGCTCAGGTCCGCGACTACGTGATCCACAAGTTCGACGACGATCTGCCGCCGCCCGAGCTCGCCGGCGCGCAGGCCGCCTACCGCCTGTTCGGCCTCATCCCGGATTCGCTCGACCTGCGACGCAGCATGGTCGACCTGCTCACGGAGCAGGTGGCGGGCTACTTCGACCCAGACTCGAACGCCCTGTACATTCCCACCGACATCGATCCCAGTCAGGCCCGAGTCGTGATCTCGCACGAGCTGGTGCATGCGCTGCAGCATCAGTACCTGAACCTCGACTCGCTGGTCGAGCTCAAGCGCCAGAACGACCGCCGCACCGCCGCCCAGTCCATCCTCGAGGGCCAGGCGGCGCTGGCCCAGATCCTGGTGCTGATGCCGGAGCAGCGGATCGAGAGCCTGCCCAACTTCTGGGACCTGCGCACGGCCCTCGGTTCGCAGCAGCAGGGGATGAAGGTGTTCGGCAGCGCGCCCCTGTGGTTGCGCGAGAGTCTCATCTTCCCGTACCTCGGGGGCGCGGAGTTCGTCCGCTGGTTCGAGCGCGAGTACCCGGGCAAGCAGCCGTATGGGGCGCTGATGCCGATTTCCACCGAGCAGATTCTCCACCCCGCCCGCTACGCCGCGGGCGATCGGCCCGAGCGGCTGGCGTTCGAGTCCCCCACTGCCGACACGGTGCGCTACGAGGACGGTCTCGGCGAATTCGAGATCCGCCTGCTGTTCGAACAGTACCTGGGCGACGACAGCGCCGCCGCGCTGTTCGCCACCGGCTGGGACGGTGATCGCTATCAGGTGCTCGGCGCCGGCGCCGACGCCCTGGTCTGGTACACGCTGTGGGACGACGCCGCAGCGGGGACGCGGTTTTTCAAGGGGATCGAGCGCGCCTGGGCCAAGCGACGCTCCGGAGCGGCGACGGGGGCGGGCGGGGGGACGGGGAGGACCCGCAAGTCGGAACTGAAGCAGCTGGTGCTGAGCGGTGTGGCCGCGGTGCGGCTGGTGGACGCGCCGGCGCGGTGGTCCGGCTGGCGGCACGTGCCGGCGATCCGCGTCGGTCGGGCAGCACGGTAAATCCCCCCACTTGGATTCCGCCAAGTCGCTAAGTAGTTTTCTGGGCTTATGTTTACGGCCCTCGCGTCGCAGCTCGCCGCCGTCCTGAAGCGCGTCACGGGACGCGGCGTCCTGTCGGAGCAGGACGTCACCGAGGCGCTGCGCGAGATCCGGCGCCACCTGCTCGAAGCGGACGTGAGCTTCGAGGTGACGCAAGGGTTCGTCGAGCGGGTGCGGGAGCGCGCGGTCGCAGCAGTCGCGCTGAAGACGGTGAGCCCGGGCCAGCAGGTGGTGAAGCTGGTGCACGACGAGATCGCCCGGATGCTCGGCGCCTCGGAGGATGCACTGCGGCGCGAGGGAGGGGCGCCGCATGCCGCGCCCCTACAGTTTGCGTCAGTGGGGCCGACGGTGATTCTGTTGGTCGGTCTCCAGGGCTCGGGCAAGACGACGACGGCGGCCAAACTGGCGCGCCGGCTCAAGATCGAGCAGAAGGCGCCGGGACTGGTTGCGGCGGATCCGTACCGGCCGGCGGCCGCCGAGCAGCTGCGACAGCTCGGTGAGCAGGTCGGGGTGCCGGTCTTCCCGGGGACGAGGGACGAGGGAAGTGGGAAGGGGGTTCCGGACGTGGTGCGGGACGCCCTGCGCGAGGCCGAGAAGGCGCGCTGCCGCACCGTCATCGTCGACACCGCCGGGCGGCTGCAGATCGACGCCGAGATGATGGACGAGCTCAAGGCGCTGCGCGCGGCGGTAAGCCCGCGCGAAGTGCTGCTCGTGGCGGACGCGATGACCGGGCAGGACGCCGTGCGGATCGCGCGGGGGTTCCACGAGGGGGTCGGGCTCACGGGCGTGATCCTCACGAAGCTCGACGGTGACGCGCGGGGAGGCGCGGCGCTCTCGATCTACGGCACGACCGGGGTGCCGATCAAATTCATCGGCACGGGGGAGAATCTGGGCGCGCAGCATGCTGCGCCCCTCCTGGAGCCCTTCGATCCGGTGCGCATGGCGGGGCGCATCCTCGGGCAGGGCGACGTGGTGGCGCTGGTGGAGCAGGCGGCGGCGACCGTGGACGCGGCGGCGGCGCAGCGGCTCGAGCAGAAGGCGCGCTCGAAGCACGGGATGGACCTGGCGGACTTCCTGGTCGCGCTGAAACAGATGCAGGCGATGGGGCCGCTCAAGCAGGTGCTGGGCCTCCTGCCCGGCGTGAACGCCAAGGCGCTGGCCGCCGTACCGGCCGACGACAAGCGCCTGAAGCACGTGGAGGCGATCGTGCTGTCGATGACGCCGGCGGAGCGAGCCGATCCATCGATCCTCAACGGCTCGCGCCGCCTGCGGATCGCCAAGGGGGCGGGACGCTCGGTGCAGGACGTGAACCGGCTGCTGGAGCAGTTCCAGCAGATGCGGAAGCTCTTGAAAAGGATCTAGGCGATGGCAACTCGCATTCGGCTGCGGCGTGAGGGGCGCAAGGGGCAGAGCTACTTCCGGATCGTGGTGGCGGACTCACGCTCGCCCCGCGACGGTCGGTTCGTCGCGCTGCTCGGCCACTACAACCCGCGCACCAACCCGGCCGACATCAAGGTGGACGCGGAGCGGGCACGGGCATGGCTCGAGAAGGGCGCCCTCCCCACCGACACGGTGCGCTCGCTCCTCAAGAAGGCGGGAGTGCTGGGCCAACGCCCCGCGTAGTCGGGCGGCTGCGTAAGCCGCACGGGCAACGGGGCGAGGTAGCGGTGTTGCCCCTCGTCGAGAATCCGGGCGCGGTGTTCACGCCGCAGGCCCGGCTGCTCGTCGTGAACGAGGAGCGCCAGGTCGTGGCGGGACCGCTCGTGGTCGCGCGACGCCGTGCCTACCACCGGGGGTGGCTGCTCGGCTTCGTGGGAGTCACGTCCCGGGCGGTCGTGGAGTCGTGGCGCGACCATCTCGTGGCCGTGGAAGAGACCGATGCTGCGGATTAACGTGGTGACGCTCTTCCCCGAGGTGTTCGAGACGGCCCTCGCCGTCAGCATTCTGGGGCGCGCGGCGGAGCAGCAGTTGGTGGGCTACCGGGTCGTGCAGCTGCGCAGCTACACGCACGACCGCCACAAGACGGTGGACGACTACCCCTACGGGGGCGGCGCGGGGATGGTGCTCAAACCCGAGCCGTTCTTCGAAGCGGTGGAGGACCTGCGGGCGGGGCCGCCCATCGTCCTGCTGTCGGCGCGGGGGCGGCCGTTCACGCACCGCGACGCAGTCCGGTTCGTGGTCGGGACGGAGCTGACGCTGTTGTGCGGCCACTACAAGGACGTGGACCAGCGGGTGGCCGACGGTCTCGGAGCGGAAGAGCTGTCGGTCGGCGATTTCGTGCTTTCGGGTGGCGAGCCGGCGGCGCTGTGCGTACTCGACGCGGTGGTGCGCCTGCTGCCCGGCGCGCTCGGCGACCACGAGTCCGCGGCCACGGACTCGCATTACGATGGGCTGTTGTCGCCGCCGAGCTACACGCGGCCGCCGAGCTATCGCGGAATGGATGTGCCGGCGGTATTGTTGAGCGGGAATCACGAGCAGATCGCGGGGTGGCGCGCGGCGCAGGCCGAGCGGTTGACGCGCGAGCGGCGACCCGACTTGTGGGAAAAGGCTAGACGCGCAGACGCGTAGACGCACAGGGGATCGAGGGAGAGGGTTATGGACAGATTGCGGACGATCGAGCGGGAGGGGCTGAGGACGAACCTCACGGCCTTCGATCCTGGCGATACGGTGCGAGTGATGGTACGCGTGCGCGAGGGAGACAAGGAGCGCCTGCAGGCGTTCGAAGGTGTGTGCATCGGCCGCCGCGGCGGCGGCATCAACGAGACGTTCACTGTACGCAAGATTTCAGCGGGCGTGGGCGTGGAGCGGATCTTTCCGCTGCACTCACCCGCGATTGCGGAAATCGAACTGCTGCGCAAGGGTCGGGTGCGACGCGCCAAGCTGTACTTCCTGCGCCGCCTCGCCGGCAAGGCGGCGCGAATCCGCGAGAAGCGCGGCGTCGTGGTCCCCGAAACGACGGAGAAGCAAGAGGCGTGAGAGGTCCCCGCCCCACGCTCGAGCGCGAGATCGCGTTCTGGCAAGCGGGGGGCGGACTCGTCGCCGGTGTCGATGAAGCAGGCCGCGGTCCCCTCGCCGGTCCGGTGGTGGCCGCGGCCGTCGTGTTTCCGCCGCACTGCACGGTCATCCGGGGTTTGCGCGACTCGAAGCTGCTCCCGCCCCCGCGCCGCCTGCGGCTGGCCGGCGTGGTGCGCGCGCGCGCGTTGGCGGTGGGCGTCGGGGCCGCCAGCGTACGTGAGATCGACCGCGTCAACATCCGCAGAGCGTCCATCCTCGCCATGCGGCGCGCGCTCGCCCGCCTGCGCGTGACGCCCGGCCTGGTTCTGGTGGACGGCCTGCCCTGTCCCGAGCTGGGCTGCGCGCACGACGCGATCATCGACGGCGACGCGCACTGCCATTCGATCGCCGCCGCGTCCGTGATCGCCAAAACCGTGCGCGACCGCCTGATGGAGCTGTTGGCGCGGCACCATCCGTCGTACGCGTGGGAGAGCAACAAGGGCTACGGTACCCCGGATCACCTGGCAGCGCTCGCGCTGCACGGGTTCACGGCTCATCACCGGCGGAGCTTCGCGCCCGTCTTGCAGCTCGAGCTGATCGGGCGGTAGCCCTCTACCGTCTTCCACCATCCTCTACCGCCTTCTCCCGGACCAGCTCGGGCTCGAGCGGCAGCTCGGCCGCGTCGGCGTCGCGGCGCGCGGTCTCGAGCCCGTCCTCGTACCACGTCCGCACCTTGCGCGGGTGGAAGTTGAGGCTCGGCCCGCGCAGCTGTTCGCGAGGACGCAGCACCCGGAGGGCGACCGCGGCCGGCGTCCCGGGGCTGTCGACGCCCGGCGGCTCGCCGGACGCGGACACCGGCACGCTCGTCAGGACGGAGATGGAGCGCAAGGCGACCCACAGCCAGTTGTGGAGGGGCGGTCGCGCGATCGGTCCCGCCGCGTGAGGGGCGAGCACCCAGACTTCGTCGGGCTCGTCCCCCGGGGCGCGACCCTCGGCGAGGACGCGGAGCGCGTCCGCCAACGGCGTGACACGCCGCAGGCCGCCGTCCACGCCCAGCTCGTGTCCGTCGCCGAGGGGGACGGGCGGGAAGATCAACGGCAGCGCGCAGCTCGCCAGCACCGCGTCCGCGATGGTCGGATGATCGTTGCCGGCCGTTCGATAGGTGCCCGACAGCAGGTCGACGTACCCGACCCGGAGCCGGATCGGCGAAGCCGCCACCCGGGCCGGTTCGATGTGGTGCACCAGGATGGCTCGCAACGGCGCGGCGTTGTACAAGCTCGTCCGCCGGGCCAGCACGGTCCCGAGGGCTCCGAGCCAGCGCCGGCGGTAGATGTCGTTGCTGCCCCGGAGCCCGAGCCAGACCGATCGCAGGTGCTCGACTTCCGCGGCCAGCTCGTCCTGATCACGGGCCTGCGCCAGCGTCGCGGCGTTGACGGCACCGGCGCTGACGCCGGCGATCACATCGAACCACAGTCCACGCTCGACGATGAGATGCTGGCATGCGCCGACCTGCCAGCTTCCCTTCGCCCCGCCGCCCGACAACACCAGTGCCCTGCGCATGGCGCGGTCGAGACCGGCTACTCCGCGGTGAACAGCGCGACGCGCTTGTCGTTGAAGGCGGCGATGCCCTCCCGAGCGTCCGCGCTCTGGAACAGCTGCTGCTGCAGCTCCCGCTCGAGGGCCTGGCCGGACGCGAGCGGCAGCTCCGCCCCCGATTGCACGGCGCGTTTGATCAGGCCCACCGCCCGGGCCGCCTTGTGCGGCGGGCAGAACTGCTGCGCATACAGCGCCACCGACTCGCGAAATCGCTGGGCCGGGAAGATTTCGTTGACGAGTCCGAGCTCCTTGCCGCGGTCGACCGAGAACGTCTCGCCCTTCGCCATCATTTCGATCGCCAACGCCTTGCCCACCACCTTGGCGAGCCGCTGCGTCCCCCCGAGCCCCGGGAGCACCCCCAGGTTGACCTCCGGCAGACCGATCCGGCCGGCGCCCTCCTTGGCGAGGCGCACGTCGCACGCCAGCGCCATTTCGAGCCCACCCCCGACGGTGTGGCCGTTGAGCGCGGCGATCGTGAGCTTGGGCGTATGCTCCAGCCGGTTGAGCGTCTCGTTCGCGTACAGCGAGAACTGGTACAGGAAGCGCGGCGTGACCCGCTGCATCATCGCGATGTTCGCGCCGGCGGAGAAAAACCGGTCGCCGTGCCCGCTCACGACGAGCACGTACACATCGTCGTCGAACCGCGCCTGCACGATGGCCTGATCGAGCTGCTGCATCAGGTCGTAGCTGTAGGTGTTGGCCGGGGGGTTGTCGAGCTCGATGAACGCGATGCCGTCCTCCACCCGGTAGTCGACGAGCTTCTGCTCCTGGTCACGCTCTGGGATATCGATCATGGTCGTCATGGTTGTCTTCCCATGTCAGGGTCCAACGGGATCCGCGGCTGACCCGCGGACTTCCACCAGCACCTTTCCGAGCTGCTCGCCGCGCGCGAGCCGCTCGAACGCGGTGCGCACCTCCGCGAGCGGGTACACCCGATCCACGAGAGGGCGCAGCGCGCCGCCCGAGAGCACGCGCACCACGGCCGCATAATCCGTCGCGTTCCCGAGCGTCGAGCCGAGAATGGTGTACTGGTTCCAAAACAGCCGGCGCACGTCGGTCACGACGCGCGGGCCCGTCGTGGCCCCGCACGTGACCAGGCGGCCGCCCTTGGCGAGGCAGCGCAGCGAGTCTTCCCACGTCGCTTCGCCGACGTTTTCGACGACGACGTCTACGCCGCGCCGCGCCGTGAGCGCCCGGACTTCCTGGGCGACCGACTGCGTCCGGTGGTTGAGCGTGACGTCGGCCCCCAGCTGGCGAGCCTGCGCGAGCTTCGCGTCGCTCGAGCTGGTCACGATCACGCGTGCCCCGCGCAGCTTGGCGATCCGCATGGCCGCGAGCGACACCCCCCCGCCGATGCCCCACACCAGCACGGTTTCCCCGGCCTCGACCCGGGCGCGCGTCACGATCATGCGCCACGCGGTGAGCGAGACCAGGGAGAAGGCGGCCGCCTCGGCCCAAGAGAGGGGCGGGTCGAGTGCCGGCACCTTGGCGAGGTTGTCCTCGGGCACCAGCACCGACTCGGCGAGCGTGCCCGGCAGGTGCTCGCCCAAGACCTGGTAATTCACACACAGCGAATGCTCCCCGGCGCGGCAGTAGTCGCACGTCCCGTCCCAGATGCCGGGGTTGATCATCACGGCGTCGCCCGGCTTGACCGTGGTGACGTCGGGGCCGGCGGTTTCCACGACACCCGCTCCGTCGGACCCGAGGACGTGGGGGAACTGGTACTCCCCGGGCAGGCCGCGCACGACGAACAGGTCCAGATGGTTGAGCGCCGCCGCCCGGATGGCGACGCGCACGTCGCGCCCACCCAGCAAGGCCGGTGACCCCGGGGCCGCGACGTCGGCGACTTCGATGCGATCGAGACCACCGGTGGAGCGGATGACGCACGCGCGCATGGCGCCCCGGTCGTCGGACACCAGGACCGGTGCTTCACGGAGCGAGTCGGACTCGGACCTTGGATGCTTCACACGTCGTCTCCCATCGGGCGCGGGCCGGGGGGCAAAGCGTGTGCCGCCTCCGAGTGTCAGTTGTGCCCGAACTGCACGAGGCGGCAGGGGCGGGGCGGGGCACACAATTGATGCACGTGTGCATCCCCACGAGCCTCAGGCTGGTGCGAGCGCGAGCGGCGCGCGCGCGTCAGTGGACGTCGTGCGGAGCCGTCATGGTGCGGCGCTAGTGTGGCGCGCGCTTCAGTTCGCGCTGGAACGCGGCAAGCGGACGGGTATTGAGGATGTCTCGGGCCTCGAGCCCTGCGCGCCGCGCCAGGTCCACGGCGTAGCGCATGAACGGGAGATTGCCGGGCTGGTGGCTGTCGGTCGAGAGCACGAACCGGACACCGTGCTGCTTCGCCGCGGCGGCGAGAGTGTCCGGAAGGTCCATCCGCTCGGGGTGGCCGTTGAGCTCGAGCAGGCATCCGGTGGCGGCGCACGCGCGACTGAGCGCCTCGAAGTCCGCGGGGTAGGGCTCGCGCTTCCCGACGAGACGGCCGGTCGGATGTCCGATGGCGTCCACGAACGGATGCTCCGCCGCGTCCACCAGCCGCCGGGTCAGCTGCTTCTCGGGCTGCGTGAGGCCGTAGTGAATGGTCGCGACGACGTAGTCGGCCTCGGCCAGCACGTCGTCGGGCAGATCGAGCTTGCCGTTCTCGAGAATGTCGAGCTCGACGCTCTTCAGGATGGTGAAGCCGCGCGCCGCGGCGTTCCACGCGTCGATCGCTTTCCATTGGGCGCGCAGCCGCTTGGGGTCGAGGCCGTGCGTCATGGTCACCCGCTGGGAGTGATCGGTGATCGCGATGTACTCGTAGTCGAGGGCCCGCGCGGCCTGCGCCATCTCCTCGAGGGTGCCCTTGCCGTCGGTGGCGGACGTATGCATCTGCAGGTCGCCGCGCATGTCCTTGAGCTCGACCAGCCGCGGCAGGCGATGCGCGCGGGCGAGCGCGATCTCGCCGCGCGCCTCGCGCAGCTCGGGCGGCATCCAGTCGAGGCCGAGCGTGGTATAGATCTCCGCTTCGGTCTTTCCGGCGACCCGCCGCGTCCCTTTGAACAGGCCGTACTCGTTGAGCTTGTACCCCTGCTCCTGGGCGATCTTGCGGAGCTCGACGTTGTGCGCCTTGGACCCCGTGAAATACTGCAGGGCCGCGCCGTAGGCGGCCGGCTCCACGGCCCGCAGGTCCACCTGCAGCCCGCCGCGCAGCTTGACCGTGGCGCGAGTTTCGCCTTTCGAGACCACGTCCGCCACGTCGCCGTACGTGGCGAAGCGGTCCATGACCCGGGCGCTCGAGTCCGACGTGACGAGGATGTCCAGGTCGCCGATCGTCTCGCGGCGCCGCCGGTAGCTGCCGGCGACCTCGATCTCGTGCACACCGCCGCCGGCCCGGAGATAGGCCACGACCGCTGTGGCTTGGGTCTCCGCCTCGTTCAAGAGCATGCGCCGCTCGGTGACCTGGGCCTGGCCGAGGCCGGCTCGCATCTTCTCTTCCATTTTGGGACCGAAGCCCTTGAGCTTCTGGACCTTGCCGGCGTCGAGCGCCTTCGCCAGGTCGGCGGCGGATTTCACCTTGAGCTTCTTGTAGAGCAGCTTCACGCGCTTGGGGCCGAGCCCCGGGATGCGGAGCAGGTCGAGCAGGCCCGCGGGGAGCTTGCGCGCGAGCTGCTGCTGCAGCGGTAGCACGCCGCCGGTGACGATCTCGGTGATTTTCTCCGCCAGGTCGTCGCCGATGCCCGGGATGTCGGTCAGGTCCTTGGTGCCGGCGCGCACCAGGTCCGTGAGCGGCTCGGGAAAGTCGCGGATGGTGCGGGCGGCGTTGCGGTACGCCCGCACCCGGAATGGGTTGGCGTCCTGGATCTCGAGGAGGTCGGCCACCTCGTCGAACAGGCGGGCGATGTCGGGATTTTGCATAAGAGGACGGTAGAGGACGGTAAAAGACGGTAGAAGACGGTAGAGGTCAACCTCTACCGCCCTCTGCGGCTGGCCCCTTGCCGCCCTTGTTTTTGGGTGCTAATTCACCCCCGCCCTTGCGCACCACCTCCCGGAGGCCCTACACCATGACCTGCGGCATTCGCACCTGGTGGCGCCCGTGCCTCGCGGCGGTCGGCGCGGCGCTGGCGCTGGCGTGCTGGTCCACCTCCCTCGCGGCGCAGGCACAAGCGACGACCGGGGTGATCCGGGGCATCGTCTCGGATCCGTCCGGCAACGTCGTCGTGGGGGCGCAGGTCACCGTCACCGACGTGGAGACGCGGTTCCAGCGGACCGTGACCACCAACGAGAAGGGCGTGTTCGTGGCGCCGTTGCTCCCGCTCGGCACCTACGAGGTCAGGGCCCGCGCCGTGGGGCTGGGCGAGCGGCGGCAGACGGGGATCGTGTTGCGGGTAGGCGAGACGGTCGACCTCGCCCTGAAGCTCGAGCCGGTGGAGCTCGCCGCCGTGACGGTCACGGCGACACCGGTGGTCGATGTGAGCAAGGTCGAGTCGTCCACCAGGTTGCCCAACCAGGCCGTGGGGGGCCTGCCGAACAACGGACGTAACTTCCTCAACCTTACGCTGCTCACGCCGAACGTCGCGACCGTGCAGGGCCCGGACGGCGACGAGCTCACGATCGCGGGCCAGCGCGGGATCCACAACAACGTCTCGGTGGACGGGGCCGACTTCAACAATCCGTTCTTCGGGGAGCAACGCGGCGGGCAGCGACCGCCGTTCACCTTCAACCTGGACGCCGTTCAGGAAGTGGTCGTCACGGCCGGCGGGGCCACCGCCGAGTTCGGCCGCTCGGGCTCGGGGTTCGTGAACGTGATCACCAAGTCCGGGACGAACGAGCTCAAAGGCTCGCTGCACTACTTCGGCAAGTACGACTGGCTCTCGGCGGACCTCGCTCACGGCACGCAGACGCTCACGCCGGATTTCCGCCAGCACCAATTCGGGTTCACGCTCGGCGGCCCCCTGAAACGCGACAAGGCATTCTTTTTCATCGCATACGATCAGGAGGTGTACGACGAGATAAAGCAGAAGACGCGGCCGTCGAGTCCCGCACTCGACTCGCTCACGCGCTGGATGGATACGGCGTTTGCCGGCGCGCTGCGCGGGGACTTCGGGCCGATCTCCCGGACCAACGACGCCCGCGCGGGACTCGTGAAGATCGACTGGCGGCTCTCGGACCGACACAACGTTTCGGTCAAGTACAACCACACGTGGTCCCAGCAGGAGAACGGCACCTTCGACGTCGACGCATGGGCGCGCAGCGCCAACGGGCTCGAGAAGGATTATTCGAACGCCGTGAACGGGAGCCTCGTGTCGTATCTGTCGTCGCGCACCTCGAACGAGCTCCGGTTCCAGTACTCCCGGGAAGATCGACCGCGGCCTTATGAGGGCCCCCGTACGTCGCTGCTCGGCCCGGACCCCACCCAAACTGGGCTCCGGCCGTTCCCGGACGTCGCCATGGATTTTGTGAACGGCTTCCGGTTCGGCATGCCGTTCTTCCTTCCCATCGACTATTACGACACGCGCATCCAGATCCTGGACAACGTTTCGTACGTCCGCGGCAATCATTTCTTCAAGTTGGGTGCCGAGTGGAACCGGGTGAATTCGGTGCAGACGTTCATTGGATTCGCAAATAGTCGATACATTTTCAACTCGGTGAGCGGGTTCCTCAAGTATCTGGCGAACGACTCGATGTATGTGCAGTGCTACAACAACACCAACAACGCGTTCGTGCACGACAGCACCAACGGCACGTGCCGGGCGGGTACACACATCGGCGGGCCCGTGCTGCTGTACTTGCAGCAAGCGGGAGTGGATCGTTCGGTCCGCGACGCAGGGACGCAGAGCATCCCACAGAACGAGCTCGCATTATACATCCAGGACTCCTGGAAGCCGGATCCCCGGTGGACGATCGACTACGGCCTGCGGTGGGAAGCGCAAATCGAGCCCGACCCGATCACACCGCCCGCGTCCGTGTTCTACCACGTGTATTTCGACTCCACGGTGACCACGCCTCGCGGCAGGTTCACGTTCCCATCCGACGGCACGATCCCGTCTGACTGGAAGATGTTTCAGCCGCGCCTCGGGATCGCCTACGATCCGCAGGGGGACGGCCGAGAGGTGTTCCGGGCCAACGCGGGGCTCTACTACGCGCGCATTCCAGGCCTCAATCTCGCGTCCAGCCGCAGCACCAACGGCTCCGTCGGCGCGACGCTCTTTGGCTCGAGTGCGACCGTCGGGTTCCTGCCGCCGCCCTCGTTCCCCCATCAGTTCCCGTCCACGATCCCGGCGAGCTCCGTCTTCCTCCCGTCGGTATTCGTGTTCGACAAGAACTTCCGTAACCCACGGACGTTCAGCGCAACGGTCGGCTACGAGCGGCAGATCG
>QHUT01000130.1 GCA_003222055.1 Gemmatimonadota bacterium
CTGAAACTTGCCGATGGTCCGGTTGTCGACGGCCATCTGGCGCTCGCCCTGGAGCACGTGGATCTCGACCGTCGTCTGGTTGTCTTCGGCGGTCGAGAAGATCTCCGACTTTTTGGTCGGGATGGTCGTATTGCGGGGGATGAGCACGGTGGTGACGCCGCCCAGCGTCTCGATGCCGAGCGACAGCGGCGTCACGTCGAGCAGCAGCACGTCCTTCACCTCGCCCGCGAGCACGCCGCCCTGGATCGCGGCGCCGATCGCCACGACCTCGTCCGGGTTCACGCCCTTGTGGGGCTCCTTGCCGAAGAAGCTCTTGACGATCTCCTGGACCTTGGGCATCCGCGTCTGGCCGCCGACGAGAATCACCTCGTCGATCTCCGTGGGCTTGAGCCCCGCATCTTTCAACGCCTGCTCCATCGGCGGGATGGTCCGCTTCACCAGGTCGTCGACCAGCTGCTCGAGCTTGGCCCGGGTGAGGGTGAGATTCAGGTGCTTCGGCCCCGACTGGTCCGCCGTGATGAACGGCAGATTGATCTCCGTCTGCATCACGGTCGACAGCTCCATCTTCGCCTTCTCGGCGGCTTCTTTGAGGCGTTGCAAGGCCATCGGGTCCTTGGAAAGGTCGATCCCCTGGTCGCGCTTGAACTCGCCGACCAGCCACTCCATGATGCGCGCGTCGAAGTCGTCGCCGCCCAGGTGCGTGTCGCCGTTGGTCGACTTCACCTCGAACACGCCCTCGGCCAGCTCGAGCACGGAAATGTCGTAGGTGCCGCCGCCCAGGTCGTAGACGGCGATCTTCTCTTCCTTCTTCTTGTCGAGCCCGTACGCGAGCGCGGACGCCGTCGGCTCGTTGATGATCCGCACGACGTCGAGCCCGGCGATCTTGCCGGCGTCCTTGGTGGCCTGGCGCTGCGAGTCGTTGAAGTAGGCGGGCACCGTGATCACCGCCTTCTCGACCTTGTGGCCGAGGTAGTCCTCCGCCGTCTGCTTCATCTTCTGAAGGATCATCGCCGAGATCTCGGGGGGCGTGTAGCGTTTGCCCTGGATCTCGACCGAGGCGAGGCCGTTCGGCCCCTCCAGCACCTTGTAGGGGACGCGCTTGGTCTCCTCCACCACCTCGCCCATCCGCCGCCCCATGAAGCGCTTGATCGAAAAGATCGTGTTCTGCGGGTTGGTGACCGCCTGCCGCTTCGCCACCTGGCCGACCAGCCGTTCCCCATCCTTCGTGAACGCGACCACGGACGGCGTGACGCGACCGCCTTCGGCGTTGGGAATGACGACGGGATCCCCACCCTCCATCACCGCCACAACGGAGTTCGTGGTGCCCAGGTCGATCCCGATGATTTTCTCAGCCATGACAAATACTCCTCATCCTAAGGTCGATGCGCCAACGTAGTCGCTCGTCGCAGAGGCAAGCCCCGTGCCCGAGAAAAATGCCAAAAAGGCAGGCTGAAGGTATCTTTCCCGGGTGATCCCGTACAGAGACGAGAATCCCACCGACCTAACACCCGCCATCACCGTCGGTATCATCGCCGTAAACGCGCTGGTCTGGCTGTTGGTTCAAGGGGCCGGCGTCGACGGCGAGCAGCTGGTCCGGTCGGTGTGCGAGCTCGGCCTGATTCCCGGGGAGGTGCTGCGCACCGTGCCGCCGGGAACGGCGGTGCCTGTCGGGCAGGGCATGCGCTGCCTCGTCACCGCGCAGCCGCACTGGTGGACGGTGGCGACCTCGATGTTTCTGCACGCGGGCTGGCTGCACATCATCGGCAACATGTGGTTCCTGTGGGTGTTCGGGAACAACATCGAGGACTCGATGGGGCACGCGCGGTTCGTGGTGTTCTATCTGTTGTGCGGCGTGGCCGCGGCGGCGGCGCAGATGGTGAGCGACCCCCGGTCGCCGGTGCCGATGGTCGGCGCGTCCGGGGCGATCAGCGGCGTGATGGGCGCCTACATTCTCCTGTACCCGCGCGTGCGGGTGCACACGATCGTGTGGCTGGGGTTCTTCGTGACGACGGTGGCCCTGCCGGCCTACGTGATGCTGGGCTACTGGTTCTTCTACCAGCTGCTCCTCGGCACGGTCGGCTCGCTGTCGCGCATGGAGGGTGGGACCGCCTTCTGGGCGCACGTGGGAGGGTTCGTGGCCGGGATGGCCCTGATCCGGGTGTTCGTGAACCCGGAGTACCTGGAGCGCCGGCGCTCCCGGGTGATCATTCTTCCGCGTGGTGCTTGATCGTCTTTCCCTCCACCACGAACACGACGTCTTCCGCGATGTTCGTCGCCAGGTCGGCGACGCGCTCGAGGTTGCGGCTGACCAGGAACAGGTCCATCGCCGCGCCGATGATGTGCGGGTCTTCCATCATGTGGGTGAGGAGAATCCGGAACACGGAGCGGTTCAGGGCGTCGACCGAGTCGTCGCGGCGGCAGATCTCGCGGCCCAGGGCGCCGTCGCCGCGCACGAACGCATCGAGGGCCCCCGAAAGCATGGCCCGCGCCTGACGCGCCATCTCGAGCAACTCGGGCTCGGGAGCGACCATGCGGGCGCCCAGCAGGCGCTCGGCCGATTGCGCGATGTTCACGGCGTGGTCGCCCACGCGCTCGAGGTCGTTGGCGATCTTGGTGGCGGCGACGAGCAGCCGCAGGTCCCGGGCCATGGGCTGCTGCGTGGCGAGCAGATCGATCACCGTCTCCTCGATTTCGAGCTCGAGGGCGTCGATGGCGCGATCGCCCGCGATCACGCGGGCCGCAAACTCGGCGTCGCGTTTGAGCAGCGCGTCGAGGGCGTGGCCGAGGGCCTCCTGGGCCTCGCCCGACATGGTGAGGAGCTTGGCCTTGAGCTCTGCCAGCTCGTCGTGAAAGTGGCGGTGTGCAGCGCGGGGAGAGGCGCTCATCCGAACCGTCCCGTGATGTAGGCCTCGGTACGCTCGTCCGCGGGCCTCGTGAAGAGCTGCTTGGTATCGCCGAACTCGATCAGGTGACCGAGGTAGAAAAATCCCGTGAAGTCCGACACACGGGACGCCTGTTGCATGTTGTGTGTGACAATCACGATCGAATAGCTCTGCTTCAGCTCCACCAGCAGCTCTTCGATGCGCTGCGTGGCGGCCGGATCGAGCGCCGAGCAGGGCTCGTCCATCAGCAGCACCTCGGGCTCGTTGGCGAGCGTGCGCGCGATGCAGAGGCGCTGCTGCTGGCCGCCCGAGAGGCTGGTCCCGGGCGCCTCGAGCCGGTCTTTCACCTCGTCCCACAGCGCCGCCTGCCGCAGCGCCCGCTCCACGCGCTCGGGGATGTCGCGCTCGGGCGCGAGGGCGTTGAGGCGCGGCCCGTACGCCACGTTGTCGAAGATGCTCTTGGGGAACGGGTTCGGCCGCTGGAACACCATGCCGACCTCGCGGCGCAGCGCCACGGCATCCATGCCGCGTGAGAATACGGAAACGCCCTCGAGCAGAATGTCGCCCGAGTGGCGCGTGCCTGGAATCAGCTCGTTCAGCCGGTTTATGGAGCGCAGGAACGTGCTCTTGCCGCATCCCGACGGCCCGATGAGGGCCGTGACGGCCCGACGCGGGATCGTGAACGTCAGATCGAACAGCGCCTGCGTCGCGCCGTACCAGAACGCATACCGCCGGACGTCGATCACCGGGATGGCGGCCTGCGTCGGGTGGTGCACGAGGCGCGGCGTGCTGGCCGCCTCCTGGGGGACGAATTCGACCGCTGCCGTCATCCGAACCTCCCGGTAATGTAGGCTTCCGTCTGCTCCTTCGCCGGTTTGGTGAACAGCTGCTCGGTGCGGCCGACCTCGACCAGATCGCCGACGTAGAAGAACGCCGTGTAGTCCGAGACCCGGCCGGCCTGCTGCAGGTTGTGCGTGACGATCACGATGGTGTAGCGGCGCTTGAGCTCGTGACACAACTCCTCGATCCGCTGCGTGCCCGCGGGATCGAGCGAGGCCGTCGGCTCGTCGAGCAGCAGCACTTCCGGCTCGGGGGCGAGCGCGCGCGCGATGCAGAGGCGCTGCTGCTGGCCGCCCGAGAGGTCGAGCGCGCTTCGCCTCAGGCGGTCTTTCACCTCGTCCCACAAGGCGGCCTGGCGGAGGGCCTGCTCGACGGCTGCATCGACCTCGGCGCGCGCCCGCCCGCCGTTCACCCGCAGGCCCGCCGCCACGTTGTCGTAGATCGTCATCGTGGGGAACGGCGTCGGGCGCTGGAACACCATGCCGATGCGGCGGCGCAGCTGGACGGGGTCCACGCCCGCGTCGTACACGTCGGCGCCGTCGAGCAGCACGGTCCCAGTCACCCAGCCGCCGTCGGACAGCTCGTGCATGCGGTTCAGGCAGCGCAGGAAGGTGCTCTTGCCGCAGCCCGACGGGCCGATCACCGCGGTGACGGTGTGCGCCGGGAACAGGATGGAGACGTCCTTTACGACGGCCCGCCGGCCGTACAGGGCCGTGAGCCGCACGGCCTCGAGCTGGAGCCGGGCGTCAGCGGGCTGCGCCATGGCGAGATCGCACGGCCCAGCGGGCCGCGAGGGCGAGG
>QHUT01000112.1 GCA_003222055.1 Gemmatimonadota bacterium
GAAGAGGTCGGCGTCGAGGCCGATCTCCTCATCGCCACGCCGTGTCACAATGCCCTGGCCCACCGCACCGCGCAGCACGTGGAGCGCTTCGCGGAGCGCCGCGCGAGCGTGTTTCTGGTCGAGCTCTGGCCAGAACAGCGCGACGAGGCTGTCGCGCCGCTGGAAGTCACGAGGGGTGCCGGCAGCAAGATAGGCAAGCAGCGCGAGCCGCCGGGGTTGTGCGAGGAGACTTCGGACCTCGCGCCCGTCGGCCGCGGTCAGGCTCAGTCCGCCCAGCATTCGGAAGTGGATCATGGACGCCCCTGGGAGGCCGGGCCCCGTCACGGCGGGCGTGACGCGCCCATGACGGTGGCCTGACGCCTTCGCCTCATACTGGCTGGCAAGGGAAACGTAGGCTCTGGCCAAGAGTGCAGCAATGCGGCTGCAAGGAGGACGTATGAAAAGCGTGACTGCTGCCGGCCGGTGCGCGCGCGTCATCATCGCGTGCGGGTTGGTGCTGGCGGCAGCGGGGTGCGGCGACTCAACGCCGGTTGGGATTGCAGGACCAACGACGGGCGTGCTCCAGGTGACCGTTTCGACAAGCGGCGCCGACATCCCTGCAAACGGCTACACGGTGAGTGTCGATAGCGGCGCCGGGCAGCCTGTAACTGTCAACGGGGCGCTGACCATCTCCGGGTTGAAGGCCGGGACGCACAGTGTGACGCTCTACGGCGTTGCCCCGAACTGTGCGCTCAACGGAGTGAACACACGCGCCGTTGATGTGAGTGCGGGCGACACGGCGCTGGTCGCGTTCTATGTGGGCTGCACAGTCACAGGTGAAGCGAGCGGACAGATTGCGTTTGCGTCGAACCGTGACGGCAACTACGACATCTACGTCAGGTACATCAATGCCCTCGGGAGCCCTACCCAGCTAACTAATAATCCAGCGATCGACGTTCAACCCGCGTGGTCCCCCGATCGGGCCAAGATCGCATTCGCGAGCAACCGCGACGGCAACTTCGAGATCTACGTCATCGGCGCGGACGGCTCGCATCCCACCCGGCTCACGAACACTGCAGCCGATGACTACGACCCTGCCTGGTCGCTCGATGGAGCGAAGATCGCGTTCACGAGCGAACGCGATGGCCAGCCCGAGGTCTACGTGATGGAGGCTGATGGATCGAGTTCCGTGCGTCTTACGGAGCAGACGGGTGCGGACCCGAGTTGGTCGCCTGATGGCACGATGATCGCATTCGTATCGCATCGCGGTGGCAGTGGCCAGATCTGGGTCATGAACGCCGACGGCTCGCGGGTCACCCGACTTACGGACGACCCGACGGACGATTGCGAGCCCGCGTGGTCCCCCAACGGCGGGCGCATCGCATTCGTCTCGAGCTGCCCTTCGGGCCTGTTCGCTGACGGCCACGGCTCGAGTATCCATGTGATGAACGCCGATGGCTCGAACAGTGTGCTGCTGGTCGGCGGCCTCATTCTCGCGCGCGCGCCGTCGTGGTCACCCGACGGGTCGGCGATCGCGTTCGCTGGCACAGGCGGCTGCAACTACTCGGATGAAGACGGCTGCCACTGGTGGTGGCCGTACGGGATCGATGTGGTAAGGGCCGACGGGACCTCCGTGCCCTCTGCTGTCCCGGCCCAGCTAGTTCCCTATGACGACAACTCCAACGCGGTCGACCCCTCGTGGCGGCCCTAGAGTGGAGGCGTACCATGAAACCAGTCACGCGATTCTCCAGCCTCTTACTATGCAGTGCGTTCCTTCAGGCGTGCGGTCCCGACTCGGGACCGACGGTTCCTCACGCGTTGCGGTTCGGGGCGGCTGACGCCGTTGCCGAGGAACAAATGGAGTGGGGGCCCTGGTCAAGGCCGATCAACCTCGGGTCCCTGGTCAATTCACCACTCGACGACAACCGCCCGGCGATTTCCAAGGACGGCCTGAGCCTCTACATCACGTCCGGTCGCCTAGGCGGCTTCGGCGGGCTCGACATCTGGGTTTCGCAGCGCGCGACTGTCGATGATCCCTGGGGGCCGGCGCAGAACCTCGGCCCGACGGTCAACTCGGGCTCCAACGACGTCGCTCCCGCGTTCTCACCGGACGGGCATCGGATGTACTTCCATAGCTTCCGGTCGGGCGGATGTGGCCTAGCAGACATCTACGTCTCCCGGCGTCGTGACGCACGTGATGATTTCGGATGGGGACCCCCGGAGGATCTCGGCTGCGTCGTGAACACGCCGTACGTCAATGCCGGTCCTACCATCTTTGAGGACGAGACCACAGGCATCACGACCCTGTACTTCACGGTGCAGAACAATCCGCCGGGCAGCGACCAGGGCTTCGACATCTACGCGAGCACGCGGACGGGGGACGAAGCGGCGTTCGGTCCGCCCGTCCTGGTTGCGGAGCTCAGCAGCCCGTTCCGCGACACCCGTACCACCATTCGGCGCGACGGGCTCGAGATGATCCTGTCCAGTGGCCGCCCGGGAGGCGTGGGGAGCGAGGACCTCTGGGTGTCGACGCGCGCCTCGACTCTCGATCCCTGGTCCCCGCCGGTGAACCTGGGAGCGGTGGTGAACACCACCGCGTTCGATGGGGGCCCCGCGCTGTCGTTCGATGGTACGACACTCTACTTCCACTCGAACCGGCCTGGCGGTTTCGGGGGGAACGACTTGTATGTGACGACGCGCGCGCGGCTTCGCGGGCCGGACGTGGGAGAGGACCCTGGGGTGGAGAAGCAGCGGCGGCGAAAGAATCACACGACGGAGAAAAGTCACACGAAGGGATAGCGGCGACCGTACGAGGGCACCCGGCGGCAGTCTCTTGACCGCCGGGTGCCGGGCAGGGGTGATCAGAACCGCCGCGCGTAGCCGACGAAGACCAAGACCCCGGCGAGATCGCCGGCACCGATCGTGCCGCCTGACAGCTTGCTCTGAGACGCGGTCGCGAGGCGAGCAGCCACTCGGATCGGAGTGCTGAGCGTGAAGGTGCCCCGGCCTCGCCCGAGCGAGACGCTTGGATCCATGAAGATGATGTAACCCGGCCGCCGAAAACCGTCGTTTTTGCCGATCAGATCGTGATACGGGATGCCGTCCACGCGGCCGCCGACGCTCACCAACAATCCCTGCTCCGGCACCAGGCCGTAGCTCAGCCCGAGGCGTCCCGTGTAAACGTCGGGCACCGATATGTGCACTGTGGAGTTCGTCTCTCCCGGAGGCGCTCGCATCACGTCGGTCTGATCGCGCGGGCTCACCAGGTACGAGCCTGTGAAGTAGGCGAACGTCCGGGGGGCCACCTGCCCAAAGGCCTGCCCCTGCAGGATCACACCCCAACCGCCGTCGCCGAGCTCGATAGCTTGGTCCACCGGGAATTGGACGGAGCTGCCGCCTTTGAGAAAGTAGTCGGCGGTGAACTTGTTGGTTCCCGTGGGGATCTTCACTCCCGCCCCGAGGGCGAAGTTGGCTCTCGCGTGCGTGCCGGGATCGAGTAGCCAGGTGTTGCCGACGAGCCCGATGTCGCCGATCCCGCCAGCCCGAACGACGTGGCGCACCGAATCCTGGTAGAACCGCGACTGGCTGCCGTACGAGACGGGCACGGTCAGCCGTACGCTGAATCGATCAGTCTCAGCATAGGTCACATTGATGTTGGCGGAATGAACGTTGATAAAGAGCGGCTGGCCGAAGAATTGTTGCGGCGGCGTTGTCGCCTGGCTTCCGAAGAAGAACCGGTCGGCGTGGAGGTGCCGGTAGTCGACGGCGACCTGCCATTCGTGGGCCCGGAGATCCGTTGACTGCGACTCGCCGTGTCCCCCCAAACTGGGGGTTGTGAATCGGATCGGGACTCACCCCTGCGCGAACGACTGCCGGGGAACGAAGAGCACGGCGGTGCCGATCGCGAGCACCGCGGCGACGCGCTGAGCCCACTTGCCGGGACGCTTCATGGAGTCCTCCTTCTATAACTATTGCGCCGGGAGAATCTCGGCGAGGCCGCGCTGGATGGTCTCACTCGTGATCGGACCGGGATTGATCAGCCGTACGATACCGTGGACATCAATGAACACCGACGTCGGCACACCCCGGAGCGCGTAACTTTTGCGCACCTTGCCCTTGTCATCGAGCAGCACGGGAAAGGGTATGTGGAACTCGCCGGCGAACTTCCGGGCGTCCGTCATGCGTTCCTGATCACTCAAGTTGATCGCGAGCACCTGCAGGTGCTGATCCTTGTGAGCGCCGTACGCGGCGATGATGTCGGACATCTCGCCGCGACACGGCTTGCACCAGGAGGCCCAGAAGTTGAGAAACACGGGACGGCCAGTGTAATCAGATAGGCTCGCCGTGCCGCCGCCGAGCGTTTTCAACGTGAAGTCGGGCGCAGGCGATCCCAGCGTCTGGGCCGAGAGCTGTCCTGCGGCGGTGAGAATCGTCGCGCACGCGATGGAGAGGAACTGCGAACCGAGCCGCACCTTGGTCCCCCAAAACGCAACGCGCCGAGTTCCCGTTTGGGGAGCTCGGCGTCAGCCGCGTTGCCTCGAACTAGGCTACTGCAACATGGTGCTCGCGCGCTGGCGCGTCAAGCAGCCGCCGTTCAGAGCGTGGCGCGGGCGCGATCACCGCTCGCCGTTGACCCCGCGGCTCCCCAGGTTAACTTCCAGCCTCGAGATGAGCCGGCCCGATCGCACGATCATCCTGGACGCCCGCGCTTTGTCGCGGGCGCTTCAGCGTATGGCGGTCGAGGTGCTCGAGCTGGCCCGCGGAACCGACCGGCTCGTGCTCATCGGCATCCAGCGGCGCGGCGTCGAGCTCGCCGAGCGGATCGCCAAGCTCATCGAGAAGGACGAGGGCGTGATCGTGCCCCGCGGCGCCCTCGACATCACTCTGTACCGCGACGACCTCGAAACGGTCGGCCCCAAGCCCGTCATCGGCGAGACGCGCATCCCCGGCGACCTCGCCGGCAAGCATGTGGTGATCGTGGACGATGTGCTCTACACCGGTCGCACGGTGCGCGCCGCGCTCGACGAGCTCGCCGACTTCGGCCGCCCCGAGCGCATCTCCTTGTGCGTGCTGGTGGATCGCGGCGGCCGCGAGTTGCCGATCCAGCCCGACGTGGTCGGAGCCAAGGTGAAAGTGAGTGACGGCCAGCGCGTGGACGTGCTGGTCGAGGAGCTCGACGGGATGGACGAGGTGGATCTGGTGAGCAGGACATGACCGCCCCGCTGGGAAAGGACCTGGTCGGGCTCGAGCGCCTCTCGCCCGATCAGATCCGCCTGATCCTCGACACCGCCGAGCCGTTCAAAGAGGTCTCCGAGCGGCCCATCAAGAAGGTGCCGGCGCTGCGCGGCAAGACGATCGTCAACCTGTTCTTCGAAGCCTCGACCCGTACCCGCATCTCGTTCGAGTTCGCCGAAAAACGCCTCTCGGCGGACACGGTCAACGTGACGGCCAGCGGCAGCGCGGTCCAAAAAGGCGAGACGCTGGTCGATACGGCCCGCAACCTCGAAGCGATGCGGATCGATATGGTGGTCATCCGTCATCCGTCGTCCGGCGCCGCCGCCTTCCTCGGCAACCGCATCCGCTCCAACGTGGTCAGCGCGGGCGACGGCAAGCACGAGCACCCCACCCAGGCGCTGCTCGACCTGCTCACGATCCGCGACAAGCACGGCAAGATCGCCGGTCTCAAGGTGTGTCTCGTGGGCGACGTGCTGCACTCACGCGTCGCGCGCTCGAACATCTGGGGTCTCTCGAAGCTCGGCGCCGAGGTTGGCGTGTGCGGTCCCGATACGCTCGTGCCCCGGAGCATCGAAGAGCTGGGCGTGTGCCGCTTCCGCCGGATCGAGGAGGCGATCGAGTGGGCGGATGTGCTGAACGTGCTCCGGCTGCAGCTCGAGCGCATGGAGATGGGCTTCATCCCGAGCGTGCGGGAGTATTACCGGGTGTTCGGCGTCACGCTCGAGCGGCTCGAGAAGGCGCCGCGCGCCCTGACCATCATGCATCCGGGGCCCATGAATCGCGGCGTCGAGATCGACTCCCGCGTCGCCGACGGACCGCACAGCGTGATCCTCGACCAGGTGACGAACGGGGTCGCGGTCCGGATGGCGGTGCTCTATCTCCTCGCCGGCGGGCGCCCCGAGCTCGCCGACGCGGCCAAGCGGGGGGCGGAGTGACGCGACCCCTGCTGCTTTCGGGCGGCCGGGTGATCGACCCGCGGCGCGACTTCGACGAGCCGGCGGACGTCCTCATCCAGGACGGCAAGATCGCCGCGGTGAAGGCCGGCCTCGGCGCGCCGGACGGCGCCCTAGTGCGCGACGTGCGGGGCCACGTGGTCGCCCCCGGGCTCGTGGACGTGCACGTCCATCTCCGAGAGCCCGGCAACGAGGACGTGGAAACGATCGCCACGGGCGCTCGCGCCGCCGCTGCGGGTGGGTTCAGCGCCGTGTGCGCCATGCCCAACACCGACCCGGTGACCGACAACCAGGCGGCCGTCGGATTCATCGTGCGCCAGTCGGCGCGCGCCGGCCTCACGCGGGTCTACCCGATCGGCGCCATCTCCGTGGGGCAGCGGGGGGAGCGGCTCTCCGAATTCGGCGAAATGGTCGGCGCCGGGGCGGTCGCCGTGTCGGATGACGGCCGGCCCGTGGTGTCGAGCCACCTCATGCGTACCGCGCTCGAGTACGCGCGTACCTTCGAGATCCCCGTCGCCGACCACTGCGAGGAGGCCACCCTCGCGTCGGGCGGCGTCATGCACGAGGGACTCGTGTCCACGCGTCTGGGCCTGAAGGGGATTCCCGCGGCCGCCGAGGAAATCATGGTGCAGCGCGATATCCTGCTGGCCGAGCTTACCGGCGGGCACGTCCACCTGTGCCACGTGTCGACCCGGGGGTCGGTCGAGCTGATCCGCCGGGCGAAACAGCGGGGGATCCGCGTCACCGCCGAGGTGACGCCGCACCACCTCACGCTCACCGACCATGCCTGTGAGACCTACGATACCCACGCCAAAATGAACCCGCCGCTGCGCGAGGCGGCGGACGTGGCCGCGCTGCGGCAGGCGCTCAAAGACGGCGTGATCGATTGCGTCGCCTCCGACCACGCGCCCCACGCGTACGACGCCAAGGAAGCCGCGTTCGACGACGCCCCGTTCGGGATCATCGGCCTCGAGACGGCGTTCGGCGTGGTGCATACGGAGCTCGTCCTCAACGGAGTGCTGACCCTCCCCGAGCTGATCGCGCGCATGAGCAGCGCGCCCGCCGCCGCGTTTCACCTCCCCGGCGGCACGTTGCAGCCCGGCGCGGTCGCCGATGTCGTCGTGCTCGACACCGCCACCCGCTGGTCGGTGAACCCGGCGACCCTGCTCTCGAGGAGCCGCAATACGCCGTTCGCCGGCCGCACGCTCACCGGGCGCGCAGCGCTCACACTGGTGGGCGGCACGATCGTGCACGAGGTGGAGGCGGCGCCAGGGCGGTGACGCCGCACGCGATCGCCCGGCGCATGGCCCAGTGCTGCCGCCAGCTGGCCGAGCGCGGTCTCATCGCGGGGCAGGACGGCAACGTCGCTGTTCGACTCGGGGCCGATCGCGTGCTGGTCACTCCGGCAGGGTTGATCAAGGCGCTACTTCGCCCGGGGGACATGGTCGAGGTGGACCTGCGGGGCCGCAAGCGGCGCGGACGCCATGACCCTACTAGCGAATTAGACTTACATCTGCGAATCCTGACGCACCGCCCCGACGTCGGGGCGGTCGTGCACGCGCATCCCCCTGTGGCTACAGGGTTTGCGGTGGCGGGGCAGGATTTGGCGGCTTTTGTGCTGCCGGAGCTTATCTTGCAGTGTGGCCGGGTACCCCTGGTGTCCTACGGCACGCCCGGCACGCCGGAGCTCGGGGATAAGCTCCAGCCGCACCTCGAAGGTCACGACGCGTGGCTGCTCGCGAACCACGGGGCGGTCACGGTGGGACCGACCTTGGACGCGGCGTGGATTAGAATGGAGAGCCTGGAGCACGCGGCGCGTATCATCGCGGCGGCGCGGGCGCTGGGGCAGGTGAACGAGCTGGGTCGCGAAGCGGGGCTCGGCCTCGAAGCTCGGCGCGATCCCTCACGAAAGGAGCGCAGGCGGGGTGACTAGAGGGCAGTCCAAAAGTACGGTGATCATCCAGCAGCTGCTGGAGGAGCGCCGGCAGTACGAAGCCTGGATCGCGCGCCTGAACGACTCGGCGGACGCGACGCCCGGGCACGTGCGCGCGCGCGTGCGGTCCGATTACGAGGCGCGCCTCTCCGCGGTCACCGAAGAGCTCAAGGCCCATGCGCAGAGCGCGCGCCAGGCGATCGAAGAGAAGCGGCACCTGCGCGGCGAGCTGCAGAAAAAGGAAGCGCTCGCCCAGGAGAAGCTCACGGAGACGGAGTTGCGACACGCCGTCGGCGAATACGACGAGTCGCAGTGGAGCCAGGTGCACCAGGACGTGCTCGCGGAGCTCGTGTCGGTGCGCGAGGATCTGCAATCGGTCGAGGCGGACATCCACAAGCTCGAGGAGCTGGACGCGCTGGTCAGCCACCGGCCGACGCCTCCTCCGCGGGCGGCGCCGCCACCGGCCCAGCAGCCCCAACCCTCTCACCCCCGGCCGCAGGCGAAGCCCACAAAGGTGGGGCACGAGGACGAGCTGGCGTTCATCAAGTCGGTGACCGAAGACGAGCAGGGAAACGCCCCGTCGCCGCGGCGCGCCAGTGGCGCACAGTTCCAGCCGTCCATCCCGGCCGACGTGCCGCGCCATGCGAGCCCGGCGGGTCCCCGGGCCGCCACTCCGCTCCCCCCACCCATCGTCCCCGACGCGGCCGCCGCGGACGACGACGAGGACGCCGCCAAGACGCTCAAGTGCAACGACTGCGGGACGATGAACCTGCCCACGGAGTGGTACTGCGGGCAGTGCGGCGCTGAACTAGCCGCCATGTAAGAAGAAAAGAGACGTCGAACACAGGCGTCCCGCACAGACGTATCACGAAGTCGTGTGACGTCGTTGCGTGACGTTTTTTGCGTGACGCCTGTGCTTGACGTCGTTATTTACTTGGAGAGTTTTCTCACAACGGCGGCTAGGCGGGATTTATGTCTCGCCGCCGTGTTGGGATGGATCAGGTTCTTGCGCGCCGCGCGATCCAGCAGGCGAGAGGCGGTCTTGTACGCCCCGCCGGCCTGCTCGGCCGTGGTGGCCGTGCGGACGCGCTTGAGCGCGGTGCGGAGCGCGGAGCTCTGGGCCCGATTGCGTTCGTGGCGGGCCCGCCCCTGACGCATCGCCTTTTTCGCGGACTCGATTCTCGGCACTGCCGGCCTCCTCGTGAGGCGCGGAAGATAGGGGGTAAGTGCAGGTCGGTCAAGGCGCTACGGCGTTGACCATCCCCCCGCTGGCTCGTTATCTTAGGCAGTCACTGACCCACGAGCCCGAGCCATCCTCGAGTTCCTGTCGTCGTTTCTCGTGTGGGCCCCCGTGTTGCTCTTCTCCGTGGTGGCCCACGAATACGCGCACGCAGAAGCCGCCTATCGCCAGGGCGACGACACCGCCTACATGCTCGGGCGCCTCACCCTGAATCCCCTCAAGCACATCGACCCGGTGATGACCATCGTCTTTCCGGTCGTGCTGTGGTTCGCCTCGGGTGGGACGTTCACGTTCGCCGCTGCGAAGCCGGTGCCGGTGACGCCCCGCAAGTACCGCCACTTTCGCAAGGGCGACATCATCGTCTCGCTCGCCGGGATCGCCACCAATCTGGCGCTCTTCGTCGCGGCCGCGGGCCTCTTTGCCGTCGTGGGGCTCGTCGCGAACGCGCTGCCGTCCCTCGCCGGGCCCTCGACGATTCTGCAACGCATGCTGGCGTACGGCATGTGGCTGAACCTGCTGCTGGCGTTTTTCAATCTGCTTCCCATCCCGCCATTGGACGGCAGCCACGTTTTCAAGTACGTGCTCCCGCCGGAGACCGCGCTCAAGTACCGCCAGCTGTATGCGCTCGGATACCTGCCGATCATCGCGTTTCTTCTCTTCGTGCGGGTGGTTCCGGCGGCTCAGGGCGTGTACCTCTGGCCCATGCAGCAGCTGCTGCGACTGGGGTGGGCAGTGGTGGGTGGGCACGCGCTGCCCGGGTCGCTGCCGCCCCTATGACGATCCCCACGCCGGTCGTGCCCGTGTCCAACGGCTTCGTCGTCGAGCTGGAGCAGTTCTCGGGGCCGCTCGATCTGCTGCTGCACCTGATTCACGAGGACGAGCTCGACATCACCAACTTGCCGATCGCGAAGATCGCCGATCAGTTCCTCGCGGTGATCAACGAGCTGGGGCTGAACCAGGCGGCGGACTACCTCGAGATGGCGGCGCGGCTCCTGCGGATCAAGGCGCAGATGCTGTTGCCGCGGCGGCTGGGAGACGACGAGTGGGAAGATCCGCGGGCCGAGCTGGTGCGGCGGCTGCTCGAGTACCAGCAGATCCGCGAGCTGGTCGAGTGGCTGGGCCAGGCGGCGGCCCGCCGCGCCGAGCAGCTGGGGCGCGGATTCCGTCCCGAGCCGCCCGCGGCTCCGCCGGCGCCGCTGGTGATCGAGCTGAACGACCTGCTGGCCGCGGCGGAGCGCGTGATCGCCCTCATCCCGGAGCCGGTGCTGCACCGCGTGGTGCCGCGGCCGCTCGATGTGGAGGGGGCGACCGCCAGGCTGCAGGCGCTGCTCGCCGAGCGCGCGGAGGTCGGCTGGCTGGACGTGGTGGGAGCGCGCCCCACGATCGTCGACGTGCTCTCGGTGTTCATCGCGCTGCTGGAGCTCGCCAAGCGTGGGTCCTTGAGCGTCCACCAGGCCGGAGCGTTCACCCCGATCCAGATCCGCCGTGAGTCCCCTCGCGAAGCTGTTTGAGGCGGCGCTATTCGCGTCGTCGCGCCCGCTGACGGTCGAGGAGCTCCGCACCCTGGAGCCGACGGCGGGCGAGGCCGCGGTCCACGCCGCGCTCGCCGAGCTGCGGGACGGCTTTGCCGCCGCGGACCACGGCGTCGAGCTGGTCGAGATCGCCCAGGGGTGGCAGTTCCTGACGCGGCGCGAGTACGCCGAGGCCATCGAGCGTGCCCAGTTCGCGCTGCGCCCACGACGGCTTTCCCCGGCGGCGCTCGAGACGCTGGCCATCATCGCCTACCGGCAGCCGGTGGGGCGGATGGAGGTGGACGAGATCCGGGGGGTCGATTCCGGTGCCGTGATCGACAAGCTGGCGGAGCGGGGGTTGGTGGAGGTGGTGACCCGGGGCGAGGGGCTCGGGCGGCCGCTGCTCTACGGGACCACACCGCAGTTCCTGGAGATCCTGGGGCTCAAAGACCTGGACGAGCTGCCGCGGCTGGAAGAGCTGTCGGTGGCGCTCCGGCCGCCCGCGCCCGCCGAACCCGAATGAACGTTAGATCAGCACTTTGCAGCCGCACGCACGAGCACCACATCCTGCTTCGTATATGTGGGCCTTAGCCCGTTCGACTGGTGCGTTCGCGAGCAGGGTGTGGGGCCAAACAGGCCGCTCGGTGGCGGACCACGCAATGCGGTGACCTGGGGCGGTGATTACCCAGCATTTGGCGGCGGCGTTGAAATCGAGTTGCCACAACAGACCTGCATACCAAAAGCAATCAGGAACCGGCATGCGCCCCTCCTTGCTCGCAGGGCCGCAAGCGGGGCGGGATTTCGCGAAAGGGCCGGAATGGCGCCTTGCTTGTGCGACCAACAGTACTGCACAAAATGCACAGTGTCAATACAAACCGTTGTTTTCCCCGGCCCCCGAACATCGGGGGCTGGGTCGTTTTCGGGGTTGCAGTGCTCCCGCCGGCGTACACTCCTATCGAAGCCACCGCGTTCGGCCTCATCGCCGAGTTCTTCCGCGACCCTGCGCCCGCTGATCGCGGCCGTTACCTTTGACCCCGAGACGCGCATACTGGAGGTCACCTTCACCCCATGGCTGCACGAGACGAAGGTCGGGGTCGTCCCTACGGCAGCCCGGGCAAGCCACTCCGGTTGCAGCGCGCGCTGGCGCGTGCGGGCGTGACGTCGCGCCGCAAGGCCGAGGATCTGATCCGGGCGGGTCGCGTCCGGGTGGACGGTGCGGTTGCCACGCTCGGCATGAGCGTCGATCCCGGGCGGCAGCGGGTCACCGTGGACGGGCGGGCCGTGCGGCAGGGGCCCGTCACCTGGCTCGCGCTCAACAAGCCCGTCGGGTATGTCGTGAGCCGCGGCGACCCCGAGGGGCGGCGGACGGTCTACGACCTGCTGCCGAAGGTCCCGGGGCTCGCGTACGTGGGACGGCTGGACGTCATGACGTCCGGGCTGCTGCTCCTCACCACCGACGGCGCGGCCGCGCACCGTCTCATGCATCCGCGCTTCGCCGTGCCCCGCACCTACTGGCTGCGGGCGCACGGCCACGGCGCGACGGAGCTGCGCGCGGCGCTCACGCGCCCGCCGGCGCTCGACGGGCGGCCGGTGCGCGTGGTGGACTTTCGTGTGCGCCCGGTGGCGCGGAGCGTCGAGGTGGAGCTCACCCTCGCCGAGGGCCGCCAGCGCATCGTGCGCCGGCTGGCCGAGGCGCTCGGGCTCAAGGTCGAATGGCTGCACCGCGTCGCCTATGGGCCGGTGCGCCTGGGACGCCTCGCCGAGGGCAAGTACCGGCGGCTGGCGGCGCACGAGGTGGAAGCGATCGAGCGATTGCAGGAACCTGCGTGATCGGACGGTGGTGATGCCATATTCTCTGCGTGGGCCGGACAGCTGAGGCATGACGACCGACACGACTGGAGTGGATCGGGCACTGGGGGCGATCGGGACGACGTTCCGTCTCACCCGGCTGTACCCGCCCACCCACCCCGCCGTCCAGGAGGCGCTGCGCCAGGTGGGGGAGACCCTGCCGCCGCTCGCCGCCGTGGGCACGGTCGAATGGAAGATCGGCGCCACCGGTCTGCACTGGCACGGCCAGCAGTTGCTGCCGCGGAACACGCAGATCGCCGAGCTGGCGGGCTTGTTGTACGCGCGCGGCGTGCGGACCTTGACCTTGAACCCGGGGATGACGGCGGAGCACGTGCTCGCGTTGTTCCAGGTGGCGACCGGGACGGTGGCGCCGGACGCCCCGACGCTGGGGCGCATCACGCTGACGCTCGGCCGGCGCAGTGCGGCGCGGCTCGAGCGACTGCGCCCGCCGACGCCCGTGGAGGGCGTGCCGGCCATCGCCGAGCCCGCTCCCGGTGCCGTCCCCGCTGCCTCCGCCGCGGCCCCTCCGCTCGCTGCCGCGGCCGCGGCCGACGCGCTGCTGGCCGCGAAGCGTCCCAGCACCGCGTTTCGACCCGACGCGCTGCCGCCCGACGTGGAGGCGGCGCGCGCGGTGGCGGCGGTGCGCGCCGCCACCGCGCCCGAGGAGCAGCGCGCCGCGGTCGAAAGGCTGGCGGCCGTGGCCCCGCAGCTGCTGGCGCTGCGCGAAGTCGCGACCAGCGCCGACGCGATCGCTGCGCTCGACCAGCTGCTCCCCGAGGCGCGGGATCCGGCGCTGCTGGCGGCGATCGATGCGGCGGCGCTCGCGTTGTCGGACCGCACCCTGGTCGAGCGGCTGGTGCGGCGACTGGGTGAGGCGCACGTTCCGGCGGAGGAGCGCGAGTCGCTCGTGACGGCGGTGGGCGCGCTCGCGTCGCTCTCCATGGGACTCGTGCTCGATGCGTTCCTCGCGGCCCCGGTCGAGCAGCGCGCGCCGTTCCGCGCGGCGGTGCGCAAGGCTGCCGACCGCGCGCTCGAGGTGCTGCAGGGCAGGCTGGCGGACAAAAACCCGGAGGTGGTTGCCGCAGCGGCCGAGTTCGTGGGCCTGACGGGGAGCCCGCAGGCCGTCACGCTGCTCGTCCCGTTGCTGCATCACCAGTCCGAGTTCGCGCGCGAGGCGGCCCTGGTGGGCCTGGCGGAGGCAGGCGGGCGAGAGACCGCCCGTCCGGCGATGCCGGCGCTCAAAGACGAGAGCGTGGCGGTGCGCGCGGCCGCGGCTCGCACCATCGCGGCGGCGGGCGACCCCGCGTCGTCCACGGTGCTGATCCGGCGGGTGGAGCAGGAGCCCGACGAAGGGGTACAGGCGGAGTTGCTTCGGGCCATCGGCCGGCTCGGCGCCAAGGAAGCCCTGGAAACGCTGGCGCGGTTCGCCGAGCCGGGAGGGATGATGCACCGGCGGAGCGCGACGGTGCGGGCGGCGGCGGTGGAGGGGCTGCACCACATCGCTCGCCCTGAAGCGCGGGGGTTGCTGGAACTCTACAGCAAGGACAAGGAGCCGGCGGTGCGCAAGGCGGCGGAGGCGGCGCTCAAATGACGACAAAGACGGCGAAGGCGGGCGACGCGGTGCTCGCGAGCACGATCGCGCGCGAGGTGGGCAAGCGGGTGGTGGCCCAGGAGCTGATGGTGGAGCGCCTGCTGGTGGGGTTGCTCACGGGCGGGCACATCCTGCTGGAGGGAGTCCCGGGGCTCGCCAAGACGCTCGCGGTGCGCACGGTGGCCGAGTCGCTGCGCATTTCGTTCTCACGCATCCAGTTCACACCCGACCTGCTGCCCGCCGACGTGATCGGCACCATGGTGTTCGACCAGCGCTCGCAGGAGTTCTACGCGAAGAAGGGGCCGCTGTTCGCGAACCTCGTGCTGGCGGACGAAATCAACCGCGCCCCCGCCAAGGTGCAGTCGGCGCTGCTCGAGGCGATGCAGGAGAAACAGGTCACGATCGGCGGCGAGACCTTCTATTTGGGCGAGCCCTTCCTCGTGCTGGCGACCCAGAACCCGATCGAGCAGGAAGGCACCTATCCGCTGCCCGAGGCGCAGCTCGATCGCTTCATGCTGAAGGTGCGCGTCGGGTACCCCACGCGCGACGCCGAAAAGGAGATCGTGGCGCGCATGGCGTCGGGCCGGCCGATCGAGGTCCAGCGCGTGGCCGAGGCGGACGACATTCTGGCGGCGCGCAGCGCCATCGCCGAGCTGTTCATGGATCAGAAGGTCGTGGACTACATCGTGGACGTGGTGCGCGGCACGCGTGAGCCCCAGGCGGTCGGCCTCCCCGAGCTGAAGCCGCTGATCGCGTTCGGGGCGTCGCCGCGGGCCTCGATTTACCTCGCACAGGCGGCCCGCGCGCATGCCTACCTGCGCGGCCGCTCCTACGTCGTGCCCGAAGACGTGAAAGCCATGGCGTTCGACGTGCTGCGGCACCGCGTGCTGCTCACGTTCGAGGCGGAGGCCGAAG
>QHUT01000131.1 GCA_003222055.1 Gemmatimonadota bacterium
CACCGGCCCGGCGGGCACGCTGCCGCCCTGATCGTCCGCGCAGGCAGCGCAGAGGACGACCACGACGGTCTGGATGGTCGTACCACGCCGGAGGGTCATGGGCCCGGATGGTGTTGTCCGCAAGCTGCACGCCACCCGGGAAATTACCTGTCAGCCGCTGCCGCATCACGCGTGGCGCCGGTCGGTTGTCGAGCGCGTGCCACGGACGCTGTCGCGACGATAGCACAGCGAGCATGGCGCTTCGGGGTCGCGACGGCGCGGGTCGCCTGCGTGGCGCTCGCCTGCCGCAACGCCGCGAGCCCGGAAGCCCGTCGGTCCGTCGCCTCCGTCGCCGTCAGCCCCGGGTCGGCGGTCGTGCCGGTGGGCCAGAGCGTCCAGCTCACGGCCGTGCCGCTCGACGCGCACGGCACACCGCTCGCGGGAAGGGCTATCGTCTGGGCGACGAGCGACTCCAGCGTTGCCACGGTCACAAGCGGCCAGGTCGCGGGGCTAGCACCCGGCCGGGCGACGATCACGGCGACGAGCGAGGGGCGGAGCGGCGCGTCGAACGTCACCGTCACGGCGCCCGGCGGCAGCGTCCCCGACCCCACGCTCCTGCCCGAGGCGACCCCGTCGCAGGCGCCGCTCACCGCGCTGTACGACCTGCTGCACGTGCCGGCGCTCGCACCGGGCCAGTCGTACCTGGACCCAACGACGGGCGCGACCATTTACCGGCTCACCTCCGCGACGTTCCCCACGACCAGCGCCGACTGGGGTCACGACTACGCCGAGGGGGGCGACGAGATCGGGCTGCCGTATCGCGACAGCACGCGCGCCGTGCTGGTGCACGGCGACGACGGCTACTGGCTGGTGGACTTCACGCCCGGCGCGGGGGTGACGAACGGCCGGCCGCTCACGGGCGGCTTCGCCCCGGTGCACGATCAGGCGTTCGCGTTTTCGACCAATCCGGCCACGCCGTGGTACGCCTACGTGAGCAACGGCTCGTCGGTGCGTCGCCTGGATGTGCGCACGATGACCGAGGCGCCGGGAGACGGCTGGCCGGTCGCGAACGAGCCCGAGGCGGTGTGGCTGCAGCAGAGCGAGCGCGACGGCCTGTTCGTGTGGATGCGGGGGCAGAGCGGCCCCACGGTCGTCGGCTACGAGCCGGCCACGGGGACGCTCAAGACGTACAGCGATTCCGGCATCGACGAGCCGCGCATCGACCGCGCCGGCCGCTACGTGGGCCTGACGATGGCCCGGCCGTCCGAGGCGCTGTATCTGTGGGACTGGAGCGCGGACAGCATCGTGTGGCGCACCGGGGGCGATCCGGGGATCCCCTTCATTCATGTCGCGAGTCTCGCGGACCGCTGGTACGGCGTCGACTGGAACCTGGCGCCGCCGTACCAGTACGTCGTGTTCGATCCGGTGACGCGGAGCGCGACGCGCCTGGGCGGCCCCACCAACTCGGGTGACGAGTACGGCAACGGCAACTGGATCCAGCATCCCGCGAACTTGAACGACCAGTGGGCGCTGTTCAGCCATTTCGAGGGACTCGCCCCGCCCGCGGGCGACGGCTGGCTCGCGCCGGGCGGGATGGTGTTCGTCACCGCCAACGGCCAGCGGCGGCTGCTGGGCCATCCGTATACCACCATCACGGAGGCCGCGAGCTACGCGCTCGCCTCGTTCGTGCGGCTCTCGTCGGACGGGCGCTACGCGATGTTCACGTCGGACATGAACGGGTCGGGGCGGACCGATGTGTTTCTGGTGAGGGTGCCGTAGGAGCGGGGAGCGGGGAGCGGTCCCTTCCGCTGCAATGGATGGGTACGGGCCGCGTAACTACGGTTGCGTCCGCCGTGCGCGGATTCGCCAGATTGGACCAATGCGCAAGTACCGGTCACTCGTCGTGTGGCAGCGGGCGCACCGTCTCTCGGTTGGCGTGCTCCGTGCTACAGACCGCTATTACCATCCGCGCTCGCGCGCGGTGTTCGACCAAGTGCGGCGCGCAGCGCTCTCCGTCGAAGCGAATATCGTGGAGGGATATGCGCTCAGCACGCCCCTCCAGTTCCGGCGCCACCTGCGGATCGCACTAGGGTCGGCAGCCGAAGTGGAGTGCTTCCTCGAGGTCGTGGGTGAGGTCGAGTACCTCCCTCGACCTGCGCTCGACGAGCTAATGACCCTCACCGACCTGATCATCGGGAATCTGTTCGGACTGGTGCGGAAGGGTCTACCCACGAAGGCCTAAGCCGCCACGTGAGGGTACCGCTCCCCGCTCCCCGCTCCCTTGGTGAGCGCGGCCCTCGCGAGGGCACTGCCGGCACCTTGCAATGATTGCTGCGGGACGCCGCTCGAGTGTCGCCGCTACGGGCCGCCAACCTGCGCAGCGACCGCGTCTTAGCCACGCCCCCCGGCGGGCATGACGCCTGCACGAGGGCCCAGCATCCCAAGCTGTGGAGAACGTCGGTGAGAAAAATGAGTGCAGGGAGTGTCGTGGCGGCGATAGTCGCGCTGGTGAGCGGGGCGACCACGCTCGCGGCCCAAGGCGGTCAGCGGCTCGCCCGGCCCGCGCAACCATCCGACGCGGAGCGCAGCGCCGAGGCGCGGCTCGTGCCGGCGCGCGGCATGCTGCGCACGCTCGCGGGCACGTGGCGCTTCGACATGCGGTTCGCGGGCAACTTCGACGGCCCGGCCGACGTCTCGGGGACGCGGGTGTTCAAGCAGCTGTTCGACAGCCTGCGGCTCGAGTGGACCGAAGCGCTCGAGCATTCTCCCCTGCAGGGTCAGGGCGTCCTGGGATTCGACGAGAAGAGCGGGCGGTTTTTCAGCTCCGGCGTGTACAGCGCGGGGACGTCGCCCGAATTCATGACGGGCACGCTCGCTGACGGCGAGCCGCTCGTCACCTTCACGCCCCTCCCCTTCGCTCCCGACGCGGGGCGGGTGCCCGGCCAGGCATTCGCGCTCAGCGTGATCGATGCCGACCATTTCACGGTGGTGGCGCTGGACCGCGCGTGGCGCTCGGTGTTCACCAGGCAACAGCAGCAATGACGTTACTGACCCCGGGCGCAAGCCCGGGGTTTACGATTGGATGTAGGGGCGCAGCATGCTGCGCCCCTACCGCCTTCTCGGCGTCCTTTGCGGCGGGATCGGCAGATTCACGGTGAACGTCGCCCCCTGCCCCACCGTCGAGCGGACTTCCAACCCGCCACCGAACATGTCCCGGGTGATCTGGCTGACGACGGTGAGCCCCGTACCCGAGCCGGAGCCGAACTCGCGCGTGGTGAATCCGGGCTCGAAGATGCGCTCGAGGTGCTCCGTCGCAATGCCCACGCCCCGGTCCTCGACCGCGAGGCGCAGCATGTCGCCCGCCTGCTCCAGGGTCACCACCACCGGCTGTCTGGTCTCGAGCGACGCGGCTACGGCGTTGCGGATCAGGTTGGTGAGCACCTGGTACAGCGCGTTGGGATCGCCCTGGAGAAACACGGTGCTCACGGTCACGAGGCCCTGCAGCGCGACGCCGCGCCGGCGCGCCAACGGCCGCTCGAGCGCCACGCACGAGCGCACCACCTGCCCCGCGTCGAACCGCTCCGAGCGCGCCAGCGTGCCGCGCGCCCGGTCCTGAATGGAGCGCAGGAACTGGATCGCCTGGTCCATGCCGTCGCCCACGCCGGTCAGCTCGTCGAGCAGGGTGGCGCGGAATGCCGGATCCACGGAGTCGGCTTCGCGCACCAGCTCGCGCGTCAGCTCGAGCGCCGCCAACGCCGCGGTGAGGGGATTGGCCACCTCGTGGGCGATGACGCTGGGTTGGCGCGCCAGCTCCAGCAGGGCGTCGGGCTCGGCCCGGCGCGGGCGATTCACCGGCGCGGGATAATCCAGCAGGCCGACGCAGAGACCGGCCAGCTCGAGCGTCATGCGCTCGCGGCTGCGACGCTCCACGCCGTCGGGGGGCGGTGCGGGCGGCTGCTGTCGCACCGGCGCCACAACCCAGGGGCCGCCGCTGTCGCCATTGGTCAGGCGACATCCGACCCAGCGGCTTCCCTGGATGATGGGGGCGGACCAGCGATGCAGCGTGCTTTCCAAGTCGAGACGCGTATCCGCCGGGCGGGGCGCGGCGGTGCTGGTCAGCACCGGGACGACCTGGGCGGTGGGCGAGACCTCCCACAACGCCACGGTGCGCCCCGCGAGGGCCACGCTCGCCTGGCGCAGCACCTCGCGGCGGCGCAGCTCGACAGCCGCGGGAGCCGGGGGTTTCTCCACTGCTGTCACAGTATGAAAAACCGGGGCGGGGCGATAGGGCGTTTTTGCGGCACCTGCGGGCGGAAATGCGGCACAAGCGCTATTTTTGGGGCACCATGAACGAGTCGGCACCGGGACTGTACAGCCTGCCGCACGCCGTATTCTTGCGCCGCCTGGCCGGGGCGACGCGCGGCACCTCGCTGGACGCCCGGCTGGGCCGGGCGGCGTTCGTCGCCCTGCGGCTGGTGGACCTGCTCGCCCCCGACGAGCACACGCCC
>QHUT01000023.1 GCA_003222055.1 Gemmatimonadota bacterium
AACGTCCTGCTCGGTGTCAACCAGGGCTTGTGCTGGTCCACGACCGTGATCATGAAAATCGATCTCGTGGGGCCGGCGCGGCGTGGCCTGGCGATGGGGCTGAACGAGTTCGCGGGCTACGTCGCCGTTTCGCTGTCGGCGCTGCTCACCGGCTCCCTCGCCGCCTCGCACGGCCTCCGGCCGACGCCCTTCTATCCCGGAATCGCGTTCGCCGTCCTGGGCCTGGTCGTTTCGGTCTTCGCCGTACGAGAGACCCGCGGCCACGCGCGGGCTGAGTCACGTCAGCTCGGCGCCGATGCTCCCCGCCTCGGCTTCGGCGGCGTTTTCCTGCTCACGAGCTGGCGGGACCGTGCGCTGTTCGCTGCGAGTCAGGCGGGCATGGTCAACAACCTGAACGACGGGATGGTGTGGGGATTGATCCCCGTGTTTCTCGCCGCGCGCGGTGTCACGCTCGACCGCATCGGGGTGGTGACCGCGACCTACCCCCTCGTGTGGGGAATGGGCCAGCTCGCTACCGGAGCGCTGAGCGACCGCTGGGGACGGAAGTGGATGATCGCGAGTGGGATGTGGGTGCAGGGGGTGGGCATCACGGCATTCGTCGTGGGCCGCTCCTTCTCGTCGTGGATGGCTGGCGCCACGCTCTTGGGGATCGGGACCGCGCTGGTTTACCCCACCCTGCTCGCGGCCGTGTCAGACGTCGCGCATCCGGACTGGCGGGCGAGCGCCGTGGGTGTGTACCGGCTGTGGCGCGACTCCGGCTACGCCATAGGCGCGATCGCCGCAGGGCTCCTGGCGGACGCGTTCACCATGCCCTTCGCAATCACGGCGATCGCCGCGCTGACCTTCGTCTCGGGAGTGGTGGTCGCCGGCGTCATGTACGAGACCCTACCCAATGGATCCACGGGCTGGCGTGTCGGACCGATCAAGGCCTAGCCGGGGCGACCAAGGCATCGCCCCCGCAGGATGCGCTGCTTCGCCTCCGGGCCTCAGTGAAGAACGTGGAACAGATTAGGGCCCGTCATTGGCGCAAAGAAGTCCACGAACCCTTTTGATGCCGTAACCCCTTCGAAGCGACCTGGCTGCGCGTTCGAGATCCGGCAACTGATGGTGAGGGTCCCGGCACTCCCGTCATCGTACGCGACCCGCAGGATCGCGAGCCCCGCCGTGCTCCCGGGCATACTCGGAACAGATGCTGCTGCCCGCTCCCAGCTCACGAGTCCGGTGACGACGTACGTACCGCTCCCCGTCACCCCTCTCGCATCCCGGGTCTCCCACGTTCCGCCTCCGGTCACCGCGTCGTGGCGGGAATGACGGTCTGCCCCTTCTGACGTTCCACGGCCGCCCCCTGGAGCGACGAACGTCCCGCTTCCGGTGACAGTGATCTTCAACCCGTCGCGCGCCGTGTCCGACGCCGAACCGAAGATCTCCCATCCGATCCTGGCAGCGTGTGCCGATCCGACGACGCTGGCCGACAACTCGTCAGCCCGTGGCGTCGCCGGAGCGGCGGTCGGCGCCCCCCTCTCGCACGCCAGGGCGAGGCCCATCGCGACGAGGCCCAAGAACCTTGCATCCCATCTCTTGTAATTCATTGTTCCTCCTTGCCGTTGCCAACACGAGCCGCACGATGCGTCCGACCCAGGATCGCCGGCACGGCGGCGCACGAATGCGCCGGCCGGGCGCCCGGCTGTGGTTTCGAGGGATTGCTGAATCGGGGAGAAGAACGCGACGCGACGTCGCATGGTGCTAACCTACCCGCCACGGCCCGCGCGACAAGAGCACAGGGCGAGGACCTACTCCTCCTTGACCATATACCATAGTACAAGGTTTATGTTGATTGACGATCCACGGGAGACCGTGATGGCGCTGACCATCGGCCAGGTCGCGACAGGTCTTGGAAGAGCATGACGACATCGGTCACTAAGACGGTACTCGCCGCGACGGGCGGTGTTGTCGCCGCTGTGGTTTCAACGCTCTGCTGCGCCGGGCCCCTGGTGGCCGTCGCGCTCGGCCTGAGCGGCGCCGGGCTCGCCGCGACCTTCGAGCCGTTGCGGCTCTACTTCGTCGCGGGTACCGTCCTAGCGCTCGGCTTTGGCTTCGTCGTGGTGCGAGGTGAGGAGAAGCGGGCGTGCGAGCTGGGCACCCTGTGTGCCTCGCCGATCGCCCGTCGCCGCATGAAGTGGGCGCTGTGGATCGCGACGATGATCTCCATCCCGCTGCTCACATTCCCCTGGTGGTCGAAACTCGTGCTGGGTTAGGAGGTTTCCAATGGTATCATCCATGAAGCTCGCGTTGCTGTTCTCCGCTGGACTCGGCGGCGCCGCCGCCCTTTGCCCATTCTGCGGCGGCGGAATCCAGACCGCCGGCGCGCAGCCTGCGCCGGCCGCCGTGCAGGCTCCGGACACGGCGACGGTTCGGCTTCACATCTCCAAAATGACGTGCGGAAGTTGCCCCGCAACCGCACGGCTCGCCTTGAAGCGGCTTCCGGGCGTGTACAGTGCCGCTGTGACGTTGAACGACAGCCTCGGCGTCGTCCGCTACGACCCGCGGCAGGTCAGCCCGGCGCAGATTGCCGCGCACCTCACTCGACTCACCGGGTTCGGGGCCACAGTCCTGACGGACTCGAGCAAAGCACCCGGGAGCCCCGGAGCCGAATGATGGTGCTCACCGCCACGATCACCTGCCCGCACTGCGGCTTCGCCAAGGTCGAGACGATGCCTACGACTGCCTGTGTGCACTTCTACGAGTGCACCGGCTGCGGTCGCCTGCTCGAGCCAAATCCGGGCGACTGCTGCGTGTTCTGCTCGTTCGGATCCGCGGAGTGCCCACCGCAGCAGCCCGGTTAGGCCGGTCCCCGTCCCGGCGCCCAAGCCCCGCTCGGAGGTGGATGTAGGGTCAACGCCTCTCATTACGGGCGCGGGTGGAGGGACGGTAGCAACAGCGCGTTGACCGTCACCGTCACCGTGCTCGCGCTCATCGCGAGCGCCGCCCAGGCCGGCTTGAGCAGGATACCGAGCGACGGATACAACGCGCCGGCAGCGAGCGGAATCGCGATCAGGTTGTAGATCGCGGCCCAGAAGAGATTCTGTTTGATCTTGCGGTGCACACGGCGGGCAAGAACGAGGGCCGCTGGGACGTCGGCTGGGTCGTCCTTCATGAGGATGATTCCGGCCGTTTCGATCGCAACGTCCGTTCCCGCGCCGATTGCGATACCGACCGTCGCCGCCGCCAGCGCCGGCGCGTCGTTTACCCCGTCCCCCACCATGGCGACCCGACGGCCCTGCTCCTCAAGGCGCTTCACCTCGGCAGCCTTGTCACCCGGTAATACCTCAGCGCGGATATCATCGATACCGAGCGTGCGGGCCACTGCGTCCGCCGTGACCCGGCTGTCCCCAGTCAGGATCAGGACGCGGATGCCGAGGTCGTGGAGCGCCGCAACGGCGCTTTTCGCGCTCGGGCGAATCCGGTCGGCGACGGCGATCAGCCCGAGTGTTCGGCCATCCGCGGCGACGTAGAGCGCGGTCTTGGCTTCCGCTCGCAGCCCCTCGGCTTCGCGCTCGAGCCCCGGTGTGACGCCGCTGCGCTCCAGCAACTTGCGATTACCCACCAGGACGGTGCGGCCGCTCACGGTCGCCTGTACGCCGTGACCAGGGACGGCCTCGAATCGGGAGGGCGGATCGACGACGAGTGCACGCTGCTTGGCAGCTGCGACAACAGCGGTGGCGAGTGGGTGCTCCGACTGCGCATCCGCTGCAGCGGCGAGCCGTAGAATCTCTGCCTCTTCCACGCCCGCCGCGGGAACGACATCGGTCACTGACGGCCGGCCTTCGGTGAGCGTGCCGGTCTTGTCGAAGACGACGGTGTCTACTTTGGCAGCCGCCTCGAGAACCGTGGCGTTCCGAAACAGCACGCCGGCACGTGCTGCCCGCCCCACACCCACCGTGATCGCCGTCGGGGTCGCGAGCGCGAGCGCGTCCGGACAGGCGATCACGATCGCCGCCACCGCAGCCGACAGCGCGAACGCGACGCCTTGGTGTCCAAGCACAAGCCAGGCCAGGAGCGTGACGATTCCGGACGCGAGCGCCACGACGACCAGATACTTGCCCGCGAGGTCCGCCAGGCGCTGCGCCGGCGCCTTCGAAGACTGCGCGTCCCGCACCATGGCGACGATGCGAGCCAGGGCCGTGTCAGCTCCCACCTTGGTCGCGCGGAACCGGAACGCTCCCTGCTGGTTTCGCGTCCCGCCGACGACCTCGTCGCCCGGCCCCTTCGCGACCGGCACCGGCTCCCCGGTGAGCATCGATTCATCGACGTAGCTCGAGCCCGCGATCGCGACGCCGTCCACCGGGATCGTGTCGCCCGGCCGAACGGCAAGGATGTCGCCCACAGCGACTGCTTCGAGGGGCACTTCCTCTTCTTGTCCATCCCGCACCCGCCGCGCGGTGGGCGGCGCGAGCTCGAGCAGCGCCTCGACCGCCCGACCGGTGGCGAGGCGGCTCCGCATCTCCAGCCAATGGCCGAGCAGGCTGAAGGCGGTCAGCATCGCCGCGGCATCGTAGAAGGGCTCGCCCGGCAAGCCGAACGTGACTGCGGCCGAGTACACGTAGCTCACGAGAATGCCGGTCGCAATCAGGGTCATCATCGTGAGCTCGCCCTGTCCGAGCGAGCGCGCTGCGGACGACACGAATGGCCACCCGCCCCACCAGACGACGATCGAGGTAAGGACGAAACTCAGGAGCCCGGGCGACAGCCCGAAGGGCGGCGCGAGCTCGCGGCCGAACAGCGAGGTGCCAAGCGGCGAGTAGGTGATGACCGGGACGGTGAGAATCGCCGACCCGATGAACCGGCGCAGCATGTCCTGCACCATGTGCGCCCCGTGCCCGGCGTGCGCACCTGGCGCGTGGTTAGTCATGGGAGCCTCCGTGCATGCCCGGCATCCCGTCCATCTTCATACCGCCCTGTCGGGCGCCCACCGGTTGGAGCCGGAGATAGATTGCCGCTCCCGCCGGTGTGCGGCGGCCGTAGACGGCATTCAAGCTCGAGGGGACGAAGTTCACCGACCCGCGCACGCCTACTCCTGCGGCGAGCCCTGCCACGGTGCCGACCGTGCGCACGTACCCGAGGGCCAGTGCGCCGACATCGTATTTCGTCGTCGGGGGCACCGAGGGGATCACGAGCTCCTCGGCGCTCTTCCGCACGTACTCGACGCGACCGAAGAAGGCGTTCGTTCCGTCCAAGTCGACCGTGCTCTCCAGCACGATGCTGCCCGCGAGCGGCCCCGGCCCAATCTGGTCGTTCGCGCCGTAGATCAAGGCGCTCGACCAGGTCCCCTTAGTGCCGACCGGCTGCGTGGTCAGCGCGGAGGCTCCGATTCGGTGGAGGGACTCGTCGGGATTGAGCCCCTCCGGACTTGTCAGGTAGGCGTACCACGCTGACACGCTCCAACGCGGTCCGGGATTCACGGTCAAACGCGCGCCGTAGGAATCGAGCCGTCGGCCTGCGTAGTCAAAGTTGGTCCGAATCTCGTCCGGCTCCCGGCCGCTAAACCAGGAAGCTTCGAGCTTCGCGTTCCGCGAGAACACCCCTGCGGTCACGACACCGAACGTGATGTGGGTGCCGTCCTGCCAGTGATGCGAGATCGGCGCCAACGGATCGTCCGCCGCGGACGGCCGGTGCGGGAACGCCACCGGGCCCACTGCCGGCTCGCCGACCGGCGCGACGTAGAGCGAGAGCCCAAGATTTCGACCCACGGGCCGCTCGTAGAGCGCCGAGAGCTCCATGAACAGGTCGTGCGGATGCTGCCGAT
>QHUT01000113.1 GCA_003222055.1 Gemmatimonadota bacterium
TGCCGAAACCAGTCGACCGTGAGATGGCGGACGACCGTGACGAGCCACGTGGAAAAGCGAGCGCGGTGGTCCTGTTGTGCCGCGAAGGCACGGAGCCGTCGCAGATCGTTTTCGCGCAGGGCCTCGCACACCCGCGCGAAGACGTCCATCACGTCGTCATGGTCTTGGGCGTAGTGACGGATCGCCGCGAAGATGAGACGTCGATAGCGGTCGAGAAACAGGTCCCACGCGGCGTCGGGTTTGCCCGACTCCAGCTCGGCCGCCCAGCCTTCCATCCGCACGACCTTCAGAGAGGCCTAGCGGGATATACCTCACGCCGAAGGCCTGTCAAGCGTGGAAACGTTGTGGCCGCTAGGACCCGCCTCGGCCCCGCCGCTCCTGGGGTCTGCCACCCCCACTCGGCCGGCGGCCCGTGGGCGCTCAGGGAGAGGCCCACCGGCCCGGTGGCAGGAGCGTCACCGCGACGCCCGCGTGGTCCGACGGCCACAGTCCGGACGCCGTCCGGTTCCCGGGCCGGTCGCCCACTACTCCACGCCTTACCGGCATCGTGCCCGCCGGCAGATTGCGCGCGAAGATGAAATCGATCCGCTGATCGAACGTCGACCGGGCGTTCAAGAGATCGGCCTGCTGGCAGCAGGTGAGGCCGAGGGCCCTGTGTCCGGGCTCGATCCACGTGTCGCGGTAGCCCGCCGCCAGCATCATTTCGTAGGTCGGCGTAACGCGCGTCGGATCGATCCCGTACGCGTCGGAGTTGAAGTCGCCCACTAGGATGGTCGGGCGCGTTTCGGCCGCGAGCAGTGCGAGCAATTCCCGGGTCTGCGCCACCTGCACGCCCGCGACCTCTTGGCCCGCGAGGTGCGTGACGACGAACCGGTAGACCTCCCCACCCACCGTCGCGTCGACGGAGCTCCAGCCCTGCAATAAAGAGGAGGTCACGCCGCCGATTGTCACGAGCTGCGACGCGGTGTACACGCCCGAGCGCGGATTGGTGTAGGGAACGTCGGCGCGCACCAGCACCGCGTCTCCGTCGGTCCAGCGTACGCCCGCGAGGATGGGCTGCCCGGACGCGTCCACCCCGGCGATCACCGGAACTTGCAGATCCGTCGTCCGGTCCACCGCGGCGACGCCGTAGTCGAGGCCGCGGGCGCGCAACGAATCGATCACGAGCTCTAGGAAATCGTAGGCGACGCGCGTCGCCGGCTCGAAGGGGTTGTCCGCCGTGCGGTACAGCGCCAGCTCCTCGAGTCCTGCGACGTGCGGCCGGCGTGCGGCGATGGCGCGTGCCAGTGCCCCCGCGCGCGCGGGGAAGTTCGTAGCCTGGACATGTCCCCACTCTTCGGTTGCGAGGACGACCGCCTCGTCGGCCGTGCGCGCCTGGAGCACGCGACCGATGTCCGCCCCGAGGTAGACGTTCCAGGTCAGCGCCGTGACGCTCTCGGCTTCGCCCAACACGCGAGCCGTGACGATCGGAACGACGCTGGTCGAGTCTCCGCACTCTGCAGTGAACAGGCCGACCGCGGCGCACACGAGAATGCCGTCTGCGACGGTGATGGCGTTACGCATTGGTGCCGTCTCCGTTCAGGTTGACCCCCACAGTAGGACCCCCCGGTAAAGGGAGGATCAAGTCGCCGCGAAGGGCGCCCTGAGGCGCTCATAGCTGAAGTGTCACACTGGAGCCACACTTATGAAGCCGCGATGCGCCCCAATCGTGGCGGAGTGCGAGTGGCCCGGATACGGCCACTGGCCGGGGGCGTGGCACCACCCTTGCGCATGCGCAACACCGCGTATGAGACACGTTGCGATCGTGCTACTCGTGGTGGGTTCCCTTGCCGCCTTGCCACGCCGGGCCCCCGCGCAGCAAGCTGCAAGGGATCTTGCAACATTCACACTGGTCTCGGGCACGCGCCGGCAGTACCGCTCCGTGGCCGCTACGCTGCTGACGATGCCGTCGCAGCAGCGGGCGTCCAGCGGCATGGGGCCGCTTGCGGCGCGTATGTCGTGGAGCACTCTCGGCATTGCCGAGCTGCCCGCGCGCCGCTCCTGGACCGCGTCGCATACGGCGCTCGCGAGCGCGTTCACGGTCGTGCTGCTCGTCGATGCGGCCCAGACCCGTGACCTGGCACGGCGGGGCTGGCCGGGATTCCGGGAAGCGAATCCGTTGCTCGGCCCGCGCCCCAGCGTCGGCCAGGTCAACACGTACACAGCGCTCGCGGCCGCCGGCATGATGACCGCCGCCGCCGCCGCTCCCCCGCGGATTCGTCCGTGGCTGCTCGGCGCCGCACTGGCGGTCGAAGCGCTGACCGTCGGCGGGAGCGTCCGGAACGGTCTCCCCCTCAGAATTCACTAGCCTCTCCGCCGTCAACGGCGCGATCGTGGCGTGCGGGCGCTGCCCGCGGCTACGCCGCTACTGCCGTCGCGTGGCCCGGGACAAGAAGCGCGAGTTTCTCGATTGGACGTACTGGGGCAAACCGGTCCCCGGCGTCGGCGACCCGGCGGCGCGCTTGCTCGTCGTGGGGCTGGCGCCCGCGGCGCACGGCGCCAACCGCACGGGCCGCATGTTCACGGGCGACTCGAGCGGCGACTGGCTGTATGCGGCGCTGCACCGCTACGGGTTCGCCAGCCGGGCGCAATCGGTCGCCCGCGACGACGGTCTGACGTTGGACGATTGTTACATCACGGCCGCCGCGCGCTGCGCGCCGCCCGGCAACAAGCCGAGCCGCGTCGAGCTGGAGCGCTGCCGGCCGTATCTCGCCGCCGACGTGCGCCTGCTCCCCCAGGTGCGCGTGGTGCTCACCCTCGGCCGCATCGCCCACGACAGCTGGCTCAAGGCCGCCGGGTGGTGGACGACGCTCGAGCCGCGCGACCGGCCGCAGTTCGCGCACGGCGCCGTGACCACCCTCCCCGACGGCGTCGCCGTCGTGGCCTCGTACCATCCGAGCCGGCAGAACACCAATACGGGCAAACTCACGCGCGCGATGTGGCACCAGGTGTTCGAGCAGGTGCGACGGCTGCTCGCTACTGGACGTCGAACTCCGCCGTGATGTCGTAGTCGTCCACGGCGCAGACGCCGACGCGCGCGACGTAGCGCCCCGCGCGGGGAGCGGCATCCGGGGGCAGCCGGATCGCGTCGCGGAAAATGCCGCCTCGCTGGACGGCGAAGCGGCGGGCGTCGGGACTCAGCACCTTCGTGGTCGAATCCCAGTGGTAGTCGCCTTGAGTACCCGTCACCGAGATGCACAGGAAATCGTTCGTCGGCAGCAGAAAGAGAATGGGCGCCTGACGCCGGTTGGTGATCGTGAAGAGCGCGATCGGGTTCACGCCCGACTCCCCGCCCTGCGCGTCGCGCCAGGCGAAGCGGTCGGGAATCACGGCGAGCGTGACGTCGGCGTGCAGCGTGAGCCCGTGGTCGACCGTGCGGTGGGTGGTGCGCGGAGGCACCCGCGCGCTCATGTCTTCCACGTCGATGCCGATACCCGGCGTGCCACCGCCCGGCACGCGGGCGACGCGGCCACGGGCAGCGACGTACTGGTTGCGGTAGCGGCTCCAACGGCCGCCCTTCCCGACCAGCGGCAGGACGAACGTCTGCACGCCCAGGGCGTGCAACGGGAGCGGGGCGACGATCGTCCAGAGGTCGAACTGCTCGTCGTTCTGGAGAAACCCTTCCACCGTCAACGCGGTGTCGCCGGTCTGCTGGCCCGGCGACCGTGCCGTCGCGCCGCCCAGCACCGCGAGCGCGAGTGTGAGGGTGACACGGAGCCGTGGCATCGGCTCAATCGGGCGACGTGGCTCAGCCCGCGCCCGCGTGGTCGGCCTGCGCGAGGCGCAGGGCCTCCGTGAAGACGGCGCGCACCTTTTTCTCGTCCCAGTGGGCGTGGCCGGGTGCGAGCGCGCCCATCCACAAGTCCAGGTCGGAGCTGGGGCTTGTGTCGGGCGGTGCGCGCCGCTTGAACGAAAGCCGCCCTATCGTCAGGCGCCGCCACAGGGGGGGCGTCGGGAGTGGCTGCGGCTCGTGGTCCGGGGCGGGGTGCTGCAGGAACGCGCGTATGATGGGCGCCAACTCGTGTACCGCCACGTCGAAGGTGTGGTCGCCGCTCAAATAGGGGGCCAGGACCGTCCGGGACTGGTGAATGAGGGCCCGCACCTGGTGGAAGAACGCGGCTTCGTCTGGCATGGCGTGCGAACGCTCCTTCCTCGGATGAGCCCGGATCATGGCGTCGAGGCCGGCGTGCGGGCGACGTCGAAGGCGAAGTCCGCGCAGCCCGGCGTCCTGAGCGTCACGTACCGGCCCAGGATCCGAATGACGAAGATCTGGCCGAAATCGACGTAGCCCATCCGGTGGGCCGACTTGAGCGACGTGAGATTGTCGGCCTCGATGTACGTCACCAGTCCTTTGTAGCCGCGGCTCTGGTAGGCGGCGAGGGCGCGCGTCATCCCGATCGCGTGGAGCCGGCGGCCGCGATAGGCGTCGAGCGTCAGGCCCTTGTACATGTAGACGTAGGCGGGGTCGAACTGCACCCGCAGCCCGCCGCTGGTCGGGGTAGGCGAACGCGCGTACCACCCGTAGGCGACCGGTTGGTCTCCGTCCACGACGGCGTAGCACTCGTCGCCCTTGCTCAAGGCTTCGTCCAGGAACTCCGGGGTCAGATCGTACTTCGCCTCCGTCGCCATGCACCGCAGCGTGTCGTCGTCGAGAAAGTCCGCGCTCATCTCGACCGGAAGCTCCATGAACGCGGGCGCCACCACGCTGATGCACAGCGCCCGCAGCACCTTGACGTCAATGACCCGCTGGATGGCGCGCAGCGCGAACGCGCGGAGCGCGCTCCCAAAGCCGAAGACCGACGCCTGGGATCGAAATTCGGCACTGATGCGCTGGACCTTCACTCGAGCGGCCTGAACAAATGTGCTCCACACCCACCGCAGGTAGCGCGCCACGCTGCGAGTTCGCTACAACGCCCTGTCCGCGCGCGGAGCGGGGCGCGCTGGAGCGGGGGCACAACAGGTTGCGACTCAGCTGTGTGGCAGAGACGCCACAAGATCTCGGTACCGGCGGGCCTGCCCGGGGGTGAGCATTTCCTGCAGCACGATGTCACGCTCGATCGGGGCGGTGAACACGTAGCCGTGCGCGTCGGCGGCGAGCCAGCGGTCCCACTCCAACAGGTCGAGGGCTTGAGCGACGGCGCCGCGCTCGAGGGCGGTGGCGCGCGCCAACCGCTCCACGTCCCCCCGGCCTCCCAACGCCGCCGCCGCGCCGAGCACCTGCTGGGCCGGAGGCGGCAGCGCCCGGAAGCGGAGGCACACGGCTCCGACCACGGCGGGCGGCAGGCTCCCCGGCAGTGAATCGATGAGGGTGCGCGCGGCGGAGGGCCAGGCGGGCGCGTCGGGGGCGAGCCGATATCCCGCCGCTACGGCTTCGAGCAGCGCGACGGCGAGCAGGGGAATGCCCGCGGTGTCGCGCTCCACCCGCCGCGCCAGCCGCTCCCGCTCGTCCGCGGCGTACGTCGGCACCGACCACGCGACGAGCCCTGCGAGCGCCGCGTGGTCCAGACGGCCTAGCCTGATCACCGCACCCTCGAGATCACGTCCCAAGCGTGCTTGCAGCTCGTCGAAGCGCTGCGCGTCCGGCACCCCCACCGCCACGCCCAGGAGCAACAGCACGGAGTGCGGCGCGCTGTCGCGTGCGAGAGCGGGCAGCAACGCGAGCGACGCGGCGTCGAGCCACTGCGCGTCGTCGACCACGAGCAGCAGCGGGCGCTCCTCCGCCGCCGCGATCACGGCGGCAACGAACCCGTCGCGGACTTCCACCGCGGGGCTCGGAGGCCCGACGCGCCCGCCCCGGAACCGCGCGTCCAGATCGGGATCGAGCGTTCCCAGGCTCGCGAGCGCGGCGGATGGCGCGCTCGCGAGGCCTGGCGCGTCCGCCAGTCCCGCCGCGAGCAGACTGGTGACCGCGCTCCATTGCCGCTCCCGGTCCGCCGGGACGGCGCGGGCGGTGGCCACGGTCGCGTCGTCGAGGCGGGCGCGGGCGGCGAGTTCCTCGATCAGCCGCGTCTTGCCTTCCCCCGGCTCGCCTTGGACGAGCACGACCTGTCCTCGCCCTCCCTTGGCGCGCTGCCACGCCGCCGCCCCCGCGGCGAGCTCGGCCGCGCGACCCAAGAGCGGCGGCCGCGGCCGGGCCGCCGGCGGCGCCGCGAGGACCCGACGCCCCACGCGTGCCTCGCGGATGCGCTCGACCAGGCGCGCCAGCTCCGGGCTGGGAGCCGCGTCGAGGGCGTCACGCAGGGCGCGCGCGAGACGCTCGGCGACGCGCAGGGCCGCGGCCCGGTCGCCCGCGAGCGCGAGAGCGCGCATCGCCGCCCGCGCCGCCGGCTCGGACGTGGGATCGAGGCCCACGGCGCCGAGCGCGGCCCGCGCCGCCGCTGCCGTGTCCCCGCGCGCGAGTTGCGCCTCGGCGCACTGGACGAGCGCGTTGAGCCCCTGCGCGCGCCACAGCGCCCGCTCCGTCCCGAGCCAGGTTTCGAACTGGTTCGCTCCGGGGAGCGCGAGTCCCTCGAGAAACTCCCCTTCCACGAGCGCCGCCGCGGAGTCCCACTCGCCGCGTGCGGCGAGGGCGGCGAAGCGGTCACAGTCGAGCGTGACGCCGTCCGTCGCGAGCCGCACCTGATCGACGTCGGCCTGGACGGCGGCGTCGCCCAGTACCAGCCGCAGCACGCGCAGCGCCTCGCTCAGGGAGTGGCGGGCTTGCTTCTCGTCGCGGTCGCTCCACAAGAGCCCCACGAGATGCTCGCGCGTGCGGCTCTTGCGCGGGCTGCGCGCGAGGTACACGAGCAGCGCCAGGTGCTTGCGCCACAGCAGCTCGGGAGGCGCCGGGGCGTCGTCCACCGTCACGCGCGCGGGGCCGAGCACGCGGACGGCGAGGTGTGGGGAGTCGGGCATCGCGTCCCGATTATCGGCCACGGTGCGGTGGACAGCAAGCGCCGCTACATTCTCCTCCCGCATGCAAACCCCCGCTCTCGAAGACGTGCAGCGCGCCGTCGGCGACCGCTACGAGGTGGTGAGTCTCGCCGGCGCCGGCGGCATGGGCTCGGTGTTCCGGGCCCGCCATCGCACGCTCGGCCACATCGTCGCCGTCAAAGTCCTGCCTCCCGACGTCGCGGCCAGCGCCATGCGGCGCGAGCGGTTCCGGCGCGAGGCCACGCTCGGCGCCGGGCTCGAGCACCCCAACATCGTGCGTGTATACGATTTCGATACCAGGCACGACATCACTTTTCTCATCATGACGTTCGTGCGCGGCGTGACGCTCGAGGAGCGGCTGCGTGCCTCCGCCCGCCCGACCATCGACGCGATCCTCCGCAGCGTGCGCGAGATCGCGGACGCGCTCGGCTACGTCCACCGCCGCGGCATCGTACACCGCGACGTGAAGCCGGCGAACATCCTGCTCGACGAGGACAGCGGGCGCGCCCTGCTCGCCGACTTCGGGGTCGCCCATGTGGAGGGCGCGACGGACACCTCGCTCACGCAGCCGGGAGTCACCATCGGCACCCCGGGCTACATGGCGCCCGAGCAGATCGCCGGGGGACGCGTGGACGCCCGCACCGACCTGTACTCGCTCGCCGCTGTGGCGTTCGAGTCGCTCACCGCCGCGGCGGCCGACTTCAGGGCCGACCGTGCCACGCTGGCGCGTGCCCTGCGCGCCGCCCGGCCGGAGCTCTCCGCCCGCGAGGCCGCCGTGCTCGTGGCCCCGCTCGCCGAGCGGCCCGACGAGCGCCCGGGGTCCGCGGACGCGTGGCTCGCGGCGCTCGACCGCACGCGACCGCGGCGGCGGCGCTGGGCCATAGCGGCGCTGGCCGTCGTCGTGGCCGCGGGCGTGGCGCGGATGGTGTGGGGACCGGCTCCGCCGTCCGACACCCCGCCCCGGCTCGCGGTGATGCCGTTCGCGGTGCTCGGCACGCCGCCTTACCCGGCCACGCAGCTGCCGGAGTATTTCGTCTCCCGGTTCCGACCCGTGGAGCGGGTGATCGAGGTTCTCTCCTTCGGGCGCGTGGTGGCGCAGACCGGCACCGCGCCGCCCTCGAACGAAGAGGCGCGCGATCTCGCCGCGCGCCTGGGCGCGCGCTTTTTCGTGCAGGGCAGCGTGTCGTACGCCGGACCGACGGTGACGCTGACCGCGACGCTGTACGAGGGCAATCGCGCCCGGCGCAGCGGCAAGGCGACCGGTCGCGTCGGGTTGGAAGAGTCGGACGTGATGGACCGCGTGTGGGCCCAGCTCTACCCGGAGTTCACGCGCAGTCCCGACGTGACGCTGCCGAACGGCGGCCCCGACGCGCTGGCCGCGTACCTCAATGCCGAAGCGGCCTTCCGGCGCGGCGACTACCACACGGCGCGCGACGGGTACACGCGCGTGATCCGCGCCGATACCGGGTTCGCCATCGGGCGCCTGCGGCTCGCCCTCGTCGCGGCCCAGGTGGACCCCACCGAGCAAGGGTTCGGCGGGCCGCTGCGGGGCGCCATGCTGCACCAACACGGCCTGTCCGATGCCGACAGCCTGCTGCTCGACGGGTTCGCCGAGCTGTTGTCCCACGGCGACGGGCTTGCGGCGCTGGCCCGGTTCAAGAGCGCTACCGAGCGCGCGCCCGACTATCCCCAGGCGTGGTACGTGCTGGGCGAGTTCTATTACCACTTCGGGGACCTGTTCGATCAGAGCGTGGGCGAGGCCCGCGGGGCATTCGACCGCGTCCTCGACCTCGACCCCCGGTTCTCCCCGGCAATCGGGCACCTCATCGCGCTCGCCAACCAGGTGGGTGATCGGGTGGAAACCGAGCGACTGATTCGGCAGTACCTGCGGATCGATTCGACCTCGGTGGTGGCCGAAGCGGTGGGAATCGCGGACACGCTCATCCTGGGCTCGGCGGCGGACCAGGTGGCGCTGCTGCACCACGCGTGCGGGCACAGCTTCCCGGCGCTGCAGCACCTGGCGTTTCAGGCCGCGGCGTTCGGCACGGCGGCGCAGCGCGAAGGGCCGGCGCGCGTGGTGCTGCGCTGCCTCGAGCAGCGCGCCGCCACCGATCAAGAGCGGGTGCGCGCGCTGCGCATGGGGCTCGCGGCGGACCTCGGGGCCGGCTGGGTGGACAGCGCGGGCGTTCGGCTGGGCCGCGCCACGGGCGCCTGGGCGGAACGGGAGCGGGATCTGTGGCTGCTCGTGGCACACGACATGGGGTTGCCCGCGCTCGGCGATTGGGAGCGTGCCGCCGCCCGGCTCTCGGCGCGGCCGCGCGCCGTCCAGGATACGGACGTGACCGCCCACTGGGCGTTGGCGCGGGCGGGCGTGGACCGCTCGCGTCACGCGGCCGCCCTGGCGCGGCTCGCGGCGGGCGGGGCGCCGCTCTCATCGAGCCTCGCCGCCGACCTGCAGGCGCGCGCGGCTCTCGCCCGGGGCGACTCGGGGGCCGCGCTGCGGCTGTGGAGCGGCGCGACGCGCCGCTATGCGGTGCTCAGCGTGCCGCTCGAGGTGGTGGCGTCGCTCTGGCCGCTGCGCCTCGACCTGGTGCGGGTAGGGGCGGCGCGCCGGGACAGCGCCATGGTTGCGCGAGGCTGCGCGTCGTTCGAAGCGCTCATGGGGTACACGGACCAGGTGGCGCAGCCGGAGGTTGGGCGGCTGTGCCGCAGGTGACGCCTAATCCACCCCGGCGAGGAGGGCGGCGATCACGACGGTCGCAATGCCGCTCGCGGCGGTGAGGGTGAGCCCGGGCACCCAGCCGAGCTCCATGCCGACCGACATGCGCATGCTTGACTGAACGGGCACGCTGCACGTGGTCGGGCCGCAGCCGAGGAACACCGACCCCCTCACCAGCTCGGGCCGGGCCGCGAGCGCGAACCAATGATTGGGACTCCACCGCACCAGGCCGAACACCGAGCCCGACTGGAGGCGGTCGGTAGCGGCCAGCAGCGGCGCACCCAGGGCGACGTCCACGGACGCCGTAGACGACAGCCAGCGGCGGTAGTGGACGGCGGGTCCGACGCCGAAGCCAAGCCGGTCCAGGCTCGCGAACACGGACGCGCCAATGGCATTGCGGCTATCGACGTTCGCCATCACGCCCCAGTCTGCTACCGCGCGCAAGGGCGTATCGCCGCTGGCGTTATCGCTGCCCAGCAGCAGGTAGGTCCCGAAATTCGTGAAGGCGAAGGCGGAGCAGGCGGGCTTGGGCCGCGCGCGGTAACAGAACGATGGTTGGGCCTCTTGGGCCGGAGCCGTCTCGGACCAGCCGAGCAGCAGGGGAAACCAGAGCAAGGTGCGACGACGCATGAGCAGCTCCCGCTGTGAAGGGTGTGCTCCCAATTAGCGGGAGGCTCGTCAAGCCGCTTTCAAGCCGTCGGGGGCGAGGCTAAACCTGTGACGCCAACCCGCACTCCGCTAGCATGTGCCCGTCTGGTGCTTGCCATTGCTCTGGTCGCGGTTCGCCCCACGCGTGCGTGCCGTGGGGACGACCAGGGCACCCCCCAACCCCCGCCGCCGTGGCGGCTCGTGTGGCACGACGAGTTCGACGGCGCCGCGCTCGACACCACGAAGTGGGTGCGGGAGACCGGGGGCAACGGCTGGGGGAACGGCGAGCTCGAGTTCTATACCAATCGGGTCGAAAACGCGCGACTCGAAAACGGTTACCTCGTGGTCGAGGCCCGGCGCGAGCCGTTCGGCAACCAGGCCTACACCTCGGCGCGCCTCAAGACCCAGGGCCTGGGGGCGTGGCGCTACGGCCGGGTCGAGGCGCGCATTGAGATCCCGCGGGGGCAGGGGCTGTGGCCCGCGTTCTGGATGCTGGGCGACGACATCCCGCAAGTCGGCTGGCCCGGCTGCGGCGAGATCGACATCATGGAGAACATCGGGAAGGAGCCGGGCCGGGTGCACGGCACGGTGCACGGCCCCAACTACTCGGGTGCCAACGGCATCAGCAGCGCCTACGACCTGAGCACGGGCGCGTTCGCCGACACCTTTCACGTGTTTGCGATCGAGTGGCAGCCGGACTCGATTCGCTGGTTCGTCGACAGCACCCCGTACAAAACCGTCACGCCGCGCGATGTCCCGGGGCGGTGGGTGTACGACCATCCCTTCTTCATTCTTCTCAACGTCGCCGTGGGTGGCTACTGGCCCGGCAATCCGGATACGACGACGGTGTTCCCGCAGACGATGCGCGTCGATTACGTGCGCGTGTACCAGAGGTAGTGCACGGCGGCGACCCAAAAACGGCAACGAGAATCCGACCGCGAATCAGCCAGTAGATCAGGCGCGCGCTCACCACATCACCACAGGTGGCGCGCCACGCTGCGACGTCGCTACAGCGTGGACCGGGGGGCTGGGCCGGCTTCGCCCGACGATTTGCGTCGCTCCGTCTCCTCTCGCAGCACGGCATGAGGGTTGCCTAGAGCGGTGGCGACTCGGGATTCGGGAACGCGGGGAGGCACTCTGCCGGACAGCGGGGCGTCTTGTCATGTCGCGATCATCGGAGCGGGGCCGTACGGATTGGCCGCCGCTGCGCACCTCCGCGCCAAGAACGTCGAAGCTCGGATCTTCGGCGAGCCGATGGAGTTCTGGACACGGCACATGCCGCGGGGCATGTTCTTGCGTTCCAGCCCGAGCGCTTCGAACATCGCCGATCCCGATGGCCAGCTGAGACTCGATCGCTATCACGCGCTCCACAGCATCCCGCACGCCAAGCCCACCCCGCTCGAGGACTTCGTACGGTATGGGCAGTGGTTCCAGCAGCAGGCGGTACCGGACGTAGACCGACGCACGGTTTCGCGCCTCGTCGCAAACGCGCGGGGGTTCCACGTGCGCCTGCAGGATGGGGAGGAGTTCCACGCGCGGCGCGTGGTGGTGGCCACGGGCATCAGTCCATTCGCCCGGCGCCCGCCGCAGTTTGCTGGACTGCCCGCACCACTGGTTTCTCATTCCTTCGACCACGCCGACTTGCGTCGGTTCGCCGGTCAGCGGGTCGCGGTGGTGGGCGGCGGGCAGAGCGCGCTCGAATCGGCGGCCCTGCTCCACGAGGGTGGCGCGGAAGTCGAGGTCATAGCCCGGGCCCCCGGCACTTATTTCATCCCTGACTGGCCGCAGACTCCGTTGGTGCGTGCGGCGCGTCGGCTGCTCAGCCCCATCGTCCGTCCCCCGTTCGATATCATGGGCCCACGCTTCGTGAGCTGGCTCATCGCGTGGCCGCGGCTGTTTCGACGGTCGCCGAGAGCGCTGCAGGATTTCCTCACGGCGCGTGCCGTGCGGCCGGCCGGCGCGAGCTGGTTGACGCCGCGCCTGGCCTCGGTGCCCATCACGGCGGGCCGTACTATTGCGGCAGCGATTCCCACCGGCTCGCAGCTCCGCCTGCGGCTCAGCGACGGCACCGAACGACTGGTGGATCACCTGCTCCTCGCCACGGGTTATCGCGTGGACGCCACTCGATACGCATTCCTGGCGCCGACGCTGCTGCAGGCCCTCCGCACACGCGATGGGTATCCCGAGCTGGACGTCGGGTTTGAATCGTCCGTGCCAGGCCTCCACTTCCTCGGGACGCCCGCCGCCCGCAGCTTCGGCCCCCTGTGTCGCTTTGTGGTGGGGACGAGGTATATGGCTCGCGCGCTGACACGCTACGTCACCCACCTGGACGGGAACGGTCGCGCGCGACATGGATGACGCGGCGTGTAGGCCGTGGGCGGTCGTTCTCAGCTCTGACGTCGTTGGCCTGGGGGCGGTCCGGAGCCTGCAGGCGGGAGGCGTCCCTACCACCGTTGTCATGCTCGATCCGTTGGAGCCCGTGCGTGCCTCCCGGTACGGCCACAAGGTCCTCGTCCCCAAGTCGCCCGACGTCGAGGGCGCCCTCTTGGATGTGCTTGCCGAGCTCGAGCGGGAGCCACGCCCGGTCCTCATTCCGACGTCGGATCATCTCGTGCATTTCGTGGCCAAGCATCGGGCCCACCTGGAAGGGCACTTCAGGTGCTGCATTCCCCCGCAGGCCGCGATCGAGGTCACACTCGACAAGGGCAAGGACACGCAACTCCTGCAGGGCACCGGAATCCCGTTCCCCAAGACGGTTCAGACGCTGCCGGCCTCACCCGCCGAGTTGGTACGCCAACTGGGCCTGCCTCTCATCGTGAAGCCCCGCACGCACGTCGATAAGGAGGGCCTGGGGTGGAGGAACGTCATCATCCGCAGCCTCGCCGACGCCGACGCGTTCTACCGCACGAGCAGTGCGGTGTTCAGCCGCGTCATCGCGCAGGAGGTGATTCCCGGCCCCGACGAGATGCAATGGGAGTGCATCTGCCTGTTCAACGCCCGCGGTGAGATCGCCCGCGCGTTCACCTTCCGCAAGCTCTCGACCATGCCGGCGCACTACGGAGCCACCAGCCGCGGTCGGAGCGAGCGTAACGGCGCGCTCGTGGATCTCGCTGCCGCGATCGGCAGACGGTTCAACTATATCGGCATCGCCGATCTCGACGTGAAGTACGATGGGCGCGACGGGCGATACAAATACCTCGAGCTGAACCCGCGACTGGGCGTGTGCCACTACTTTGGCACCCGCTGCGGTCCGAATCTGACCCTCGACGCCTATCGCCTGGCCTGCGGCGAGGACCTACCCGAGGGGCCCCCGCAGATCGAGGGACGAACGTTCCTGGCCGTGCTGGAGGAAATCGGCGGCAGGTTGCAGGACGGCGACTCCTGGCTGGCGGTGTTGCGCGGCCTCCTGGTTGCCTTGTTGCACCGGCCGGTGGGGGCGTACTTCGCCCCGGACGATGTCTGGCCCGGGCCCTTTGCGGTATATCGAATCTGTTACCGCCTGCTGGCGAGGGCGTGGCGCGGACAGCTTGGCGCGGTGTTCACCAAGCAGTTCAACCAGAGCGCTTGACGCTACTGTCGCTGCTGCGCACCACTCCCGCGATCCCTGAGCGCGAAGCCCCTCGGCCCTGCTCTTGCGTCATCCCGGCGACATTGGCGCGGCGGACCCGTACCGCCGCGGATCCCGTCGTCCCCCGGTGACGGAGGTGGCCATGTCTCGCTTTCCTCGCGGGCGGCAGCTGCTGTGCGCGATCCCGTTCGCCCTGCAAGCGTGTGGCGGAGGTGGCAGCACCGGGCCGGCACCCAAGCCCGCCAGGCTCTCGAACCCCGACAGCACCGCCGCCCAGCTTCAGTCGCTGACGGCGCCGTTTGAGACCGACGCCTTCCTGAACTTCGCCGCGCTCCATCAACATTTCGGGCCCGCTGGTTCGGCGCTGGCGGCGACGCTATCGCCAATACGGGCGCCTGCGGTCACGCCCTCCCTGGCACCTGGCCTGATGCTCACCGACGCGACAACGCGAGTCTGGTGGAGGGCGCCCGCGACCTCGCCGGTCGCGGCCGCGATTTTCCGGGACACGGTGCGCGGCAAGACATTCGTCTGGGACACGACTGCGGCACGGTATGTAACGTCGACCGCGGCGGGCGCGCCCGCGAACGGCGTGCGCTTCGTGCTCTATACCACCCAACCGCCGATCAGCGAGCCGTCTCGTCCGTTGACCGCGATGGGATACGCCGACCTCACCGACCAAAGCACGTCCAGCGCGGCTGTGCTCGGCGTCGCGGTCCTCGGGGGAACGGGGCCCACCCCGGTCA
>QHUT01000068.1 GCA_003222055.1 Gemmatimonadota bacterium
AGCGACCCCCAGCGACCCCCGCCGTAGGCCGCACCGGTCCCGTCCCGGCCCCGGTTCGCGAGATGGCGGCCGCGATTTCGTCGAGATCCGCTGCCGTGAGCTCGAGTGTCGCCGCGCCGATCCAGCCGTCCACCTGCGCCGCCGTGCGGGCGCCGACGATCGCCCCCGTCACCCCGGGCCAGGCGAGCGTCCACGCCACCGCGACGGCGGAGACGGTCGCGCCGTGCCGCCGCGCGATCGGCTTGAGCGCGTCGCGCAGCGCGAGATTCTTGCCCAGGGCGGGCTGCTGGAACTGGGGGCTGCGGCGGCGCCAGTCGTCCTGGGCCAGCGCCGCGACGCGCGGGGCCGCGAACGCGTCCGTCAGGAGACCCGACTGCATCGGGCTGTACGCGATGACGCCGGTCTCGTGCTCCGTGCACCAGGGAATCTGCCGCTCCGCGGCATCGCGCCGGATCAGGGAGAACGGCGGCTGCAGCGAATCCACGTGCCGGATCGCCTCGCAGCGCTGGAGCAGCGGGACGTCGAAGTTCGACACGCCCGCAGCCCGCGCTTTGCCTTGCTCGACGAGCCGCACCATCGCCTGCCACGAATCCTCCACGGGCGTCCCCGTCTCGTCGGGCCAATGAAACTGATACAGGTCGATCTGTTCGACGCCGAGCCGGCGCAGCGACGCTTCGCACTCCTTCCGGATGGAGTCGGGCCGGAGCACGCGGCGCGCTTCCTTCATGCGGTCGCGCTCCTCCCACACCAGGCCGCACTTCGTGAACACGAACGGCCGCTCGCCGGCGGGGAGCTCTCGCAGCAGACGCCCGACCACCTCTTCTGAATGCCCGAGACCGTACACCGCCGCGGTATCGATCCAGTTGATGCCCAGCTCGAGCGCGCGACGCATCGCGGCGAGCGAGTCGGCGTCGTCCTGCGGGCCCCAGCCGAACGCCCAGCCACCGCCGCCGGTGGCCCACGCGCCGAAGCCGACGGTGGTGATGTCGAGTCCGCTCGTGCCGAGCGGACGGGTAGGCAACGTCATACGCCCCACTCTCCGTGACTTGAGGTCAAGGAACCAGCAGCACCTTTCCCGTGGTCTTCCGTCCCTCGAGCAGCCGGTGCGCCTCCGCCGCCTGCGCGAGCGGGAGCTCGCGCTCGATGCGCAGCTTCAGCCGGCCGCTCTTGATCCAGCCCAGCACCTCCCCCGCCCGCGCCACCAGCTCGGCGCGCGTCACGATGTAGTGCGCCAGCGTCGGCCGCGTGAGGAAGAGCGAGCCCTTCTGGCTCAGCACCTGCGGGTCGAACGGCCCGACCGGTCCGCTCGACTGGCCGAACAGCACCATCACGCCCCGCGGCGCGAGGCAGCTCAGCCCCTTCTCGAACGTCGTCTTGCCGACGGAGTCGTAGATCACCCGCAGTCCCGCCCCGTTCGTCAACCGCTTTACTTCCGGCTCAAAGTCCTGCTCGGTGTAGAGGATCACCTCGTCGGCACCCGCCGCGCGCGCGAGCGCTGCCTTCTCCCGTGTCGAGACCGTGCCCAGCACGCGGGCGCCCCGGAGCTTTGCGACCTGACACAGCAGCAGGCCGACGCCACCTGCTGCGGCGTGCACCAGACACGCGTCGCCGGATTTCAGCGGGTAGGTCGTGGTCGCGAGGTAATGCGCCGTCAAGCCCTGGAGCATGGCGGCGGCGCCCTGCTTCGTGCTCACACCGTCCGGCAGAGCCACGACCCGGTCGGCCGGCACCACTGCGTACTCCGCGTACGCGCCGAGGATGCTCGTGTACGCGACGCGGTCCCCGACCTTGGGCTCGGTCACCCCCGGCCCGACGGCGGCGACGCTGCCTGCCGCCTCCTGCCCCAGCGTGAACGGCATTGGGACCTTGTAGAGTCCCGTCCGCTGGTAGACGTCGATGAAGTTCACGCCCGCGGCTTCGATCTTCACGAGCACCTGGCTCGGGCCGGGCGTGGGCCGCGGCACGTCCTCGTAGCGCAGCGCGTCCGGGCCGCCGGGCGCGTGCACCCGGATCGCCTTCATCGGGACGTCCATGCCTGTAGAGTTAAACAGCGGGATTCGGAAACGACAGGCCGGCACCGGATGACACGGAGGGAGTTATGAAAGTCGGATTCATCGGGCTCGGCAGCATGGGACTGCCCATCGCTCGGCACGTGTTGCAAGCCGGCCACACGGTGGTCGTCTACAACCGGACGCGCAGCCGTGCGGACGAGCTGAAGCCGCTCCAGCCGACCGTCGCCGACAGCCCGGCCGCGGCGGCCCGGGCTGCCGACGTGCTCGTGACCATGGTGGCCGACGATGCGGCGCTGGAGGACGTGATGCTCGGAGGGTCGGGCGCGCTCGCGGCGCTCGCCCGCGGCGCGATCCACCTGTCGATGAGCACGATCAGCCCGAGATTGTCCCGGGCGCTCGCGGAGCGGCACGGGGCGGCGGGGCAGGAGTACGTCGCCGCGCCGGTGTTCGGGCGGCCCGAGGCAGCGGAGGCGAAGAAACTGTGGATCGTGGCCGCCGGGCCCGCGCCGGCGATCGAGCGCTGCCGCCCGCTGCTCGACGCGATGGGCCAGGGGGTGGTCGTCGCGGGCGACGACCCGGGCCGCGCCAACGTGATCAAGCTGGCGGGCAACTTCCTGCTCGCGGCGGCGATCGAGGCGATGGGCGAGGCCTTCGCCCTGGTACGCAAGTACGATGTCGCGCCCGCCGACCTGCTGGAGATCGTGAACGGCCACCTGTTCCGCTCGCCCATCTACGAGAACTACGGCACGCTCATCGCCGAGGAGCGATACCAGCCGGCCGGCTTCAAGCTGCGTTACGGGCTCAAGGACGTGCGACTCGTGCTCGGGGCGGCAGACGACGTTGCAGCGCCGATGCCGCTCGCCAGCCTGATCCGGGACCGTTACCTCTCCGGCGTCGCACGCGGGTGGGGCGACATCGACTGGGCCGGGTTGGCCCGCATCGCCGCCGCGGATGCGGGGCTCACCCCCCGGCGATCGCCGGGATGACGGTCACCTCGTCGCCATCCTGCACGGGCGCCGCGAAACCGCCGCGGAAGCGCACGTCCTCGTCGTTCAAGTAGAAGTTGACGAAGGGATAGGGTTTGCCCTCCTTATCCCTGAGCCGGGGCGCGAGGGCGGGGTAGCGTGCGGCCACATCGGCCACGGCCTCGCCCAGCGTCCGGCCCGTCGCCTCGATCGTGCGGGCGCCCCCGGTGTGGGCGGCGAGCACCGATGGCAGGTTCAGCGTAATGGCCATGTCCGTTCCTCCTCCACTAGAGTCGTCACGTCCCGCAGCCGCGCCGCGATCACCGGCGCCTCGGGGAGCGCGTTGCCCACCGCCTCGAGCGTCTTCAGGCCGTGGCCCGTCACGCACAGGACGACCTCGTCCTCTGGCCCGAGCCGGCCGTCCCGCGCGAGCGCCAGGGCGGCGGCGGCGGTGACGCCGCCCGCCGTCTCCGCGAAAACGCCGGCGTCCTGTGCGAGAAAGCGGATCCCGTCGACGAGCTCGGCGTCGCCGACCGCCGCGGCCCAACCGCCGGTCTCCCGAATCGCCCGCGCGGCGAACGCTCCGTCCGCGGGGTTGCCGATCGCGAGCGAGCGGCAGATGGTGCGTGGCAGCTCCGGCTGGAGCTCGCCGCCGCGCTCGACCAGCCGCACGATCGGCGCGCAGCCCGACGCCTGAGCGCCGTACAACCGAGGCACACCGCCCGCCACCAGCCCGGCCGCGCCGAACTCGCCGAACCCCTTGCGGAGCTTGGTGAGGAGCGACCCGCCCGCCATCGGTGCCACTACGGCACTGGGAAAACGCCAGCCGAGCTGCTCCGCGATCTCGTAGGCCACGGTCTTCGAGCCTTCGCCGTAGTACGGGCGGAGGTTGACGTTGACGATCCCCCAGCCGAACCGATCCGCCACCTGCGCGCACAGCCGGTTGACGTCGTCGTATGTCCCCCGCACGCGCACCAGCCGGGAGCCGTAGACACTCGTCCCGACGACCTTCGCCGTCTCGAGCTCTTCGGGGATGAAGATCCAGGCCGTGAGGCCGGCCCGCGCCGCGTGCGCCGCGACCGCGTTCGCGAGGTTGCCGGTGGACGCGCAGCCGATGGTGTCGAGGCCGAAGGCCGCGGCGGCATTGATCGCGGCGGCCACGACGCGATCCTTGAAGGACAGCGAAGGATGCGATACCGTGTCGTTCTTCACCCACACGCGCGCCACGCCGAAGCGTCGTGCCAGCGCCGGCGCGTCCACCAACGGCGTGAACCCGGTGTCGAGCGACCACACCGGATCGCCGTCGAACGGGAGCCACTCCTTGTAGCGCCAGAGAGAGGGCGCACGCCGGGCGATGGTCTCGCGGGCGGGGAGCGGGCGCCCCGGGTCGTATACCGGGTCGAGGGGCCCGAGACACTCCTCGCAGATCGCGATCGGAGCGGCGGCGCGCTCGGCCCCGCAGTTGCGGCAGCGCAGCGGCCGCGCGGTGAGCGGCGGCGAAGCGATGGAGGCCTGCGTCATTCGTGAACCTCAACAAAAAACCCGGGCAACAAACGCCGCGGGCGGTCGCTTTTTAGCACCTTGTTTAACGTGGCGGCAATACGCGGCAAAGCACCACGACCCGTCGATTGTCTGACTAAGAATAGCGGACGACCTCTGAACGTCAAGTCGTCCCGGGATTCCCAGGCTGAAGCCTGGGCCCGGAGGACACCGTCCTTCAAGGACAGTGATTTCCGGGCCCACCCTTCAGGGCGGGAACCTCACGCGGCGGGCACTGGTGCCAGCTTTCCCACGAAGCGCCGCAGCGCGCCGAGCGCTCGCTCGAGCTCCGCCGGCTCCGTGGCATAGCACATCCGCAGGTGCCCCGCCCCCCCGGGCCCGAACGCGGTCCCCGCGAGCACCGCCACGTGCTGCTCGGCGAGCAGTCGCTCGGCGAACGCCTCGCAGCTGAGGGCTGTGCGCTCGAGCACGCCGCCGATGTCGGGAAAGCAGTAGAACGCGCCCGCGGGCGTGGCGCAGCGGACGCCGTCGATCGCGTTCAGGCCGCGCGCCAGCTGGTCGCGCTTCAGCTTGAGCCCCGCCACCATGCGGACCACTGGTTCTTGCGAGCCCGTGAGCGCCGCCACCCCCGCGTATTGCACGAACGTGGCGGTGCACGACACGTTGTTGATGAGCAATGTGGTCATGGCCCCGGTGAGCGATGCGGGCATCACACCGAAACCGAGCCGCCACCCGGTCATCGAGTAGCCCTTGGAGAACCCGTCCACGATCACGGTCCGCTCCGCCATCCCGGGCAGGGCGGCGATGCTGTCGCGCCGCCCGTCATAGCGGATCTGCCCGTATACCTCGTCCGAGATCACCCACAGGTCGTGCCGCAACGCCAGCTCGGCGAGCGCCTCCAGATCGCGCGTCGAGGCGACGCCGCCAGTGGGGTTGTGCGGCAGGTTGAGGATCAGAACGCGCGTGCGTGGGGTGATCCGCCGCGCCAGCGCCGCGACGTCCGGGGCGAAGTCCCGCGTCTCGTCGAGCGGGTAGTAGACCGGCCGCCCGCCGACGAACCGTATCACCGACTCGTAGATCGGGAAGCCCGGGTCGGGCGTCAGCACGTCGGCGCCCGGCTCGATCAGCGCCAGCGCCGCGCAGAACAGCATGGGCTTCGCGCCCGGAGTGACGACGACGTTGTCGGGCCCCGCGCGCACGCCGCGCGCGGCGAGCGAGCGGGCGATCGCCTCGCGCAGCTCCGGGACCCCCGCGGCCAGGGCGTAGCGTGTGAGCCCGTCGCGCAACGCCCGCACGCCCGCCTCCACCACGTGCGGCGGCGTCGGCATGTCGGGCTCGCCGATCTCCAGGTGCACGACCTTGTGCCCGGCGGCCTCGAGCCGCCTCGCGGCGGCGAGCACCACGTATGCCTGTTCCGTCCCGAGCGTGTCGAGCCGTGCGGCCGGATGCATGAACGCCCCTCCCTCGTGACAAACGAACCCCGGAGCGATGCCCCGGGGTCGGAGCCTGCAATCTACCAACGCCCCTCGCGCCGTGCCCTACCCGAACGGGCGGGTGGGCGACGCGAGCCTACTTGGCGCGTTCCAGATAGGCGCCCTCGCGCGGATCCACCCGCACTTTTTCACCCTCGGCGATGAACTCGGGCACCTGGATCGTCACCCCGTTCGACAGCTTGGCGGGTTTGGTGCTCGCCGTCTTCGTGGCCCCGCGCATCACCGGAGAGGTCTGCACGACGGTGAGCTCCACGACCGACGGGAGCTCGATGCCGACGGGACGACCATTCAGCCATTCCACCTGGATGTGCATCTCGGGCTGCAGCCAGTCGCCGTGATCGCCGATGGCTTCGGCGTCGAGCGTGTGCTGCTCGTAGCTCGTCGTATCCATGAGGTGCACGCCGCCCTGGTCGCGGTACAGGACCTGGAACTCCTTGGTCTCGAGCGGTGCCTCGTCGACAAAGTCGGTGGCGGCCAGGCGCGTGTCGAAGGTGTTCCCCGTGACGAGGTTGCGGAACCGCACCTGAACGAACGCCCGCAGGTTGCCGGGGGTGCGGTGGGTGAAGTCCATCACGCGGCACGGCTGCCCGTCGATCATGATGACGTGGCCGCGGCGAATGTCGGTGGCTTTCATTTCCAGAGCGCCCTTCTTTAAGAGGCGGGAAGATAAACCGCGTGGGGACGGGGTCAACGGGGCGGCGCAAGCTCCGCCAGCGAGAGTGCCTTGGTCAGATCCCCCACGCGCTCCCGCTGCCACCACGCGCCGCTCGCGGCCCGCTCGCGCGGCGTGCTGAACCGGTAGCGGTAATAGACCAGCCGAACGTAGTGCGGCGGAGCGTCCGGAAAGGGGTCGTCGCCGAGCAGGGCGAGCACTTGGGGCGTCCCTGCCAGGATGTGCCGCAGCAGGGACAGGAGCCAGTCCCGCGCCCCCTCCGGGTTGAGCGCCGCGAACCACATCTGCCAGTCGAGCCGCGGCATGTGTGGGGCCACGAACGCCGGTCGCCGACGCACGTCGCCCGGCTTCCAGCGGAAGCCGTACTCGCTCCACTGCACGCCGTCGCGGCTGCCTTCGATCACGATCTCGGGGCGCTCCGTGGTCATCACACGGAACAGCCCGTACCCGTTCACGGAGCGCAGCGGCTCGACGGCGCGGAGCAGTGGATTGTCGAGCGCCCCGCGCGTATTGGGGAGCGTCTGCGCGATCTCGCGGGCGAACGCGAGCAGCGAAAGCAGCGCGAGCACCGGCGCGACGCCGCGGATCGCGTGGCGCTGCCACCGCGGCTCGGGGTCCGTGGCCACGAGCCGCAGCGGCAGCACGCGCACCAGAACGCCGTCGTCCAGCAGCGGGACGCACAGGACGATCGCGAGCAGGTTGAAAAACCCGTAGTTTCCCGTGAGGGCGATCGCCAGCTGGCCCAGCACGAGCAGTGCGCACGCGGCGTAGCGCGCCCGGCGCCACCGCTCGGGCACGAAAATGAGCCAGGGAACGACGAGCTCGATGGCAAGGATCACGAACGTCATCGCCCGGTGCACCCAGAGCGGAGCTGCGTGGACGTACCAAGCGGGCCAGGTGGGGAGCGGCTGCGTCCAGAAGTGGTAATCGAGCGCGGTGAGATGGCGCCACGCAGCATCCCCGCTCACGAGCTTCGTGACACCCGAGAGAAACATGAGGCGGAACAACAGCCACCACAGGAGCCAGCGCATCCAGGTCGAGGGCCGGCTCGGCGCGTACAGCACCGCCAGCAACCCGGTCTCGAGCAGCAGCCCGTCCCACTGGAACCAGAGGAAGGCCTGGCCCGCGACGCTGAGCGACAGATAGGCGATCCAGAGGAGCAGCAGGACCGGGGCTTGCGCGACGCCGGCGATCAGCAGGAGCGCGAGGGCGGCGCCTCCCCAGACGAGCAGCCTCAGCATGCCGTCGCCCGCGCCGAGCCAGCACACCGTGGGAAAGAGGCGGTAGGCCGCGCCGCCGTACTGCGCGTGCGCCCGTTGGAGGAACGCGCCGGCGGGCAGGATGCCGTGTTCGCCGACGAGGCCCGAGACTTGCACCGCCAGCGACACAAAGGCGACCAAGTAGACGGCGCCGAGCAAACGGAGGAACAGCCACCGGGAGAGCAGGTAGACGGGGGGGTCGACCGGACGCGTGGCCCAAGCCGCGGTGATGTCCATCGTTGTGTCCGAAGATGGGGGTCGGTATTAGTTGAGGGAACACGCGTCCGCACCACGGCGAACCGTACCGAGCCTTCCGGTGTAGCACTCCCGCATCAGACCGAGTGAGCCATGTCACGTTGAGGAGGTTTGAAACATGATCCGCACCAGCCGTCTCCTGGCCCGCGGCGCGTGGGTTCCCCTCGCGTTGCTCGTCGCGGCAGGCTGCAAGCAGGGACCGTCACCGGAGGTTCAGGCGCGCATCGACAGCCTGTCGCAGGCGTCGAGCGAGCGCGATCGCCTCATGCAGGAAGTGGCGGAAAACACGCGTCTCGTGAGCGAGGTGAGCCGGGAGATCTCGAAGGTCAACGTTCCGGCGCGACAGCTCAAGATCTCCGGCGAGTCGCCGCTGCGGGCCTCGCGCGACACACTCATCCAGAAGATCCGCTACGTGACGTCCCGCGTGCGTGAGCTCGAGCCGCGCCTCAAGGAGAGCGAATCGCGCATCAAGGCGCTCAACACGATCTCCGACAGCCTGCGCAACGACCTGGCGGCGACCATGCAGAACCTCCAGGGCGTGATCGACAATCAGAAGGAGACCATCGACGCGCTCAACCAGCAGGTGGAGACGCTCACCGCCGAAAACCTGGCTCTGAAGGACACGCTGGAGAACATGTCCACGATCTCCAACACGGTCTATTACGTGGTGGGCACCAAGGATGAGCTCGAGCGCAAGGGCCTCATTCAAGAGGAGGGCGGCGCCCGCTTCCTGTTCGTCCTGTGGAAGAGCGGCAAGACGCTCGTGCCGGCCCGGAACTTGGACCCGAGCGAGTTCACCCAAGCCGACCGGCGCCACCTGACCGAGCTGCCGTTGCCGCAGTCGGACAAGGAATACCGCATCGTGTCGCGCCAGGACACGTCGGCCCTGGAGACGCCGCCCGACCACGACGGCAAGCTCACCGGGCACGCCGTGAAGATCGCGGACACCGCGCGCTTCTGGGCCAACTCGAAATACCTCATCATCGTCGAAGGCTGACGCACGCGGGCCAGCCGGGGGTGCGGACATCGCACCTCCGGCCCGACCCTTCCCCTGTAGGCCGTTCCTTACGATTTTGTCGTAGCTCATACGCAACAGCCTGTTCTCCCCCGCAAGCGCCCGGCGCCCCGAGCCCTGACCCGGTGCCGACCTGCAGGGCGCGGGAATTGCGACAGGTTCAAGACGCGGACGTACGACTGACGCGAGGGGGACTCATGCATGGAGTGATCAGACGGTATCGCGTGCGGCTGGGCACGGTGGCGCAGGCAGCCCGGTACACCGAGAAGGGGTTCTTGCCCATCCTGCGCGGCATTCCGGGGTTCGTTTCCTCCCATCTGCTGGACGAGGGGAACGACGTGCTGACCTGGATGGCGCTGCTCGAGACGGAGGAAGCCGCCCAAGCCGCGGTGCGCGCGTCGCGCGACTGGTTCCGCGACGAGTGGTCGTCGTTCCGGCCGCTGCCCCCGGAGGTGGTGACCGGTGAAGTGTTGGCGCGGGCCACCGCCGATCGCCGTCGTACGGTGGACCGCCGTCGGCTCGCCCTTGTCGGCGCCATAGCGTGGGACGGACCGGAGCGCCGCGCGGGCAGCGACCGGCGGCTGGAAGCGCCGAGCTGGGCCCGGGCGGGCTGACCCCCGCCGGCTGAGGCCGATCCCCGCTGTCGCGGTGGTCGTAGGGCCTGGCGTCAGGCCCGACGACCACGTCCTATTCCATCCCTATGTCCCTCCCCCGCCGCCTCTTGCTCCGCGCCTCCCGCAGCGTGTGGCTCGCCCGCACCCTCCGGCGACGGGCCTTCTTCGGCCGAGCCGTCCGGCGCTTCATGCCGGGGGAAGACCTGCCCGCCGCCCTCGATGCCGCGGCTGGCCTGGCGCAGGCTGGACTCGGCAGCGTGCTCACCCACTTGGGCGAGCAGGTCACCAGCCGCGATGAAGCCGATGGCGTACGCGACCACTACCTGCGAGTGCTCGACGAGATCCGGCGACGCGAGCTGCCGGCGGAGATCTCCGTCAAGCTTACCCACCTCGGCCTCGAGCTGAATCCCAAGGCGTGCTTCCAACACCTGCTCGCGCTCGCGGCGCGGGCGGCGGATGCCCGGTCGTTCCTGTGGATCGACATGGAGGAGTCGCGCTACGTCGATGCGACGCTCGAGCTCTATCGGGCCGTGCGCGCCGCCCATGCGGGAGTGGGCGTCTGCCTGCAGGCCTACCTGCGTCGCACGCCGACCGACTTGGAGGCGTTGCTGCCCCTCGCGCCTTCGATCCGCCTCGTCAAGGGAGCCTACAACGAGTCGCCGGCGGCGGCGTTTCCGAGGAAGCGGGACGTGGACGCCGCCTACGGCGTGCTGGGCGGACGCCTGCTCGAGCGTACGGCGCGGGGCGAGGCGCGGGCGGCGTTCGGGACCCACGATTTGGGCCTCGTCGCGCGGCTGCGCGAGCGCGCCCTCGCGCTCGGCCTCACGGGCGGTGAAGGAGCGGGGGGGTACGAGGTGCACATGCTGTACGGCATCCGGGCCGCCGCACAGCGCACCCTCGCGCAGCAAGGCGTCCCGGTGCGCGTGCTGATCAGCTACGGGAGCGCCTGGTTTCCCTGGTACATGCGTCGGCTGGCGGAGCGGCCGGCGAATGTGTGGTTCGTCGTGAGGCACTTGTTCGGCTGACCCCGGGCGCGAGCCCGGGGTACCCGGGACCGCCTTGAGCCCAGCCGGTGATCCCGCGACCTTTCGCCCGCATGCCCGCGCGCACGCTGTCCCCCGCCCCTGTCGAGCTCGACCGCTGGCGCCGCGACACGCCTGGATGTCGGGACCGGATCCACCTCAACAACGCGGGCGCGGGGCTCATGCCCCGCCCCGTGCTCGACGCGCTCACGGATCACCTGGCGCGTGAGGCTGCGATCGGTGGCTATGAAGCGGCCGACGAAGCGGAGCCCCGCGTGCGTGAGACGTACGCGCTCGTGGCGCAGCTCGTCGGAGCCGCGCCCAAGAACGTCGCGCTCGTCGAGAACGCCACCGTCGCGTTCTCCCAGGCCCTCTCCGCGTTCGACTTCCGCCCCGGCGACCGGATCGTCACGACGCGCACCGACTACCCATCGAACCAGCTGATGTACCTGTCCCTGGCGCAGCGCGCAGGCGTCGAGACCGTGCGCGCCGACGATCTCCCCGAGGGCGGCGTCGACCCGGACAGCGTCCGCCGCCTGGCGCGCCATCCCCGCACGCGGCTGGTCGCGCTCTCGTGGGTGCCGACCAATTCGGGACTGGTGCAGGACGCGCGCGCGGTCGGCGAGGTCTGTGCCGAGCTGGACGTCCCGTACCTGGTGGACGCCTGTCAGACCGTAGGACAGATGGCGATCGACGTGAGCGCGCTGCGGTGCGACTTCCTCGCCGCCACGGGGCGCAAGTTTCTGCGGGGCCCGCGCGGCATCGGCTTCCTGTACGTGTCCGACCGGCTGCTCGACCGTGGGGCGTTCCCGCTGTTTCTCGACATGCGCGGCGGCGACTGGGTCGACCCAGACGCGTTTCGCCTGGCGGACGGTGCGCGGCGCTTCGAGAACTGGGAGTTCGCCTACGCCCTGGTCGTGGGGCTCGGCGCCGCCGCCCGCTACGCGCTCGCGGCGGGCCAGCCCGGCCACGAGCGAGCCTGGCGGCTCGCCGCGCTGCTGCGCGAGCGGCTCGACCGCGTGCCCGCCGGGCGGGTCCTCGACCGCGGCCGGGAGCGGTGCGCCATCGTCACGCTCGACGTCCGGGGCCGGGACGCCGCGGAGCTCGAGCTCCGCCTCCGCGAGCGCGGCATCAACACCAGCTCGGCCGACCGCAAGTCGGGCGTGCTCGACATGGACGACAAGCGGGCCGCCACGGTGCTGCGCTTCTCACCCCACTACTACAATACGGAAGACGAGCTCGACGCCGCGGTGGCAGCGTTGATCGAGCTGCTCCGCCAATGACCCGACGGCTCGCGCTGTTCCTGGCGATTCCCTGGGCGGCGTCGCCCGCGCAGGCGCGCAAGAGCCAGCATGCGACGGTGATGCAGGCCTTCGGCGCGACCGAGGTGACCATCGTCTACAACCGGCCGGGCGCGCGGGGCCGCAAACTGTTCGGCGACCTGGTCCCATGGGGCAAGGTGTGGTGTCCGGGTGCCGACGAGGCCACGACGATCGCCATCACCAAGGATGTGCTGGTCGCAGGGCAGCGCCTCGCCGCCGGCAAGTACAGCATCTGGGCGATCCCCGGCCCCGACGAGTGGACGCTGATCTTCAGCAAGGCGGCGGACGTCTTCCACATCCCCTATCCCGGGCCCACCCAGGACGCGCTGCGCGTCACGGTAAAGCCCCAGGCGGCACCGTTCATGGAGGCGCTGGCGTTCTACTTCCCAGCCGCGGACGCGGACCGGGCCTTGTTGAACCTCCACTGGGGCGAGACGGTCGTGCAGGTCCCGCTGGCGGCGCCGTAGCACCGACCCCCTACGCTTCGTAGCGTCGAATCCGCGACCCGTTGCCGGCGGAACGGGCCTGCAGCAGCGCCGCGCTCGCGTGCTCGAGCAAGCTGGCGGGGTCGAGCGGGGTCTCGTGCAGATCCCCGACCGCTTCGAAGCCGGCGCGCACGCTCAGGGGCGGAAGACCGGCGGGCCGCGGGCCGGCCCTCTCGATCACTACCGAGAGCCGGCGGGCCATCTGCGCGGCGCCCTCGGGAGCGGTCGAGGGAGCGAGCACCAGGAAGTCGCCGCCGGCGGCACGCCCGATGGCATCCGAGGCGCGGCCGCTTGCCTGGAGCAGCCGCGACGCGAAGTCGACGACGACCGGTGAAGCCACCGCCGCCCCCAATGGCGCGTCGTGCGATTCCGGCTCGACCGAGAACGCCACGCAGGCGAGCGGGGCGTGCCGGCGAAACGCGTCCGAGACCAGCTCGCGCGCGCGCCGCTCGAGACCCCGCTTGGTGTACAAGCCGCTCTCCGGCTCCGTGTCCTCCTCCAACACGTGGTCGGTCTCGAGCTTGACGCGAGTGAACGCGTCGACCTTCAGCATCAGCTCCTCTGCGTTGATTCCGAGGCTCAGATAGTCCCACGCTCCCGCCTCGAGAGCGGCCAGCCGCTGCTGCTTGGTCGCCGGCGTCGAGGTGATCATGATCACGGGGGTATGCCACGACACGGCCCTGGCCTGCCGCAGCTTGCGGCACACGACGATGCTGTCCAGGTCCTGGAGGTTCGCGTCCATGAGGACCACGTCCGGCCGCATGTCTGCCGCGTGCTCCAGCAGCTCCCGCCCGCTCGACATGGACAGGACCCGGTATCCCTGCGGGGCGAGCATGCTGTCGAGCGCCCGGGTGAGCCACGTGCCGGCGTGCGCGACGACTACGACAGGTATGCGGATGAAGGGCGCGCGCTGAGGCAAGCTCGTGCTCTCGAATGAGGGCGTGCGGTACCGACTAGGGCGCCCGGTCATTGCTGGTGCGCTCGAATGTCGCTGCGGGACGGCCGGGGAAGAACCGGGCAAAACCCTAGGTCAGGCGTGGAGAAGACCCGGGGCGCTTCCGGGCATCAAGGCTCGATGATGCCCTCGCGGATCGCGTACCGGACGAGGCCGGCGACATCGTGCACGGTCAGCTTCTTCATCACGCGCGTGCGGTGGAACTCGGCGGTCTTGGGGGTGATCGCGAGCAGCGCGGCGACCTGTTTGGTCGATTTGCCCTCGGCCACGAGCTGCACGACCTGGCGCTCCCGGGAGGTCAGCCGGCCGCGGTCTTCCGCGGCAGCGGCCCGGCAGGCATCCACGACGGCCTGGGAAACGCCCGCCCCCACGTAGAACCCGCCGCGTGACACCTGCTGGATGGCCTGGGCGAGGTCTTCGCCCGCCTGCGTCTTGAGCACGAACCCCCGCGCGCCCGCGCGGACCGCGTCCGTCACCAGGCGCTCCTGCTCGAGCGCTGTGAGCATCACAACCTGAGTGTCGGGGCACGCCTCCACGATCTGGCGCGCCGCATCGATGCCGTTCAGGAGCGGCATCATGATGTCGAGCACCGCGACGTCCGGCTCGAGCTCCCGCGCGACCTCGACCGCCGCCCGGCCGTCGGATGCCTCGGCCACCACCTCGAGGCCGTGGCGCTCGAGCAGGGCGCGCACGCCCTGCCGCAACACGACGTGGTCGTCGGCCAGCACAACGCGTAGCGACATCGTTCCTCCGCCGGGTTCCAAGCTCCTCTATACGGAGCGACCCGGCACGGCGTCAAGCGGCCGCCTTCACGGCAAGTGGGAAGTACCCGTGCGGTAGCGAGTTATCGGTTACTGTTCGATCATGCCCTCCGAACCCTCCCGCCTCTCCAAATCGCGCTATCTCTCGGGCCTCCAGTGTCACAAGCAGCTGTGGTGGCGGGTGCACGAGCCCGAGGCGCCGGAGCTGTCCCCATCCGCAGGGCAGCAGAACCTGTTGGCCCAGGGGCGGCAAGTCGGCGAGCGGGCGCGGCGCCACGTCCCGGGGGGCGAGCTCATCGATCTCCCGTTCCATCAGTACCAGTACGACAACAAGGTGGCGGCGACGCGCGAGGCCCTGCAGCGCGGCGTGCCGGCGATGTACGAAGCCTGGTTCCTGGCGGACGAGACCTATGTGGGGGTCGACATCCTGGAGCGCACGTCCCGGGGCTACGGCGTGATCGAGGTCAAGGCGTCCAACAGCCGCAAGCCCGAGCATCTGCCCGATGCCGCCGTCCAAGTGCACGTGCTGCGGCGCGCGGGGCTCCAGGTGGAGCGGGCCGAGGTGATGCATCTCAACCCGTCATGCCGCTACCCCGACCTGTCCAACCTGTTCGTGCGGGAGGACGTCACGGCGCTCGTCGAGTCCGTGCTGATCGGCGTGCCGGACGAGCTCGCGGCACAGCGGCGGATGCTCGAGGGACCACTGCCCGACGTGCCCATCGGCGAGCATTGCACGAACCCGTACGACTGCCCCTTCCTCGCGCGCTGCTGGCCCAAGCTCCCCGACCACCATGTCAGCAAGCTGTACCGCATCGAGCGCAAGCGGGCGCTGGAGCTCGAGGCCGACGGGTACGCGACGATCTACGATCTGCCGTCGGACCTGGAGCTTTCGGTGATTCACGCGCGCCAGGTGAAGGCGGTGCAGAGCGGGCGCATGGTCGTAGAGCCCACGCTCACGAAGACGCTCGCCCAATTCGCGTCACCGCTCGCGTTTCTCGATTTCGAGACGGTGAGCCTCGCGATCCCGCGCTGGCCGGGGTGCCGGCCGTGGCAGCAGGTGCCGGTGCAATTCAGCGCGCATGTGGAGGAACGGGACCGCGGCCTCGTACATCATCAATGGATCGCGGACGGACCCGAGGATCCGCGGCCGGCGCTCGCCGAGGCGCTGGTCGAGGCGTGCGCCGGAGCGAGGAAGGTCGTGGCGTACTACGCGAGCTTCGAGCGCGACTGCATGAAGCAGCTGCGGGAGTCCGTACCACGCTTCGCGAAACAGCTCGAGCGGATCGAGAAGCGCGTCGTGGACCTGCTGCCCGCGATTCGCAACCACGTCTACCATCCCGACTTCGGGGGCGGGTTCAGCATCAAGAAGACGCTGCCGGCGCTCGTGCCGGGGCTGTCGTACGCGGATCTGAAGGTGCAGGACGGCGAGATGGCGACAGTGGAACTGCAGCGACTGATGCTCCAGGGCGCCGAGCTGCCGGCGGGCGAGCGGGCGGCGTTGCGGGACGCCTTGCTGCGCTATTGCGAGCGGGACACGTGGGCGATGGTGAAGCTGCTGGAGAAATTGAGGAGCTTGGTGGCCGATCAGCTGGAGCTGTTCTGAGCCGCCTGGAAGTCCTCCGGCGTATCCACGTCCACCAGCACCGCGGCCGGCCGGTCCACGTACAGCGCCTCGTGTGTGTGCGCCTGCACCACCGCCTTGCCGCACCCCTCTCCCGTCCACGCGCGCAGCTCGCCGAACAGCGTTCGTCGGAACAGCAGCGGTGGTGCCATGACGTCGCCGTAGCGCGACACGACGAGCGGCGCGGCGCTCGTGACCGCCCGGCGCACCAGCTCCGCCAGCGCGGCCTCGGTCACGTGCACCATATCGGCCAGCAGCACCACCGTCCCCCCGACATCCTCCCCCAGCACGTCGAGTCCGGCGTGCAGCGAACGGCTGGTGGGCCCGGTGAAATCGGGATTCAGGGCAATTTCCACCCGCAACCCCGCGAGCGCGGCGCGGGCCCGGTCGGCCTCGTGGCCGAGCACCACCACCACGGGGGTCAGTCCGGCCTCCAGCGCCCGGCGGGCCGCGCGCCGCACCAGCGGCTCGCCCTCGAGCTCGAGCAGCATCTTGTTCCTGCCCATGCGACGGGAGGCGCCGGCGGCGAGCACGACGCCGCCCACTCGCAGCGGCTCAGTCGGTGTGAGCATGGATGGCAGCGAGGCGCTCCCGCAGCGACCGGGCCCGCCGGCCGGACCGCACCGCGAGCACCTCGGCGATCACCGCCAGCGCCACTTGTTCGGCGCCGTCGGTCCCGATGTCCAGGCCCACGGGGCCGTACACGCGGCCCTCGTCCACCGGGCCCTCCGCGGCGACGGTCCGCAGCATGCGATCGGTGCGCTGGCGCGGGCCCAGCAGACCGATGTACGAGACCGGCGTCTTCAAGAGCGCGCGCAAGTACGCCTGATCGTCGGCGAAGTTGTGGTTCATCACGACGGCGTAACACTCGACGTCGAGCGCCGTCGCCTCGGCCAGCTCGTCGCCCCCGCTCCGCACCAGCGCCGCGGCGCCGGGGAACCGCTCGGCGGTGAGATAGCCCGGGCGCCGATCGACCACCACGACCCGGAACCCCACATCGGCCGCGAGCCGGACCAGCGGCCGCGCGTCGTCACCGGCACCCAGGACCAGCAGCTGCGGTGGCGGACGTAGCACGTCGAAGAAGATCGATCGACCGGCGATCTCGTGGATCCCGGATTCTCCGGTTTCGAGCAGCTCGCGCGCCTTGGCGGCGACCCCGGTGGTCAGGGCGGTCGACCCAAAATCCCCTTCGACGCGGTCGACGGACACCACAACACGTTTCCCGTTTCCCGTTTCCCCTTTCCCGGCGAGCAGCGTGCACACCGCGAACGAGCGGCGACTGTCCAGCAGCTCTCGCTCCCTCGGCCGCGCGTCCGCCGGCTCCACATAGACATCCACCTGTCCTTCGCACCCCACGCCCAGGTCCCAGGCCGCGATTTCGTCGGCGCTGGAGCAGTAGCTCCGGAGCTGGGGCTCGCCCGTGCGGATCACCTGCAGCGCCACCTCACGCACGTCCTGCTCGAGGCAACCGCCGCTCACGTTTCCCGCGCTGCTCCCGTCGCCCGCGACGGCGAGCTTCGCACCCTCGTGCCGGTACGCCGAGCCCCGCACCCGCACGACGGTCGCGAGCGCTACGCGTTTCCCCGCGGTGCGGGCAGCGCTCAGGAAGTCCAGGACTTCGCGCGTTTCAAGCCACTGCTTCATAGAGTCTCTCCGCCAGATGCTCGAGCGATGCAACATTGGCGCACGCGACGAGCTCGTCCACATACGGCAGAGCCGCCACGAGCCCCTGCGTGGTCGGCTCGAAGCCCGGCCTGCCCGCGAGCGGGTCCAGCCAGATCAGCCGGCGGCACGAGCGCCGCAGGGTCGCCATCTCGCGCGCGAGCCGCGCCGGGTCGTCGCGCTCCCAACCGTCGGACACGATGATCACCACGGCTCCGCTCCGCATCGTGCGTCGCACCCAGCGGCGGTTGAGCTCGCGCAGGCTCGCGCCGATGCGCGTTCCCCCACTCCAGTCCACCACCTTCTCGGCCACGCGCTCCAGCGCGGCGTCGGCATCCCTCAGGCGCAGCTCGCGCGTGATGCGCGTGAGTCTGGTTCCGAACACGAACACTTCAACCGGCGCGCCCGATCGCCCCAGGGCGTGGGCGAAACGCAACAGGAAACGGCTGTAGCGCTCCATCGAGCCCGAGATGTCGCATACCAGAACGATGGGGCGTGGTCGGGTACTGCGTTGCCAGAACCGCCACGCCAGCGGTTCGCCACCCGTGCCGAGCGACGTCCGAAGCATGCGGCGGCCGGCGAGCCGCCGGCCACGTGGGCCGACCCGAGGCCGGCGCGACGGTCGCAGCGGCAGCCGGGGCCGGAGCGCCGCCACCATCGCCCCCGCGTCCCGCGCTTCCGCCGGCGTCAAGTCCGCGAAGTCCGCCTTACGCAAGCGTTCATGTCCGCTCGCGCCCACACGCACCGTCTCCTCCACGACGTCCGTGACATCGACCCCCGGTGGAGCGTCGGCCCCGAAACTCACGTCCGCCCGCGGCGCCCGCTGCTGGCGCAACCGCGGCAGCGCCTGCGACACGGCGCCCACGGCCGTGCTGCGCCGCCAGAACAGGTCGAACGCCGCGTCGTACACGGCCCGCTCCTCGCGCCGTCGCACGAACAGCGCCCGTCCCGCCGCCTTCACGTCGCCCCGGCGGTCGAAGCCCAACAGTGCGAGCACGTCCGCGAAGCGGCGGGTCTGGTCCGCGTCGATGGACAGGCCGGCGCGCCGGAGCATGCGGCCGAAGAGAACCACGTTGCCGAGAAGGGCGTTGCCGGAGGTCATCGGGTTCCCGCGCGCACTGCGTCGAGCAGCTTCGCGGCGCCACCACCCTTCAGCGCCGCCACGTCCTCCTGATACTTGAGCAGCGCTCCCAGGGTTCGCTCCACCTGCTCGACCTCGAGGCGCTTACCGCCGAGCGCTTCGAGCGCGGCGGCCCAGTCGATGGTCTCTGCGATCCCCGGCACCTTGGTCAGGTCGGCCGAGCGCAGTCGCTGCACGAACGCCACGACCTCGGCCGCGAGCGTCTTGGACAGGTCGGGCCGCCGTTGCTCGAGAATGGCGAGCTCGCGCTCCGGCGTGGGATAGTCGATCCAGTGATACAGGCAGCGCCGCTTGAGCGCGTCATGCACCTCGCGGGTGCGGTTGCTGGTGATGATCACGCGCGGCGGCCGCCCTGGGGGGGCCTTGATCGTCCCGATCTCGGGGATCGTGATCGCGAAGTCGGCGAGCACCTCGAGCAGGTACGCCTCGAACTCTTCGTCGGCGCGGTCGATCTCGTCGATCAATAGTACCGGCGGCTCGGGGCGGGAATTCTCGAGCGCGCGGAGCAGCGGCCGCCGGATGAGGAACTCCTCCGAAAAGATGTCCCGCGTGGCGGCCCGCTTCGCCTCGCCGCGAGCTTCGAGCAGCCGGATCTCGAGCATCTGCCGGGGATAGTCCCACTCGTACACGGCCGTGGCGACGTCCAGCCCTTCATAGCACTGCAACCGGATGAGCTCCGTCTTGAGGACACCGGCCAGCGTGCGGCCGACCTCGGTCTTCCCGACCCCCGCTTCGCCTTCGATGAGCAGGGGGCGATCGAGCGTGAGGGAGAGGTACACCGCGGTGGCGAGGTCGCGATCGGCGACGTACCGCTCGGCCGCGAAGGCGGTTTGGACGGAGTCGATCGATAACGGCTGCATGCCAGTAAGATGCACCCGGCATGCAACCTGATGTAGGGGCGCAGCATGCTGCGCCCCTACGTGGTGTCCTTCTCCCCGACGCGCGCCGCGAACTTGTCCCAGAACGTCTCGGTGAGCTTCTTGGCCGTGCCCTTGAGCAGCCGGGCGCCCACGCTCGCGACGGTGCCGCGAACCTCCGACGACGCCTGCCATTTGAGCCGGGAGCGGTTCGGCGGCACGGGCTCGATCTCGAGCGTGGTACGCACGTCCACGCCCGAGCCCGGCGCCTTGCCCCGGGCGGACATCTTGAGGCTCCGGGGCGGCTGCACGTCCGACAGCTCGACGTCGAGCTGAAACGTGAGCTTCACGGTGCCGACCCCGAACCCCGAAACGACCTTGAAGTGGCGGTCGTCCACCGCCTGCACCGACTCCACTCCCGGGGCCACCGACGCAACGAACTCATGGTCCAGCAGCCGCTTCCACACCACGTCCGGGGGAGCCGCGATCTCGGGCGCCCCGGCGAAGTCGAGCCGCACTAGCCGGGCCGCTGGGCCTGCGCCAGCGCCTGGGTGAGAGCCCGCCGCGCCGCCACGCGCCCCAGATGCAGCCGGTACGCCGCCGGCGCGTGCACGTCGTCGTTCGCCTCGACGCCCGCCACGGCGGCCTGCGCCACCTGATCGATCAGGCTCGCGTCGCCCGTCGTGGCGACGAGCTTGGCGGCGGCGGGCGCGAGGAACGGCGCATCCCCGAGTCCGGTGAACGCGAGGTCGGCGCGCGTGATCAAGCCCTTGGCGATGGCGATCAACGCGACGGCGCCCGCGAGCGCGTAGCCCGACGCCGCCTGCTCGAAACTCGCGTAGGCCGTGCCCACCCCCTTGGGGAGCGCCGGCAGTTGGATCTCGGTGAGCAGCTCGTTGGGCTTCAAGGCGGTGGTGAACGGCCCCTTGAAGAACTTCCGCGCCGGCACGGAGCGCTTCCCTGTTTTCGACTGGAGCACGAACGTCGCGTCGAGCACCAGCATCACGGGCGGCATGTCGGCCGCCGGGTCCGCGTGCGCCAGGCCCCCGCCGATCGTTCCCGCATTGCGCACCTGGAGGTCGCCGATATGCTCGGTCACCTCGGCGATGAGCGGATACAGCGCCTTGAGCTCCTTGGATTCGAGCAGCTCACGATACGTGGTCGCCGCGCCGATCTTCAGCCCGCCGCCCGACCGTTTGATGCCCTTGAGCTCTCGCAGCTGACCGATGTCGATGAGCATGTCCGGCTGCGCCAACCGGAACCTGAGGAGTGGCAGCAAGCTGTGCCCGCCCGCGATGACTTTCGTATTCTTCCCCATCGCCTTGAGCGCGTCGCTGAGATTCTTGGCGCGCACGTATTCGAAGGAGGTCGGGATCACGGCGTACCTCCCTTCGCCTGTTGAATCGCGGCCCACACCCGGGCCGGAGTGAGGGGTTTGTCGATGTGGGTGACCCCGAGCGGGGCGAGCGCGTCGCACACGGCATTCACGAGCGTCGGCACGGAGGCGATCGTCCCGGTCTCCCCCACGCCCTTGACGCCGAGCGGGTTCACGGGCGAAGGGGTCACGGTATGCGCCGTCTCGACCTTCGGCATCTGCGAGGCCTTGGGGACCGCGTAGTCCATCATGGTGCCGGTGAGCAGCTGGCCATCCTCGTCGTACACGGCCATCTCCTGCAGCGCTTCGCCGAGTCCCTGGATCACGCCGCCGTGCACCTGGCCTTCGACGATCATCGGATTGATCTGTGGCCCACAGTCGTCCACCGCGACGTAGCGCAGGATCTTCACCTCGCCCGTCTCGACGTCCACTTCGACGGTGCAGATGTGCGTGCCGAACGGATACACGAAGTTCGACGGGTCGAAGAAGGCCGTCGCCTCGAGCCCGGGCTCGACACCGGGCGGCATGTTCCAGGCGACGTTCGCCATGAGGGCCAGGTCCCCGAAGCTCTTTCCTTTGTCAGGCGAGCCCTTCACGACGAACTTCCCCTCCTTCCACTCGAGGTCCGCCTCGCTCGCCTCGAGCAGGTGCGCGGCGATCTTCTTCGCCTTCTCCTTCACGCGCTGCGCCGCGACCTTCACCGCGCTACCGCACACCGCCGTGGTGCGACTGCCGTACGTCCCCCACCCCTGCGGCGTGGCCTCCGTGTCGCCCGCCACGACCTCGACGTTCTCCACGGGGATCCCGAACTCGTCCGCCACGATCTGCGCGAAGGTCGTCTCCTCGCCCTGGCCGTGCGGCTTGCCGCCGATGTAGGCGCGCACCACGCCTGTGGGATACACGCGCACGATGGCCGAGTCGTACAACCCGCCGCCGAACCCGACGGCGCCCGCCACCTGCGAGGGACCGAGCCCGCAGATCTCGCAGTAGGTCGTGACGCCGATGCCGAGATAGCGCTTTTCTTTGCGCGCCTTGGCCTGCTCGGCGCGGACCTTCTTGTAGTCGATCAGTTGGAGGGCCTTGTCGAGCGCGCCCTGGTAGTTCCCGGAGTCGTAGGTGATCCCGGTGGCGACGGTGTAGGGGAACTTGTCCTTGGGGATCAGGTTCTTGCGTCGCACGTCGACCGGATCCATGCCGATTTGCCGGGCGTACAGATCGATCATCCGCTCGAGCAGGAACGTGGCCTCCGGGCGACCGGCGCCGCGGTAGGCGTCGACCGGCGTGGTGGTCGTGTACACGCCGTAGATCGTCCCCTCGATGTTCGGGATCGTATAGGGTCCGGAGTACATCAGGCCGTGCAGAATGGTGGGGATGCCGGGAGCCGCCGTGGACGCGTAGCCGCCGAGCCCGGCGTAGACGCGGGTCCGGAGTCCCGTGATCGTGCCGTCCTTCGTGCCGCACAGTTCTACGTACTCGACGTGGTCGCGGCCGTGGATGGTCACCTTGTAATTCTCGGAGCGGTCCTCGGTCCATTTCACCGGGCGCCCCAGCTCCATGGACGCGAAGCTCACCAGTGCCTCGTCCGGGTAGCCCGGGATCTTGCTGCCGAACCCGCCACCCACCTCCGGCGCGATCACGCGGATGCGATGCTCGGGCAGCTTGGTCATCACCGACAGCAGAAAGCGATGAATGTGCGGGTTCTGGCTCGTGATCCAGCAGGTGAGCTGGCCAGTGCCGGCATTGTAGCTCGCGCACGTGGCGCGAGGCTCCATGGCGGTCGGGAGCAGCCGGTTGTGCACGATACGCTGCTCGACTCTGACCGCTGCTTCGGCGAACGCTTTGCCCGTGTCGCCGCCCGCCACCTTCCACGTGAACGCGATGTTGCCCGGCACCTCTTTGTGCAGCTCGGGCGCTCCCTTCGCGGCCGCTTTCTCGGGGTCGACCACGGCATCGAGTGCGTCGTAGTCGACGTCGATCAGGTCGAGCGCGTCGCGCGCGGCGGCGCGCGACTCGGCCACGACCATGGCGATGCCGTCGCCCACGTAGCGTACCTTGTCTACCGCAAGGACCGGGTGGGGCGGCACCTTGAGATCGCAGTTGGGCACGTTCCACGCGCAGGGGACGGTATTGAGCTTGTCCTTCACGTCCGCACCGGTGTACACGGCGACCACGCCCGCAGCCTTCCTGGCCTTCGCGACATCGACCTGGTTCAGCTTCGCGTGGGCGTACGTGCTCCGCAGCATCGCGGCGTACAGCAGGCCCGGCAGCTTCACGTCGTCGGTGTAGGTCGCCTTGCCGGTGATGAGCCGCGGATCCTCGCGGCGCTTGATGCCGGAGCCGAAGAGCGTCGCCATGGGCCCTCCTAGCGCGCGCCGGCCGCGAGCTGGACCGCGGCGACGATGTTCTGATAGCCGGTGCAGCGGCAGAGATTGCCCTCGAGCGCGTGGCGGATCTCGGCCTCGCTCGGCTTCGGGTTGTGGGCGAGCAGGTCGGCCGCCGTCATGATCATGCCCGGCGTACAGAAGCCGCATTGCAGGCCGTGTTTGTCCCAGAACGCCTGCTGCAGCGGGTGCAGCCGGTCTTTCGCCGCGAGGCCCTCGATGGTCGTGACGGCGTGTCCTTCCGCCTGCACGGCGAGCATGGTGCAGCTCTTCACCGCCCGCCCGTCTATATGGACGGTGCACGCGCCACACTGGCTGGTATCGCAGCCGATGTGAGTGCCGGTGAGATCGAGCTGATCGCGGAGCACGAGGGCGAGCAGGGCTCGCGGCTCCACCTCGACGCTTCGCGGCGCGCCGTTCACGGTGAGCGTAATGGTGCGCTTCATGGCGGGCTCGTGTGACTGGGGGATGGTAATATGCCCGCCGGCGGGGCGGGTGCAACTCGCCTTGCAGCGGGATGCCGGGCGGGTAGCTTCGGTGGAACCAGCGATCCGGAGGAAGCATCGTGAAACGCACCGCATTCCTGTTGCTGCTCGCCGCCCTGCCGGCGGCTGTGACGAGACCCCAGCGCGGCCCGGAGGACGAGTCGGTCTTCGTCCGGGGCCTCCGCCCCGACCAACACGAGTCCCTGCTGTACGTCTGGACCAGCGACGCCGACCAGAAAGATCCCGACTTCCTCGCCGTGATCGACGCGAGCCCCACGTCGTCGAGCTACGGCAAGGTCATCACGACCGTCCCGACGAGCGCTCCCGCCAACGAAGCGCACCACTTCGGGTACACCGTGAACGCCGACCGCATCTTCGCGGGCGGACTGTTCTCCAACCGGCTGTTCATCTACGACGTCGGGGCCGACCCGAAGCACCCCAAACTCGTCAAGACCGTGCCCGATCTGGCCGCGAGCACCGGCTACTCCGGACCGCACACCTTTTACGCCGTGCCCGGTGGCGTGATGATCGCGATGCTCGGCGCGAAGGACGGCGGTGCGCCGGGAGCGCTCGTGCAGCTCGACAACGACGGTAATTTCGTGAAGGCCCTCCCCGCCCCGAAGTACATGTACGATGTGGGCATCAAGCCGGAGCTGAACCTCATCGTCACGTCGAGCTGGGCTCATCCGCACGCGGTCAAAGCCGGCAATACGCCGATGGACCAGGTGGGCGACGAAGTCGTCGCGTGGGACTACAAAACCGGCAAGGTCCTCCAGACCGAGCACCTCGACAAGGCCCCACTCGAGGTGCGCTGGCTGCACGGCGCAGCGGCGCGCGGCGGTTTCATCAACTGCGCCTTCGGGAACAGCGTGTGGCACTGGGAGGTGGGGAACGACGGGAAGCTCGCGTTCACGCGCGTGATCAAGCTGGCCGACACGGCGATCCCGGCGGACATGCGGATCTCCTACGACAACAAGTTCCTGTTCGTGTCCCTGTTCGGCGGCGGGGCGGTGCAGCAATACGACATCGCCGATCCATTGCAGCCGAAGCTCGTGAGCACCGTGGCCTTCCCCCAGGCGCAGATGATGAAGCTCACGCCCGACAACAAACGCCTGTATGTGAGCAACTCGCTGCTCTCGAACCTGGACGGCAAGGTGCCGTATCGGGTGCGGCTCATCGACGTGGGCGTCAAGGGCATGACGCTCGACCCGAAATTCGACGTCGACTTCGAGCACCTGTCGACGGGGGAGGCGAGACCACACGACATGCTGCTGAAATGAAAAGAGGCGTCGAGTAAGAACGTCACGCCAAGGCGTAGCACAAAGGCAATGCCCTCGGGCCCGGCGTTCCTGTTCGACCTCGACGGCACGCTCGTCGACAGCGTGTACCAGCACGTGCTCGCCTGGCGCGAGGCGCTCGAGAGCGTGGGCATCGAGCTCTCCGTGTGGCGCATCCACCGCCGCATCGGCATGAGCGGCGGCCTGTTCGTGAACGCGCTGTTCCGCGAGACCGGACGCGACCTGAAGCCGGAACAGGCGGCGCAGATCCGCCGCGTCCATGCCGAGGCCTACGCGCGCCAGGTGTCGCAGGTGCGTCCCCTCCCCGGGGCGCGGGAGCTGCTCGCCTATCTCACCAAGGCCGGCGTCCCCTGGGCGATCGGGACGAGCGGGCGGATGGAAAGCGCCAAGCCTAACCTCGATACGCTCGGCATTCCCGCCGGGGTCCCGATCGTGACCCGCGACCAGGTGGAGCACGCCAAACCCGACCCCGATCTCTTCCTCGCGGGCGCGGAGCGGCTGGGCGTCCCGATCGACGAATCGGTCGTGGTGGGAGACAGCGTGTGGGACCTGCTGGCGGCGCGGCGCGCCCGTGCCCTCGGCGTGGGCCTGTTGTCGGGCGGGTACGGAGAGGAGGAGCTCGAGCGCGCCGGAGCATATCGCGTGTACCAGGACCCGGCGGACATGCTCAAACACCTGGACGAACTCGGCGTGCGCATGGGCAGCACGCCGCCCTGAGAGGGTTCACTGACCCCGGGCGCGAGCCCGGGGTGACGGGGAGTCAGAAATGCTCTCCCTCACCGCCGGCATCCGGTCGACGGGCGGGCAGCTGCACTACCCGGTCCCAGGCGCTCGTCTGCCAGTTGTCGGGGCGCTCGCGCTCGCGGATCCAGGGCGGCAGGGGGAGCGCGAGGTACCCGGACAGGGCCTCGACATAAGGCTCGTACATATGGCGCAGCTCGGTGAGCCGCTGCTCGAGGTCGGGGCGGCCTTTGAGCGCCAGGCCGCCGACCGCGAGCCGCTCGCGCAGCCGCGCCAGCTGCGCCGATGGCAGCCGCTCGCCGGGGCTACGCGGCGGCGTGCTGAACACCTGCGCCAGATCCACCACGGCGTGACGCGCCATCGCGAATGTCAGCTCCGCCTGCCGCGTGCACCACCCCTCGAGCCCCACCATGATGAGCGCGCTCGCATCCAGGACGGTGGTGAGCGCGGCCAGCCACGACTCGTTGTAGTGCTGCGAGCGGAAGTATGCGAGGGGCGGATATGACAGGTGGCTCTCGAGCACATCCGCGGCCCAGTGCTCCCACTCGCGCAACAGCTCGGCCAGCGCCGCGGTGCCGGGATCACTCCGGTGCCGCCACAACAGCTCCGATGCGCTGGGCGGGGAGCCGGCGCGGGCGTCGAGCAGCGAGATCGCCACCTCGCGGCGCGAAAACGCCTGGTAGATGACCGGGAAGTAACCGATCACGGCCGCGAGGAACGCGAACCCGGTGCCCGCCTCCACGACCGTGAGGGTCTTCGCAAGGGCGCTGCGCGGCACCACGTCACCGAGGCCGAGCGTAAAGAAGGTCGTGCCGCTCATGTACACGTCCGTCCAAAACCCGGTGCCGCCTTCGCCCGCCACCGTCATGGCCGACCCCGCGGCCCATTGCAGCAGCCCGAACGAGAAGACGCTGCCCACCGCCCACAGCGCGAGCAGTGCGATGAGCGAGAGCGGCCCGTAGAAGGACAGAAAGGCGTCACGGCGCCGGCCCGTGAGCAGCCGCGCGGTGGCGCGCCACGGCGCCCAGGTGTACCGGTAAAACATCTTCGTGAGACGGATCCGCCCGCTCACCCGCCGGGGCAGGATGATGGTCTCGAACGCGTCCCACAGGACCACGGCGAGCAGCCCTACGCCCGCCACACCGCCGATCCAGCGCATCACTGCCGCTCCTGGCCCCGAGACGCTTGACGAAACAGTCGGACCGACCCCAGGCGCAAGCCCGGGGTAACGGCTGGCGAGCCGTTCGCACCACCCGTAAACTTGCTCGGTGAGCTTCGACCGGGTGAAGCGCAAGTGCGGCGCTGCGCTCACCGCCCTCGTGGGCGTGTGTGTCGCCACGGGTGCGTCGGCGAGCCAGGCGCCACCCGACTCCATCCCGGCGCGCGCCCCGGACCGCCTGTTCGAAGCGACGCAGCCGCTCGATCTCACCCTGAAAGCCGACTTCGGCGCCATCGGCAAAAACCGCGGCAACGACAAGCCGAACCACCCCGGCGTGCTGTCCTACGCCACCCCGGCGGGCGACACCGTGGCGCTGGACGTGCAGCTGCATACGCGCGGGCACTTCCGGCTGGAGCGCTGCCAGTATCCGCCGCTCAAGATCGTCTTCAACCGCGAGCAGACGGCGCACACGCCCTTCGCCCACCAGGGGAGCCTCAAGCTCGCCGTGCAGTGTCGCGGCGGCCAGACGTACGCCAACTACACGCTGGAAGAGTATCTCATCTACCAGATCTACAACCTGCTCACCGATCGGAGCTTCCGGGCGCGCCTGACACGCGTCACCTACGTGGACGCAACCGGTAAACACGCACCCGAGACGCGGCGCGCCTTCTTCGTCGAGGACGACGACCGCATGGCCCGGCGCAACGACATGCAGGTATTCGCTCGGAAGGGCGTGTCCCAAGACGAGCTGAACTTCGATCAGACGGGCCTGGCGATGGTGTTCCAGTACATGATTGGCAACACGGATTTCGCCGTGACGGCGCTACACAACATCGTGCTCATCCGCGATTCGTCCGGCGTCGTGTATCCCGTCCCCTACGACTTCGACTGGTCGGGCGTGATTTGGACACCCTACGCCACACCCGACTCGCGACTCGAGATCCGCACCGTGCGTCAGCGGCTGTTTCGCGGTACGTGCCGCTCACCGCAGGAGCTCGCCCCGCTGTTCGCGCGGTTCAACGCCCGGAAGGACACGATCTACGCGCTGTACCGCGGGATGAGCGCCGAGGGACTCGAGGCCAAGCGGATCGAGCAAGCGCTCGATTACTACGACGAATTCTTCAAGACCATCAACGACCCGGGTCGCACGCGTCGCGAGTTCATGCTGGCGTGCCGGGGAGGCTGAGCGAGGTGCCCTCCGTGCGCGAGCTGCGCTGGGACGTGCCGAGCGCCGCGCGCCTGGCCGAGCTCGTCGCCGCGCCATTGCCGCTCGGCCTCTCCGCCGGACAGCCACGGCGCACGTTTCACCGCGACCTGTACTTCGATACGCCGGCGGGCGACCTGCGGCGGCGCGGCATCACCTGCGCCATGCGCTTCGATGTGGACGATCGCCGCACGCTCGCCCTCGACATGGGCGCGGTGCGATACGTTGCTCCGGCCGTCGAGATCGAGCCGCTCGAGGCATTCCGCGGCGACGCGGAGCCGGCGCGCCGGCTGCGGGCGCTGATCGACCCGGGGCGGCTGGTGCTCGTGTGCGAGCTCGAGGTCGAGCGTGAGCTGCGCGGCGCCCGTCTCCCCCTCGTGCCGCTGCCGCAGTTCGAGATCGCGTACGATACGGTGACGGTCCGCGGCACCGACCCGCCGCCCGTGTTCCGCGAGCTGGCAATTTCCCGGTGCGCCTGGTCGGTGATCCCAGTGGTGCGCTTTGGAGCAGCGCTCGAGCGGCGTTACGGCCTCACTCGCGCGCTGCTCGACCGGGTCGAACGCGCGCGGACGGTCCGTGTGGTGCTCGGGACGACGGACGGCACGGCGCCCGGGGCCAGGCAGATCGCGGTGCTGGCGGTCGCGCACGGGCGCCTGGCGCTGTGGCGGAGCGGCGCCGCGCTCGAGCTGCCGCTCGAGCCGGGTGGCGGCGAGGAGGCGTGTCGCCGGGCGATGCGCCGCCTGTTCGGGAGCGTCGAAGGCGAGACCCGTCTGATCGGCGTGGTGCGCGCGGCGGACCGGCGCCCCGCGGTCGAGGTGTGGCTGGTGCGGCGCCTGCGGCGCAACCTCACCGCGGCGCCACCCGGCGGTCTGCAATGGTTCACCCCCGCGGACGTCGTCTCACGAGTGGGCTCCCCCGTGTTACGAGATCCGACGACGCTTTCGGCGCTGGCGGTCGCCGCCCGCTCGGAGCTCGTGCCGGAGTGGTCCGCGGCGCCCCTGGAGCAGGCCGGGCCGACGGGCCCTGTCGCCGGCACGACCGACGAGAGCAGCCGGCTCACACTGAGCGAGTTGCGGGTGCCGGCGCTGCCGCTCCGGGCCCTCGACGCCGCGCGGCAGTCACCCGACCAGTTCGTCAACGCGCTGCTCTCCTCGCTCGAGTTCAACGTCCGAGTGCTCGAGTTGGCCGAGGATCCCCGCATCCCGCTGCTCGCCCGGCTGCGCTTCCTCGCGATCTTCAGCACGAACCTGGATCAGTTCTTCATGGTCGACGTGGGCTCGCTGCAGCACCAGGTGGCGGCCGGCGTCGTCGAGCGCTCGCCCGACGGCCTCACCCCAGCCGAGCAGCTCGACGCCATCGCGATCCGCCTGCATCCGCTCATCGGGCGGCAGTATCGCTGCTTTCAGGCGCTGGTGCAGGGCCCGCTCGCCGCGCAGGGCATCCGCTTCCGCGACTGGACCGAGCTCGATCCCGGCGAGCGCGCGGGTCTCGCACGCCGCTTCGCGGACGACGTGGCGTCGCTGCTAACCCCGAAGGCGCTCACCCGCGCCCCCGGCCACGCCTTTCCGCACTTCGCGGATCGCCGGGTGAGCCTGGCGGTCATGTTGCGGGACGGGCCGGACGGGCCGCCGCACTTCGCCACGGTCGAGCTGCCGCCCTCCCTGCCCCGGTTCCTGGCCGTGGGGGGCAACGGTGGAGGGGTGGTCGCGCTCGAGACGGTGGTGCGCGCCCATCTCGGGACGCTGTTCCCCGGTCGCGAGATCGTGGAGGCGCACGCCTTCCGCGTGACGCGCAGCGGGGACATTCAGCTGGACGAGCTCGGAGCGGCGAGCTTCGTGCAGGCGGTCGCCGAGGAGGTGCGGCGGCGGCCATGGGGTCCGGTGGTGCGCCTCGAGGTCGAGCGCGCCATGCCGCCGGCGCTGCGCGAGCTGCTGCAGCGCGAGCTGCGGTTCGAAGAGAGCGAGCTCGCGAGCGAGCTCGCTCCGTCGGACGTATACGCGGCGGACGGGCCGCTGCACCTCGGTGCGCTCGCCGAGCTCGCCGCCGGTCACCCCCGCCCGGAGCTGGATTATCCTCCGCTCGCCGTCCGTGATCCGTTCCCGGCCGGGCGCACCGTGTTCGACGCGCTCGACTCGGGCGACGTCCTGGTGTACCACCCCCACGACGGTTTTGCCGCCAGCTTCGAGCGCTTCATCGCCGAGGCGGCGGAGGATCCGGCGGTGGCCGCGATCAAGCTCACGCTGTATCGGCCCGGCGGGCCGTCGCCGGTAGGGGACGCGCTGCGGCGCGCAGCCGCCCGCGGCAAGGACGTATCCGTGTTCGTCGAGCTCAAGGCGCGGTTCGACGAGGAGCTGAACATCGGCTGGGCACAGAGCCTGGAGGCGGCGGGGATCCACGTGATCACCGGCGTCGCGACGCTCAAGACCCACGCGAAGATCGCCCTGGTGATACGGCGGACAGACGGCCGCACGCGGCGCTATGCCCACGTGGGGAGCGGCAATTACAACCCCGACACCGCCAGGCTGTACACCGATCTGGGGCTGTTCACTGCGGACGACCGCATCACGGCGGATCTGCACGCGCTCTTCAACGAGCTCACCGGGTCCTCGCGGGCGCCGCGTGCGACGTTCCGGCGGCTGCTCGTCGCACCGAGCAACATGCTCGACCGCTTCCTGGCCCTCATCGCGAGGGAGGCGGAACACGCGCGCGCCGGCCGCGGCGGGCGCATCCGCGCCAAGCTCAACGGCCTCTCCGATTGCAGTGTGATCGGCGCGCTGTACCGCGCGTCCCAGGCCGGCGTGGACGTACGTCTCGTGGTGCGGGGGGTGTGCATGCTGCGCCCGGGCGTGCCGGGGCTATCCGAGCGAATCAAAGTGGTGAGCGTGCTGGGTCGCTTCCTCGAGCACGCGCGCATCTACTATTTCGAAAACGGAGGAGCCCCGGAGTACTACATCGGCTCGGCCGACTGGCGGCCCCGCAACCTGCGGCGACGCATCGAGGCGGTCACGCCGGTGGACGACCCCGCCGCACGGGAGCGACTGGACGCCATCCTCGAGCGCGAGCTGGCCGACCCCGATGCCTGGAGCCTGGCATCCGACGGCTCGTACGCGCGGCGTGTGAGCGTCACTCATCCCTCGCGTACCGCATCTCATGCGTCGGCGTGAGGCCCCGTCACCGCTCGCGATGCTGTTCCAGCAGGTCCAGGGCACGCCGCAACCGCCTCAGTGCCGCCCCGAAATCCGGGTCGCCCGCGGTGTGCATCAGCGCGAGCACTTGGAGTGCGTTGCGCAGGTGCTCGGCGGGGGATTCGTCCGCGGGAAACCGGACGCTGCGCCCGCGCCGCTCGAGCGTACTGCGCCGCTCCGCGCCGCGCCGACGGTCCACCACGCGGCGGCGCTCGAGCGGGAACGTCGCCACCGCCCGTCGCCGGGCCGCGGAGCGTCGGTCCACGCCGTGTCGGCGATCCGCGAACAGGCGGGTGGGCGTCACGCAGCCCCTAATTGTGGCGCGCGGGGAAGCTCGACCCAGAATTTGCTCCCGCTGCCGAGCGCCGACTCCACACCCACGCTCCCGCCCATGCGCTCCACGCCCTTGCGCACGATGGCGAGGCCGATGCCGGTGCCGGGGTAATCGTCCGCGCGGTGCAGCCGCTCGAACACTCGAAAGATGCGCTCGTGGTGCTCCGCGGCGATGCCGATCCCGTTGTCCTCGACCCACACGCGCACGCGCCCGCCATGCGGCTCCGCCCGGACCACCATCTCCGGCACGCGTCCCGCCGGTACGAACTTGATCGCGTTCGCGAGCAGGTTCACGAACACCTGGCCCAGGGTGGCCCCGTGGCCCACCACCGCGGGGAGGGGCTCCGCCACGGTGATCCGCGCCCCGCGGCCTCGCACCTCGCCATCGAGCTGCTCGAGCGACGAGCGCACCAGACGGCCGAGATCGATCGGCACGAGACGCAGCTCGGCCCGCGCGAGGCGACTGTACGCCAGCAGATCGTCGATCAGGCGGTCCATCGTCCGGGCGGCGGTGATCACGCGCTCCGCATAGCGCCGCCCGGCCTCGTCGAGCCGGTCGCCGTAATCCTCCAGCAGCGCCAGGCTGAAGCCCTGCATCGCGCGCAGCGGGGCGCGCAGGTCGTGCGAAATCGAATAGGCGAATGCCTCGAGCTCCGCGTTCCGCTCCTCGAGCTCCCTGGTGCGGGCCTGCACGCGCTCCTCGAGACCGCGTTGCGACTCCCGCACGTGCGCTACCATGACGTCGAAGGTTCGAGCGAGCCGCCCCAGCTCGTCGCCCCGCGGCGGCCCTCCGACCGGCTGCGCGTAGTCGCCCGCCGCCACCGCGTCGGCGGCGTGTGTCAAACGGGCGAGCGGTCGGGTCAGGGTGCGGCTCGCCCCCCAGGCGGCGAGCAGGCCGAGCCCGAGAATCGCCGCGCCGATCAGGATCAGCCGGCCGAGGAACTGCCGCGCCGGAGCGAGGACGACGTCACGCGGAAACTCCACCAGCAGTACCCACGGTGTCCGCGGAACGAGGCGCGCACTCGCGAGTACGGGCCCGGCTCCGGCACGCTCGTAGCGGAGCACGCCGCTCGCGTGGGTCACGTCGACGGGCGGTGGAGGCACGCGCCGGGCCAGGTCCGTCCACACGTCATCCGCCGCGTTGCCGATGAAGAAGTGCGCATCGGAGCCGATGAGACGGCTCAGGCGACTGTTCTGCTCGCGGGTGTCCGGCGACTGCGCGATGCGATGCCACTGGACCACGTAGCCGCGGACGCGCGACCCGGCGACGACGGGTGCCGCCACGGCGTACCCGAGGGAGTCCCCCACCGGAAAGAACTCGCCGACCGCGCCGGAATCGCTGCCGGCCGCGGCGGCGAGCACCGCGCGGGCGGCGGCCTCCTTGCTCCATGGATCCGCGTCGCCCACCGCCAGCAGCCGGCGCCGGTCCGCGCTCCAGAGCTCGGTGGCGGCGACCTGCTGGGCCTGCGGGCTGCGGAGCGCCGCCTGTGCGGCGGCGCGTCGGGAATCACCGGGCTCGAGGGCGTACGCGCGCACCGCCGGGCTGTCGGCCACGGTCCGGGCGGTGGTGAGGAGCTGGACGCGGGAGGCCTTGAGCGTGCCTGCGAGCTGGTCGACGACCGTGCCGAGCCGGCTGGCGACCGCCGTCGCCGTGGAGCGACGTACCGTCTGATACGCCGCCCAGCCGTAGCTGAGCGTCACGGCAACCACCAGACCCGCGATGAGGAGCGGGAGCTTGACGGCGATGGACAGACCGCGCCGCACGATGCCGGCCATGAGTGCCTCCGGGCCCCAAGGTAGGGGGGCGTCGGCCGGGCGCGCCAGATCCCTCGCTAGATTCCCCACACCCATGCCACCGATCGTCACGGCCGAGCGGCTGAGCAAGACGTTCCGCGTCAAAGTGCGCGACCCGGGCTTGAAGGGCGCGCTCGCGGCGCTGGTGCGGCCCCGCTATCGCGACGTCCATGCGGTGCGCGACGTGACGTTCCGGATCGAGCCGGGGGAGATCGTGGCGTTCCTCGGGCCCAACGGCGCCGGCAAGACGACCACCCTCAAGATGCTGACCGGGCTGCTGTACCCGACGACCGGCCGGGTCGAGGTGGCGGGGGTCGTGCCCTGGACCGGCGGGCGCGACTTCAAGCGCCGCATCGCCCTGGTGCTCGGCAACCGGCAGCAGCTCGTGTGGGACCTGCCGCCCGAAGAGACCTTTCTCTTGAACCGCGCCATTTACGACATCGCGGAGGCGGCGTACGGGGAGCGGCTCGCGGAGCTGGTCGACCTGCTCGAGCTCCGCGACGTACTGGAGAAGCCGGTGCGCCAGCTGTCGCTGGGCGAGCGCATGAAGTGCGAGCTCGCCGCCGCGCTGCTGCATCGCCCGCCGCTCTTGTTCCTCGATGAGCCCACGCTGGGCCTCGACGTCACCGCCCAGGAGGCGATCCGCGGCTTCCTGACGCAGTATCGGGAACGGCACGGCGCCACGGTGCTGCTCACGTCCCACTATATGCAGGACGTGACGGCGCTCGCGTCGCGGGTCCTCATCATCAACCGCGGGCACCTCCTGTACGATGGCGCCCTCGACGCCCTGGTGGCGCGGATCGCGCGCATCAAGCGGATCGAGCTGGTGCTCGGCCCCGGCGACGGTGTCACCGCCGAGACGCTCGCCGCGTTCGGGACCGTCAAGAGCTTCCATTTTCCCAACGCGGTGCTCGAAGTACGGCGCGACGAGGCGGCCGCGACCAGCGCCCGGCTCCTGGCCGCGCTTCCCGTGGCCGACCTGTCGATCGAGGATCCGCCCATCGAGGATGTGATCCGCCAGGCGTTTGCCCAGGGGTTGGGGGCGGACCGATGACCCGGACGGTCGATTGGCTGCGGCGCTACGGCGCCTTGCTGCGGGCCGCGTGGCTGCAGGACCTGCAGTACCGCGCGTCCATCGTGCTGTGGCTGCTCTGGGGCGTGACCGAGCCGGCCGTGGCGCTCGGCATCTGGTGGGCGATCGCGGCGGACGGCCCGGTGCAGGGGTATGCGCGCGCCGACTTCGCGCGCTACTTCTTCGCCCTGATGCTCGTGAACCAGCTCACCATCGCGTGGGACTCGTGGTACCTGGACTCCTGGATCCGCGAAGGTGAGCTGAACTTCCGGCTGGCGCGACCGATTCACCCCGCGCACGAGGCGGTGGCGGAAAACCTCGCCTACAAGGCGCGTACGGCCGGCATGATTCTCGTGGTGTGGCTCATCGTCGCGGCGGCCTGGCCCGCGGTGCGGCTGCCGTTCGGGGCCGGCCGGTGGGCGCTCACCGCGGCGGCCGTGCTGCTCGCCGCGGCGCTGCGGTTCTTCATCAGCTTCGCCACGGGGCTGCTGGCGTTCTGGACCACGCGCGCCACTGCCATCATGGAGCTGCACGCCGGGATCTCGCTGTTCCTCTCCGGACGGCTCGCGCCGCTCGCCCTGCTCCCCCCCGCCGTCGCGCGCGTGGCGGGGTTTCTCTGGTTCCCCTACATGCTGGCGTTCCCCGTGGACCTGCTCACGGGTGCGGTGCACGGCGCGGCGCTGCTGCAGGGATTCGTCGGGCAGGTCGTGTGGCTCGCGGTATGGGTGGGTGCGTATCGGCTGGCCTGGACACGTGGGTTGCGGCGCTATGGCGCGGTAGGGGGGTGACAAGTGCGGAATGCGGAATGCGGATTGCGGAATTGCAGTGGGAGGTCGAGCGAGGAGGCAAGCCTGGAGGCACGACCTTGGCCATGACATTCCGCATTCCGCAATCCGCAATCCGGATTCTGGTCGCCCTCTGGCGCCTCAACGTCGCCGAAGAGCTCCAGTACCGCGCCAACTTCGTGGCGAGTCTGCTCGGCACGACCTTCTGGATCGGCACGGCGCTGCTCACGCTGGCGGTGTTCTTCCGGCACACCACGCGCCTGGGAGACTGGGACTACTGGGAGGTCGTCGTACTGCTGGGCGTGTTCAACACGCTCACCGGCGTGATCGAAGCCGTGCTGCGCCCGGGCATCGGTCGGCTCGCGGGAGAGGTGAAAAGCGGCGGTCTCGACCTCGTGCTCGCCAAGCCGGTGGACGCGCAGGGGTTCGTCTCGTTCCGCCGCCTCGACGTGTGGCGACTCACCGACGTGGTGCTCGGGCTTACGCTGGCGGGGTACGCCCTGCACCGCCTGGGTCGCGTGCCGTCGGTGGTCCAACTTGCGGCGTTCGGCTTGGCTCTTGCGGCTGCCGTAGTGGTCGTGTACGCGCTGTGGGTGGCGCTGATGAGTCTGGCGTTTTGGTTCGTGTCGGTCGAGAACCTCTCGGTGCTGTTCGACGCGGTGTACGAGGGCGCCCGCTATCCGGTGTCGGCCTATCCCGGCGCGCTGCGATTCGTCTTCGTGTACCTGATTCCGATCGCCTGGACCACGACGATTCCGGCGTCGGCACTCACGGGCAGACTCGAGCCCGGGTTCGCGCTCGTCGCGGCCGCCGTGGCGGGCGTCGCGTTCGCGCTCACCCGGCTGCTGTGGCGCACCGCGCTCAAGCGGTACTCGGGCGCCAGCGGCTGACGGGCGGCGCGTCAGCTCATGGCCGCGAGCGCCGCTCCACCGTCCCGCCAGCGCTCGCCGGGGTCCGGCGCCAGACAGCGCCGCTCCAACTCCGCCAGCCACTGGGGCACCGAGCGGACCTCCTCGAGCGGCTCCGATTCGGGGGCCGGGGGGCGCCCCGTCAGCATCTCGTGCACGAGCACGCCGACGGCGAACATGTCGTCGGCCGGGGCGGCCGCCGCCGCGCCGTTCTTGCTCCCGGGGGCCCGCCGCTCCGGCGCGACGTACGTCGCGGCGCACAGCGCGCCCGCGACCACGCCGGGCGTGCCGCGCGGCAGAGAGCGCTCCACCGCCCCTACGATTCCCGTGTCGGCCACCAGCGTGTGGCCCTCCGTGAGCAAAACGTTTTCGGGCTTCAGGTCGCCGTGGGCGATGTGCGCGGCGTGCGCGTGGGCCAGCGCAGTGAGAATGTCGCGCAGGATCTCGACCGCCCGTCGCAGCGGCAGCTCGCCGTTGCGCGCCAACCAGGCGCGCAGCGTGGTGCCCTCCACGAACGCGCGCGAGTGATACACGAACGCGCCGGCGCGGCCGGATCCGCGGGGCGGCACGAGAGGCGGAGTGCTCAGGCGATCGGCCAGCATCAGCAGCTCGCGCTCGAGCAGCGCCGTGTCCAGCGCGAGCGACAGCTCTCCGGGTAGCACCTTCACGAGCAGCGCGGGTCCGCTCCCCGCCTGGAGCGCGACGAACATGCGGCAGGCCCCCACGGGACGCACCTCGCGCTCGACCCGATAGATCGGGCCCAGCGCGTCCTGCAGCGCGGTGCGCAAATCAGCCACGCCGGGCGGATCCCCCGGCGCGAGACGTCGGCATGGTGAAGCTCCTGAGCTGGTGCTTCAACATATCCGCGACGGCAGGTCGCGCCAGCAATTGGAGGCCGGTTGGCCTACCGGTCCGTCCACACGGCGAGCTCGTTCCCGCACGGATCGCTGAAATGGAACCGGCGGCCGCCCGGGAACGAATACGTCTGGCGCACGATCTTACCGCCGGCCTGCTTGATCTGCGCTTCGATCGCTTCCAGCTGGCTGGCGTAGATCACCACCAGTGGATTGGCCGGGCGGACCGGGGCGTCCTTCGTGAACCCGCCGCTCAACCGACCATCCCGGAAGCTCGTGTAGTCCGGTCCGTAATCCTGGAACTCCCAGCCGAAGACCTGCTGATAGAATTGCTTGGTCCGGCCGATATCGCTGGCGCCGAACTCGATGTAGTCGACCTGGCGGTCATGGTCGTGCGACGTCATTCGTCCCCCCCAAGCGTGCCCAGCAGGGCCAGCCCCTGGGCGGCGAACCCCAAGCTACCGCGCCGAGCGGGGCGAATCCAGGTGAGGGCCAAGCGCCGAATCACACCATCACCGCTCCACCTGCCACATCGAGCACGATGCCGCTGATCCAACCGGCCTCGTCCGAAGCGAGAAACAGTGCCGCGCGCGCCACATCGTCCGGCGTGCCCAGACGCCTGACCGGATGCAGGTCGACGAGCGCGCGGCCCCGATGCCGCGCGAGCTGCCGGTGACGAGCGCGACCTTTCCCGCGAGCGCGCTCACAAATAGCGGGCGACGGCCATCGCCCCGGCTGCGAGGAGAAGCAGGAGAGCCACCAACCGCGCCACCCGCTCGACGCGGGTCTGCAGCGTCGCGAGCTGTGCCGCCTGCGCCGCGGTCAGTGCGCCACCCTGGGTGTCCCTCAGGAGGGCGGCGATCTTCGCGCCGGCCGGTCCGTTCACGACCGCGCCGATCACCACGGCCAGGATCGACGCGATCGCGCCCGTGGCGAGTGCGAGCCCGGGCCGCGACGTCACCCACGCCCGGTTGAAGCCGGCCGAGAGCCGGCCGTACATGATGAATCCGGGGACGATCGTCAGCAGCATGGCGATGCCGAGCACGGGGCCCGTGCGCTGCATCAGACGCGCCATGAAGCGGCCGCCTTCGGGGCCCGCGGCGCGGGCGGTGGGCAAGAGGAACAGTCCTACGAATACGGCCGAGCCGACCCAGAACACTCCCGCGACGATGTGCAGCAAGCGCAGCCAGACCATGAACCACCTCGGTTGGAGTACATTTGACTATACGATGTGTATAGTTAAATTGTTCCTATCACGCCATCCCGTCGCATGCCACGCCGCAGCTATCACCTGGGCCGCCGCCAGGCGGCGGTCGAACGCACCCAGGCCCGGATCCTCAAGGCCGCGCGCGCGTTGCTCGTCGCGCGGGGAAACCCCGATTTCAGCATCGAGGCGCTCGCCCGGCGGGCGCGCGTGACACGGGTGACCGTGTACCAGCGCTTCGGCACGCGGTCCAAGCTGCTCGAGGCGCTGTTCGACGATCTCGCCCGCCAGGGCGGGATGTGGGACCTGGCAGATGCCTTCCGCCAGCCCGATCCGGAGGAGGCGCTCGCGCGATTCGTGACGACCTTCGCGCGCTTCTGGACGGCACACCGGCCGATCCACAGGCGGCTGCAGGCGCTGGCGGCGCTCGACACAGGGCTCGACCGCACCTTGCGCGCCCGCCAAGAGTGGCGGCGCCAGGGGCTGCGGGTGATCGTGCCGCGGCTGGGCCAGCGGTCCGGCGGGGCCGCGGCCGAGGCACAGGACGAGACCATCGACCTGCTGTTCGCGCTCACCGGCTTCCCGATGTTCGACCTGCTCGCCGGTCCGCAACGCACGCCCGCGGACGTCGCACCGATCGTGCTGCGCGTCGCCCGGGCCGTCCTGGGTCTCGCCGCGCGCTGAGCGCAACCGCGGCGCTTGCGGATCGGCCCGTTTGGGGCCACACTAGCGCGCCCTCTTCAGGACTCCCCAGTTGCGTTCCGCCACCCTCCTGTTGCTGCTCGCCCTCGCCGGCGGCTCTCCGGCTCGAGCGCAAGGCCCGCGGGTCGAGATCACCGTGCCGGCGGCGCTCCGGGCCGGTCCCGTGACCGGCCGCATGTACCTGTTCGTGAGTCGCGGCGACGACGTCGAGCCCCGCCTGCAGGTACGGCACGAGAGCGACTGCACCCCATTCTTCGGCGTCGACGTGACGGCGCTCGCGGCCGGCACCCCCGGCGTGATCGAGGGCGCCACCCTCGGGTATCCGGTGGCAGGCCTCAAGGAAATCCCCGCGGGCGACTACTACGTGCAGGGGCTCCTCAACGTCTACTCCGAGTTTCACCGCGCCGACGGGCACACGGTGTGGCTGCACGACGACCAGTGGGAGGGACAGCAGTTCAACAAGTCCCCCGGGAATCTGGTGAGCGAGGTGCGCAAGGTGCACCTCGATCCGGCGCGCCCAGACACGGTGCGGCTCGAGCTCACGCGCGCGTTGCCGCCGATCGAGCTACCGCCCGACACCAAGTGGGTGAAGCACATCAAGATCCAGAGCAAGATCCTCACCGCCTGGTGGGGCCGGCCCATTTACCTGGGAGCCACGGTCCTGCTGCCGCGAGGCTACGAGAGCGACACCGTGCGCCGCTACGCCACGGTGTACGAGCAGGGACACTTCAATCTCCGCCCGCCGTTCGGATTCTCGACCGACTCGAGCGTCGAAACGGCGGAGCAGAAGGCGGCCCGGCTGGCACGCACGGCGCGGGAGCCGGGCTTCGAGTTCTACCAGGCCTGGAGCTCCGCCGCCTTCCCACGGCTGATCGCCGTGACGTTCCAGCATCCGACCCCCTACTTCGACGACTCCTACGCCGTCAACTCGGCGAACAACGGGCCGTACGGCGACGCGCTCCTGCAGGAGCTCATTCCTTACCTCGAGCAACACTTCCGCATGATCCGCGCGCCCTGGGCGCGCGTGCTCACCGGCGGATCCACCGGCGGATGGGAAGCGCTCGCCCTGCAGGTGTATCATCCGGAGTTCTTCGGGGGGACGTGGGTGCTGTATCCCGACCCGGTCGACTTCAGGAACTACGAGATCCCAGACATCTACAGCGACACCAACGCTTTCGTCCATCCCGTCGCCGGGTGGATGAGCTACGACGTACCGGCCGAGCAGGAGGTCACTGGGCAGCCACGCATCAGCGTGCGGCAGGAGAGCCAGTTCGAGGCGGTGCTCGGCAGCCGGGCGCGCTCGGGCGAGCAGTTCGCCATCTGGGAGGCGACGTACGGCCCCGTGGGCCCGGACGGCTATCCCGCGGAGCTGTGGGATCTCGGGACGGGCAAGATCGACCATGCGGTGGCCGACTACTTCAAGGCTCACGACTACGACCTACGCGATTACCTGGAGCGAAACTGGGCCACGCTCGGTCCCAAGCTCAAGGGCCAGCTCCACGTGTTCGTGGGGGACATGGACACGTTCTACTTGAACCTCGCCGTCTATCGGCTCGAGGAGTTTCTCAAGCGGGCGCGTCCGGCGGCCGGTGCCGAAGTCGCGTACGGGCGCCCCCTGAAGCCGCACGGCTGGCAGCCGTGGTCCAACGCGGAGCTGATGCGCATCATGGCTCGCTACATCGAGCGTCACCGGCCGCGGCACTGAGCCCTCGACCCCATGGATCCCCGTTGCCGCTTGCTCTTCGCGCTGTTCGCGCCCGTGGCCGCCGCGGCCCAGGCCGAGCTGCCCCGCAGCCACCGGCCTGCGCCCACGGTCCCGGCGATCACGCCCGGCGACTTGATGAACCGGCTGTACATCCTGGCCGACGATTCGATGCAGGGGCGCGAGGCGGGGACGCCCGGCAACGTGAAAGGCACCGACTACATCGCGGCCGAGATCAAGCGGTCGGGCCTGGTGCCGGCGGGAGACGACGGCACGTACTTCCAGACGATCCCGCTCAAGACGCGCACCTTCGACACGACGTCGACGTTCACGGTCGCGGGAGCTCCCTTGACCGCGTTCAAGGACTATGTCCCACTCGGGCCCCGGCCGCTCGAGAGCCCGTCGCTCGCAATCGTGTTCGGCGGCGAGGTCGGTGACTCGGCCACCCGGATCGCGCCCGAGCAGGCGAGCGGCAAGTTGGTCGTGTTGCGGATGCGCGCAGGGGCCGTGGGACTGCGGGCCCTGCGGTCCTTGCCGACCGTGCCGGGCGCGGCGGGGGTCGCGCTCGTCGCGCTCGACAGTCTCCCCCCGCAGGTCCTCGCCTTCCTGCGGCGGCCGCGCACGGTGCTCGACGACAACCCGGCCGGCCCGGCGGCACAACCGCCCGCCTTCCTGGTCTCCGGCGCCACCGCGGCGCAGATGTTCACCACGCCGTTGGAGCAGCTCGCTCCCGGCGTGGCCGGCACGAGCGCGGCCGTCGCCGTGCGGTTCGACATCGTGCCGGTCCCGGACCCCGCGCGCAACGTGATCGGCATCGTGCCCGGCAGCGATCCGAAACTCAAGGGCGAGTACGTCGCCATCGGGGCACACAACGATCACATCGGCTTCGGCCGCAGCGCCGTGGACCACGACTCGATTCGCATCTGGAATCACGTGGTCCGCCCGGAAGGCGCCGACGACGCCGGCAAGCAGGCCACCCCCGAGGAGCAGGCGCGCGTCGATTCACTGCTCGCCCGGTTCCGGTCGGGGCATCCGGCGCGGAGCCGCGTCGACTCGATCGCCAACGGCGCCGACGACGACGGCTCCGGCTCCGTCGCCGCGCTCGAGATCGCCGAGCGGATTGCCTCCCTCAAGCGCAAACCGAAGCGGTCGATCCTGTTCGTGTGGCACACCGGCGAAGAGAAGGGGCTGCTGGGCTCGCGCTACTTCACGGATCACCCGACCGTGCCGCGCGACTCGATCGTGGCGCAGCTGAACATGGACATGGTCGGCCGGGGCGCGGCCAGCGACGAGACGGGGCGCACCAAGGACGGAGCGCCGCTGCACGGCGGTCCACGCTACCTGCAGCTCGTAGGCTCGCGCCGCCTCTCGACCGAGCTGGGGGATCTGGTGGAGCGGGTCAACGCGGCGCACCGCCACGGCCTGGTGTTCGACTACTCGATCGATGCGGACGGGCATCCGGCGAACATCTACTGTCGCTCGGACCACTACGAGTACGCCCGCTACGGTATCCCCATCACGTTCTTTACCACCGGCCTGCACTCCGACTACCACCAGGTGACCGACGAGCCTGAATACATCGACTACGAGCACATGGCGCGGGTCGCCGATTTGGTCGCAGACATCGCGGTACGCGTTGCCGACCTGGACCACCGCGTGGCGGTGGATCACCCGAAGCCCGATCCCAACACACCCTGCCGGCAGTAGCGGCGGGCCCTGGGCCGTCGACTGAGGCGTCTGAGCAGCATGTACCTGTGCAAATGCTGCGTGGTCGCAACGTCTCGGCGTGGCATTGTGATCTATCACACTGGCCGACAATACGTTGCGCACGTCGTCCAAATGTGCGCGGGACTTGCAGCGGCACCGCCACGCATCCATGAAACGCAACCGGAGCGATTGGCTCTGTGTGGCGCGAGCCTGTTGGCGGGCTCCAGCGCCGGTGTGCGCCGCGGTGACGGCCTCGCTTCAGCTCGCGCGGGCGGCCTTCCCCCGCCGCGTGCTGCGGCAGCGTTGGATCCGGTACCAGATCGACCTCGCCGACACGCCCCCCGCGCCTCCCCACGTGCGCCTGACGCTCGTGACCGACCCGATCATCGGTGCGCTGCGCCAACGCCCCGATCGGGCGGAAACGAGTTTCAAGTCGGGCCTGCGGTTCTGGGACGAGGGGCTGCGGCGCGCATACATCTGGCTCGGCCCGGACGGGCCGCTCTGCATCCAGTGGCTCATCCTACCGCAGGACAATCGTCAACTGCGGCGCTTGAATGGGTCGGCGGGAATGTATCCGCGGCTGCCGCGGGGCACAGGGCAGGTCGAGAACCTGTTCGCCTTTTCGGCAGCGCGCCTTTCCAGTGTCACCACCGACTTCGAGCACGCGCTCTACGGCGAGGCGCGGCGGGCCGGGTTGCAGATGCTCGTCATGCATACCCACGAGAGCGACCGGGCGGCGCGTGCCTGGGCGGAGGCGGCGGGCTGGCGGCCCTACGGGACGATCACCCGGTATCAGCTGGGCTGGCCACCCCTGCTCGCGCGGAGCGTGTACGTGCACCGCGACGACACACCCCGGCACGCCCAAGCGGCCGGGCCGGCCGAGGAGCTCGCCCGGATGCGACTGTCGCGGAATTGGAGCGAAGGCACTCCCAGCACCGCCGCCGGGAGCTAGCTCAGCGGAACAGCCGGCGCCCCAGGATCGCCTCCAGGCCCGCGAGCGCGAGTCGCGTAGCGTAGCGCGTCTGGACGACGTCCGATCCCGCCTGTGTCAGCTGCACCTGCGCATCCACCAGCTCGAGGATGGTCGCCGCGCCCGCGCGGTAGCGTTGGTCCTGTACGCGGAAATTCTCGCCGGCAGTGGCGAGGGCCCGGATCGACAGGGCGTAATTGTCGCGTGCCGTGGTGTAGGTCTCGTACGCCTCGGTGACGTCCCGCCGGGCCGCTCGCTCGACGTCCTCCCGGGCCGCGCGCGCCACGTCGCGATTCACGCGTGCCGAGGTGATCGCGATCTCCCGCGCGCCGCCGGACCAGATCGGCATGGTCACGCGGAACGTGACGAGCGACAGGCTCCGCACTTCGGGAAAGAAATGCGTGTCGAAGTGCTGGTTTTCGCCGGAGAGGGTCAGCTCGGGGAGATACGTCCCGCGGGCGCCGGCGAGCAGGGCCGCGGCGGCGCGCTCGTTGGCGCGCGCGATGCGGAACCGGGGCCCCTCGTGCAGCGCCAGGCGCACGCCCTCCTCGAGCGAGATCGGGAGCTGAGGCGCCAGCACCGTGTCGAGCGGCCGCGCGGCCACCGGTCCGGGCGCGCCCACGCGCCGGCCCAGCTGGAGTCGGGCCACGGCGAGCGACACCTCCTGGCGGGCGGAGTCGATCTCGGCCCGCGTTTCCTCCAGGGCCACCTGGAGCGAGTCGGTCTGCACGGCCACTCCCTGGGTGACGCGGGCGCGCGCCACCGCCAGCTGCTCGCGCGCCCGGTTGAGCCGCTCGGTGGCGACCCGCAACAGCTCCTGGTTCGCCAGGACATCGTAGTAATCCGCTTCCGTCGCCATGGCGGTCTGGAAGCGCTGTGCGAGCTCCCCCGCCGCCGCGGCCTCGTGGCCGGCGTCGGTCGCCGCGAGATCGACGATCTTACGCACGGAGAGGAGCTCGTAGCCCGCCGTGACATGCGTCGTCACCGCGCTCGTCCCCGGTTGGCCGGTTCCCGGGTTGAAGAAAGGGGACGAGTATTTCGTGGCGTCCACGCCGATCTCGAGGGACGGCACGATGAACGCGAGCCGGGCCGCGCGCCGGGCCCAGGCGGCGTTGTCCACCTGCCCCAGGGCGCTCACGTACGCCGGATCGAGCCTGGCGGCGCGCTCGATCGCCTCGCCCAGCGAGACGCTCGGCAGCGTGTCCACGGCCAGCGGCAGGGCGAGCGCCAGCACGCCCAGTATCAACGCTGCTCCACCGGCTGGACTCGCGCGCCCTCGGCGACGCTCTCCCCCAGGTTCAGGGCGACGCGCTCTCCCGGCGCGACGCCGCCGGCGATCTGGGCGCTCTGGCCGTCGTCACGGGCCACGACCACGCGCCGGAACCCGACGCGGTCCGCCGAGTCCACCACCGCGACGAGCGTGGTGTCGCCGCGTACGATCAGGGCGCCGGCCGGCAGCTCCGGGTAACCGCGCCCCCTGGCGGCGAGCTTCACCGTCACGTAGCTCCCGGGGAAAATGCCGCCGCCCCGGTTCTCGAGGTCGACCTCGGCGAGCAGCGTGCGCGTCCGCGGGTCGAGCAACCCGCTGACGCGCGTCACGCGCGAGACGAGACGCACCTCGGGCCGGTCGGGCATCGTGATCTCCGCCGGCGTGCCGACGTCCACGAGCGGGGCATCCTGCTGGTCCACGTACGCGTACACCCGCAGGCGCCCCGTCTCCGACACGGTGAGGACGGGAAGCGCCCCCGTCTGCGCGTTGGTCGCGTTCTGCATCAGCGCCCCGGGATCGGCGTAGCGGGCGGTCACGCGTCCAGTGAAGGGCGCCCGGATGACCTCGTACGACTTGAGCGTCTCGATCGCCTTCAGGTTGGCTTCGGCGACCGTTGCGTCGGTCTCGTAGCGCTCGGCCTCCTGCGCGGAGCTGGCGTTCTGCTTCGCGAGGGCGCGGAACCGGTCGGCGTTGACGCGCTTGTTGCGCGCGTCGGCGAGCGCCGCCTCGTACTGCTGGTCCAGCTCCGGGGACTCGATGACCGCGAGCACCTGCCCCGCCCCCACGGCATCGCCCTTGTCGACCAGGATCTGCCGCAGGTAGCCGCTCACCTTGGCGTACAGCGTGACCGCCGCGTACGGCCGCGCCTCGCCCAGAAGCGTGAGCGTCTGGACGCCCTGTGGCGCCGTCACGCGCGCCACGCGCACGTGGGGGCCCGCCGCCACGTCGGCCGCGCGCGCCCGCCCCTCCGCGCGCACCAGACTGACCTTGCGGGCGAGCAGAGCGGCGACGATGGCGACCGACGCCACCATCGACACCACGCCCCCGACGAACAGCCGGCGTCCGGACCGGGACCGACGCATTTCGGTCATCACGTTTCCCCTCTCTCTTCCGCCAGGAACCGCTCGTCCAGCAAGTGACCCGTCGGCGGCGCGGTCCGGATCAAGGAGTACACGACGGGGACCACGAACAGCGTCGCCGCGGTCGCGAGCACCAGCCCGCCGATGACCGCACGACCGAGGGGCGCGTTCTGCTCGCCCCCCTCGCCCAGCCCCACCGCCATCGGCACCATCCCGATGATCATCGCCAGCGCCGTCATCAGCACGGGACGGAGGCGCGTCTTCCCGGCCTCGAGCGCGGCGCCGAGGGCGTCGCCCCCTGTCTCCACCCGCCGGTCGTTGGCGAAGCTCACGAGCAGGATGGAGTTGGACACGGCGATGCCCACCGCCATGATCGAGCCCATCAGCGACTCGACATTCAGCGTCGTGCCGGTGAGGGCGAGCATCCACAGGATGCCCACCAGAGCGCCCGGGACGGCGGCCATGATGATGAACGGATCGAGCCAGGACTGAAACAACACTACCATCAGGCAGTACACCAGCACGATCGCCAGGATCAGGCCCAGTCCCAGGCTCCGGAACGACGCGGCCATCACCTCGCCCTGTCCCCGCACCGTGACTCGCATGCCGGGCGGCAGCGGACCAAGCGCGGCGATGCGCGAGCGGATGTCGCGCACCACACCGCCCAGGTCCCGACCCTCCACGCCCGCCTCGACGTCGAGCACCCGTTGCACCGTGTAATGGCTCACCACACCGGGCGCGGACCCGGGATACACGCTCGCGACGTTGCCGAGCATCACGGCGGGCGCTTCGGGCGGCTCGGCGAGGGCCGGCGCGCCGCCCGCGTCGGCCGGCCGGCCGCCGGATGCGGACGTGAGCGGGGTGGCGAGCAGGCTCGGCACCGACGCGAGCCGGGCGATCGGCGTCTGCACCGCCACGGCATAGTTCACGTTGTTCGCCGGATTCAGGAAGAACGACGGTGCGATCAGCCCGCTCGACGAGAGCGAGATGAGCATGCTGTTCGCCACGTCCCGCTGGGTGAGCCCCAGCTGCGCGGCGCGCACCCGGTCCACCTGCACCTTGAGCGCGGGATAGTCGAGCACCTGGGCGACGTGCACGTCCACCGCGCCCGGCACCGTGCGGATGGCGTCTCGCAGGCGCCGCGCCACTTCGTAGGAGCGCCGCAGATTCGACCCCTCGATCTGCACGTCCACCGGCGCCGACACGCCGAAGTTCAGCACCTGGCTCACGATGTCCGCCGGCTGGAAGTAGAAGCTCGAGCCCGGGAACGCCGCCGGGAGCGTCGCCCGCAACGCCCGCATGTAGCGCTCCGTGGGGTGATGCCCGGGCTTCAACGCGATCAGCACCTCGGCGTCCATCGCGCCGATGTTGTCGGTGGGGACGAACGCGAGGTTGTAGAACAGCGGCACGCCGATCATGTCGTTGATCGTCTCGAGCTCCTCGGCGGGGATGGTCTCGCGAATGCGACGCTCCACCTGCTCCACCAGCCGCTCGGTCTCCTCGATGCGAGTCCCCGCGGGCGCCCGGAAGTGCAGCTTCATCAGGCCCGCGTCCACGGCCGGGAAGAAGTCCGTCCCCACCACGGTGAGGAGCCCCACGCCGCCGAGCGACAGCACCAGCGCCAGCACCAGCGTGAAGCGGCGGTGCGCGAGCACCGTTTCGAGCGCCCGGCCGTACGCCGTCTGGAACCGGTCCCAGATCTCGTCCCGCTTGCGACGCAGCGTCGAGCGCGTGGCCGCCGCGTGCTCTTCCCCGGGCATCAACAGCCGGGCCAGCAGCGGCACCAGCGTCCGCGACAACACATAGGACGCGAGCATCGCGAACGCCACGGCGAGCGCGAGCGGCGTGAACAGGTACTTGGCCGGCCCGTACAGGAGCGCGACCGGGAAGAACACGATGCAGATCGCCAGGGTCGCCACGATGGCGGGCACCGCGACCTGCTGGGCCCCGTCCAGCACCGCCACCGTGAGCGGCTTGCCCAGGGCCCGGTTGCGGTGGATGTTCTCGATCGCGACGGTGGCGTCGTCAACCAGCATACCGATCGCGAGCGCCAGCCCGCCCAGGGTCATGATGTTGATCGTCTGGTTCGTGAACTTGAGTCCCAGGAACGCCGTGAAGATGGCGAGCGGGATCGAGGTCGACACGATCACCACGCTGCGCCAGCTGCCGAGGAACGCGAAGATCATCAGCGACACGAGCACCGATGCGAGGATCGCCTCGCGCACCACGCCGGAGATCGCCGCCCGCACGAACAACGACTGGTCGAAGTCGATCTTCAGATCCAGGCCCTCCGGGGCCACCGCCTGAATCGCGGGAATCGCCCGGCGCGTCGCTTCGACTACCGCCAGCGTGGACGCATCGGCGTGCTTCAGGATGGCGAGATAGGTCGCGCGCTTGCCGTTCACGCGCACGATGTTGGACTGCTCGGCGTAGCTGTCGGACACGCGCGCCACGTCTCCCAGCAGCACCGGTGCCCCATTCACGACTTTGAGGGGAATGCGCTCGAACTCCGCCACCGCGGACGGGCTCGAGTTCAAGGCCACGTTGTACTCGGTGGAGCCGACGCGCGCCGTGCCCGCGGGGACGATGACGTTCGACACCTGCAGGGCGCTGACCACGTCGGCCGGCGACAGCCCCTTCGCCGCCAGCGCCTGCGGGTCGATGTCGATCGAGATCTGCCGCTGTCGGCCGCCGAACGGCGCCGGCGTCGAGAGCCCGGGAATCGTGAACAGCCGCACCCGGATGAAGTTCAGCCCATAGTCGAAGATCCGGTCCTCGGGGAGCGTCGCGCTCGAGGCCGTGAGCTGGGCCACCGGTACGTTGGAAGCGTTGAATTGGACCAGCGTGGGTGGCTGCATCCCCGGCGGCGCGATGCGCAGGATGGTGCTCGACAGCGCGCCGATCTGCGCGATGGCGCCGCCGATGTCCGTCCCGGGCTGGAAGTAGATCTTGAGCAGGCCGATCCCGGGAATCGACTGTGACTCGATGCGCTCGATGCCGTTGACCGTGGTCGAGAAGCCGCGCTCGCTGATGATCACCACGCGCCGCTCCATCTCCTCGGCCGAGAGTCCCGGATAGTTCCACACCACGGCCACCACCGGGATGTCAATGGCGGGAAAAATGTCCACGATCATGCGCGTGAGGGACAACGTGCCCAGGACGAGGATGAGCAGCGCCATGACGGCAATGGTGTAAGGCCGGCGCAGCGCCAACCGGACGATCCACATGCGACGCTCCTTACTGGGCTGAACGGCGAACTGACGAAGTAACCTCGAAAAACGCGCCGCCCCACCGCCTGGTTCCGCGCCAAAATTACCCCGTTTGGCGGACGCCTGCCGTGGCGCAAGGGCCACGGCCCGGGCTGAAACGCCGGGCCCCGGCTGGCGCCGCGCCGCCTTCGGCGCCATGCTATCCCTCCCCCGCGCCCGAGGTCTCCGTCCCGCATGGCCCGCCTGCTGGCCGTTATCGCGTCCGTTCTGCTGCTCGTCCCCACCGCCCGAACCCAGCAGACCGACACCACGCTGTGGGCGCACCTGCGGTACCGCTTCGTCGGGCCCGAGGGCAACCGCGCGGTGGCGGTGGCCGGAGAGCCCGGCAATCCGCTGGTCGCCTACGTGGGCGCCGCCTCGGGGGGAATCTGGAAGACCGAAGACGGCGGCGTGCATTGGCGCGCGGTGTTTGACAGCCAGCCGGCCCAGGCGATCGGCGCCATCGCGATGGCGCCCTCGGCGCACAACGTCCTCTGGGCGGGCACGGGCGAGACGTTCTTCATTCGATCGACGACCGCGCTCGGGAACGGCGTTTACCGTTCCACCGACGCGGGCCGGAGCTGGCAGCGCAGCGGCCTCGATTCGACGGGTCGGATCGCACGGGTCGTGATCCACCCGGCGAACCCGGACGTGGTGCTGGTGTGCGCGCTGGGGCGGGCGTACGGGCCGCAACCGCAACGCGGCGTGTACCGCACCGTGGATGGCGGCAGGACGTGGACGCGGGTGCTGTTCGTGGATCCCCACACAGGCTGTTCCGACCTGGCCATCGATCCCGGCGACCCCAATACGTTGTTCGCCGGCATGTGGCAGTTCGAGGTGAAAACATGGCACCTGCAGAGCGGCGGCCCGGGGAGCGGCCTGTGGGTGTCGCGCGACGGAGGCGCGACGTGGAAGCGCCTCACGGGGCACGGGCTTCCCGACGCCTCGCACGTCGTAGGCAAGATCGCCGTGGCCGTCGCCCCCTCGAACCCCAATACCGTCTACGCGTTGATCGAAGATCAGGATCCCACGCTGTACCGCAGCGACGACCGCGGCGCGACCTGGCGCGTGGTGAGCCGGGATCACACGATGGCCGAGCGCGCGCCCTACTACGTGCGCTTCGCCGTCGCGCCGGACGACGAGGAGCGGCTGTACTTCGTCTCGGTACGCTTCAGCATGTCGCGCGACGGCGGCCGCACGCTGGCCCGCTCGGGCTACGAGGGAGGCGGCGACAACCACGACATCTGGATCGATCCCTTGAACCCCGACCGCTTCATGGTCGCGCACGACGGCGGGGCGAGCATCACGCTCAACCGCGGCCGGACGTTCATGCGCATCGTGCTGCCGATCGCCCAGATGTACCACGTGTACGCCGACACGCGCGCCCCCTACTATGTGTACGGCAACCGCCAGGACGGCTCCTCCTACCGCATGCCGAGCCGCAGCCTGGCGGACGGCATCTCGGAGGGAGCGTGGCAGCACGTGGGAGGCTGCGAGAGCGGGTTCGGGATACCGGACACCGTGGACAACGCGACGGTCTGGTCCGGATGCTACGACGGGGGACTCGAAGTCTACGACGCGCGCACGGGCAACGCGCGCAACGTGCGCGTCTGGCCGGAAGCCGGGTACGGGTGGCGGCCGGCCGACTTGAAGTACCGCTGGAACTGGACCTTCCCGATCATGATCTCACCGCACGATCACCGGCGGGTGTACGTGGGGAGCCAGTACCTCCACGTCACGACCGACGGCGGCGCGAGCTGGAAGGTGGTGAGCCCCGATCTCACCCGCAACGACACGAGCCATCAGCAGAGCTCCGGCGGCGTCACGACGGATAACCTGATGACCTTCGACGGCGCGACACTGTTCGCGCTGGCGGAGTCGCCCGTGCACGCGGGGGTGATTTGGGCGGGCTCGAACGACGGCCTGGTGCACGTCACGCGCGACGGCGGGACGACCTGGACGGACCTGACGGGCAACGTGCCGAAGCTCGCGCCCTGGGGAAAGATCTCGAACATCGAGCCGTCGCGCTTCGACGTCGGGACGGCCTACATCTCGGTCGACGTGCACGAGCTGGACGACCTCGATCCCTACATTTTCAAGACCGCGGACTTCGGCGGGAGCTGGAAGCGGATCTCGGAGGGCTTGCCGCGCTCGCCGCTGGGGTTCGTCCACGTGGTGCGCGAGGACCCGGCGCGGCGGGGCATGCTGTTCGCGGGCACGGAGAGCGGCGTCTACGTGACGTTCGACGACGGCGGCCACTGGGCGCCGCTGCAGACCAACCTGCCACACGCCCCCATCTCGTGGATCACGGTGCAGCCGCACTTCCACGACCTGGTGGTCGCGACCTACGGGCGGGGGATCTGGATCCTGGATGATATCTCGCCGCTGGAAGCCCCCGATTTCCCCGCCCTGACGGGCGGGGCCATGTTGTTCAAACCGCGCCCCGCGTATCGGTTCCGGTCTCAGCAGGGGATTGCGAGCGCTCCGAACAGCGCCGTGCGAGTGGACAGCGTGCCCGAGGGCGCGGATCTCACGTACTTCGTGCCGGCGTCGCTCGCCGATACGGCCGCGATGCCCGACAGCGCGCACCCGCGCCGCCCCGCTAAGATCGTCGTGCTGGGCGCGAGCGGCGACACGGTGCGCGTACTCGAGGGCGAGCGCAAGCCGGGGTTGAATCGGGTGTGGTGGGACCTGCGCTACACCCGGCCCACCGTGCCGAAGCTGCGGACGCCCCCGCCCGGCAAGCCGTTCGTGCGGACCGGGCCGGACGGCACGCGCCCGCTCGTCAGCTGGGACCTGGATCTCTCGCTGCACGGACCCCTCGTACCACCGGGCGGCTACCAGGTGCGGCTCACGGTCGGCGACAGCGCGGCGAGCGCCGCGACGCTCACCCAACCGCTCACCGTGCTCAAGGACCCCAACACCGCCGCGAGCGACTCGGACGTCGCGGCGCAGACCCGGCTGGCGCTCGCCATCCGGGCCGCGCAGGACAGCGCGGCGCGCATGATCAACCGGCTGGAGTGGGTGCGGAAGCAGCTCGCCGACCTGAGCGGTCAGCTGCGGGGCGACACCGCGCTCGCGGGTGACTCGAGCGCGAAGCGGCTCGCCGGCCTCGCCGACTCGCTCGACCGGCACGCCAGCGCCGTAGAGGGCGCGCTGTTCGACGTGCACCTGACCGGTGCGCGCGAGGACGCGTTCCGCAGCCCGATGCAGCTGTACGGCCGGCTGGCGGCGTTGCAGTCCGACGTGTCCGAGAGCGGAGCCGACTTCGCGCCCACCACGCAGCAGCAGGCGGTATACGAGCTGCTCACCCGGCGGCTCGGCGACGCGTCGGCCCGGTTCGCCGCCTTGATGGAGCCGGAGCTGCGCGCGTTCGGTGCCGAGCTGCGCAAGGCGCCGTTGAAAGACGTCATCTCGGCGATCGATTACCCATCGCCGGCGCGCCCCGGACCCTGACGCAGCGACGCCCGCGACTCAGACGGCATTGGCCCAGGCCCGCGGGTTGCAGGGTACGCCCCGCCGAGGCCCGAGCCGGAGGTTCCTATGGGTCTGACGTTCGAGCAAGCACATTGGATCGTCGGGGCAGAGCTGTGTGCCCTCTCCGTGACGCTGCTGTTGTACGAATTGCAGGTATGGCCGGCGCGCGGGCTGCGCTACGCCCTCGGTGCCACGCTCCTGGTGTTAGCGGCCGAGGGCGTGCTGTTTCCGGCGATCGAAGGGGCCCTGACCCCGGAGCGGTTCGATGCCACGACGGCTCAGCACCTGCTCCTGGCCGCGCTGTGCCTGCTCGTCGGGCTGGTGGAGCTGTGGCGCGCCGCACGCGACATGCAGGGGGGAGGGTCGCGGGCCGCGCTGCCGCTCGGCCTGCTCGCGACCAGCGCCATCTTCGTGTTCCACGCGCAGCACCACAGCGCGGCCCCGCGCGTGCTTCTCACGGTGCAGCATCGCATCCTCGGCGCATCGCTCGCGGTCGGCGGGCTGACCAGGGGAGCGGCGGAGCTGCCCGTTCCGGCCGCGCGGTCGTTCAAGACCGCGTGGCTGGTGCCGCTGTTTCTCGCGGGCGTCCAACTGCTGCTGTACACCGAAACGAGTGGCTGAGGCCCGAGGGCCTCAGTTGTCACGCGTGGACGCGACGGATGTGTCGCCCACCAGCTCCTCACTCAGGCGCCACAAGCGGCGGCGCGCTTCCAGATCATATGCCTGGGGCTGCGCTCGCGCGTCCTCGAGGCGATCGAAATAGCGACCGCTAACACCTTCGAGCTCGGGAGCGATCACGAGCGGCAGCACCGCCGCCACGCCGTCGGCGATCGTGCTCAGAGTGTAGCCGAACGCCTCGTACACCATCTTGGTGTTCATGAGCGACGCGGGGTGCACGGCATTGACGGTGACGTGCGCGTCGCCCGTACTGCGCAGCCGCTCCGCCAGGTCGAACGTGAAGGAAATGAGCGCGAGCTTCGCCTGAGAGTACGCGCGCATCCCGTCGTACCTCCGCTCGAGCATCACGTCGTCGAAATCGACGGGCGCCTGTCCCACCGACGCGACGTTGACGATTCGTGCGGGCGCCGACCGGGAGAGCAGCGGTAACAGCAGCCGTGTGAGAAGGAACGGCGCGAGGTAGTTGACGGCGAAGCGGAGCTCATACCCGTCGGCGCTCACCTCGCGCTGCGACCCAGGGGGGCCGCTTCCCAGCGCGGCGTTGTTCACGAGCACGTCGAGCCGCGGCTGGTCGCGCTCGATCTCCCGCGCGAGACCTCGGACGGCGTCGAGCGAGGACAAGTCGGCCCGATAGCGGTGCACGCGGTCGCTGCCGCTGCTCCGCCGGACGTCGTGCTCGGTCGCTGCCAAGCGCTCCGCGCTTCGGCCATGCAGCAGCACCGTCGCCCCCCGTACGCCGAGCTCGCGCGCGAGCGCGTGGCCGAGGCCGTCGGTGGCGCCGGTGATGAGGATCGTCTGCTGGTCGATCGGGAGCATCGTGGACAGGGTGTGAACTGTGTCGCGCGTCACATGGTTCCCGGTCCCGGTGGTCCGCGCCTTGACACCTGTTTCGGTCGTGTCTAGAGTGCGTATCAGAACCCAGGAGGGCTGGAACCCGGTATGCATCGCGTGGGGTTGAAGCATAATTGCCGCTGCACGAGTCCCTGAGCGAGCCGGCCCGCTGGGTGGCACGATGGTGTGCCAACGCCCCCCTCCGGAGCTGTCCGGTGGGGGGCGTTGAATTTCCCCCTGATGAAACGACCATGAGGCGCGGACCGATGAAACGATACCTGTTGGCAAGCGACTTCGACCAGACCCTGAGCTTCAACGACTCGGGGATCGTCTTGAGCGACCTGCTCGGCATCTCCGGCTTTCGCGAGAAGAGCGCCGGGCTGTCGCGCATCCACCTGGTGCAACAGGGCGCGGAGCTCGCGTACCTGCTGCTGCACGATCCCGAATACCGCCGGGTCCGCAAGGAGCACCTCATCGAGGTGGGGAAGCGGATTCGCTTGAAGCAGAACCTGCACCTGTTGCCGCGCCTGCTGAGCCAGTTGGACGGATTCGACGTCGCGTTCTACGTGATTTCGGCCGCTCCACAGGAGGTGATCCAGTCGGCGCTCGAAGGCATCGTCCCGCCGGAGCACATCCACGGGACGCGGTTCCGCTATGCCCCGGCGTCCGGCGAAATCCAGGCGATCGAGCGCGTGACCGCCGGGTACGGCAAGGTGGCCCTGCTCGAGGAACTGCGGGCGCGGCTGCCCGTCAGTCACGACCGCGTGATTTACGTGGGCGACGGCAGCTCGGACATTCACGTGATGCTGCACGTCAACCGCCTGAACGGCATGACGATTGCCGTCTCCGAGAACAAGTACCTCGCGCAGATCGCCAAGCGCACCGTGTTGTCCGATGACGCAGTGAGTGTGCTCGTGCCGTTCCTCGAGGACATCGTCGGGATGGACGCGGGCCGCATTCACGCCTTGTTCGAGTCCCACGGGCTGGTGCTCCAGGAATGGGACAAGGTGCAGACTGACCTCCTCACGATCCGTGAGACCGACGCGGCGCCACCGCTGGTGGCCGAATTGGGGGGCAGATGACGTTCGACTGGATCGGGTGGTTCGCGACCGCGCTGTTCATGAGCTCGTACTTCTGCAAGGATCCGGTCACGCTGCGGCGGGTGCAGGGCGTCGCGGCGCTCGCCTGGGCGGCGTACGGCGTGGTGATTCACGCTTGGCCGGTGATCGTGGCCAACGTGCTCGTGACTGCGGTGGCCGTCTGGACGTCTTTGGGGCGTACGGTGGCCGCGGCGACACCGGACCGAGGCTGAGCCACAGGACCGTAGCGGGGACGCAGCAGTTGCGGTAACGCTGCGATTCCGGCAGCGGCGGCAAGTGTATCGCTGGTGTGGCGTTACCGCCTGACGCGGCGGAGCATCAGGTTGTGCCCGCGTTTTGCAGAGCGGGAAGGGCATGCCCCGACCCAGGCGAATCGCGGTGATTTTGGGAGTCCTCCTGGCGCCCACCGTGTCGTCCTGCGCCGCCGGTCGCGCCGAGCCGGACCACCCGGGCGTGTTCACGGCCGACCAAGCCAAGCAGGGGCGACGCGTGTACAGGACCTCCTGCGCGCAGTGTCACGGCAGCGACCTCGAGGGCGTGACGGCGCCGGCGCTCGCCGGCCCGGCGTTCCTGCAGAGATGGCAACCTCCCACGGGCAGCGCCGCAGACGTGTACCACGTGATGCGCGTCTCGATGCCGAAGCTGGCGATGGGCTCGCTCGCGCCCGACGACTACACCGCCGTGTTCGCCTTCCTGCTGCAGCGGAACGGCTGGCCAGCCGGGCGCCGGCGCTTCGACGGCTCCGACACGATGCTCAGCCAGATTCGTCTCGATCGCCTCGGCGCCGTGGGCGCGCCGGCCGCGCTCGCCCCCAGCGCATTCATCGCGGGCAAGGACGATCCGCCGCCGCGGGGCGCGGGACCGACCGCGTCGGAGCTCGCCGGCGTCGCCTCCGTCAACTGGCCTTATCAGACCGGTAGTTACTCGGGGACGCGCTACTCCCAGCTGACCCAGCTGACTCCCGCCAACGCCGGACGGCTCAGCGTCGCCTGCGTGTTCCAGGTCGGCCCCTCCGAAGTTTTTCAAACGGGCCCGGTGGTGTACCAGGGAGTGATGTATGTGACGACCGTGCGCCAGACGGTGGCGCTCGACGCCGCTACGTGTCGTCCCCGGTGGCGGTACACGTGGCGACCGAGGGACTACGAGCTGTGGCCGATGAACCGAGGGGCGGCGCTGGCACGGGGGTACGTCGTGCGCGGCACGGCCGACGGGTATCTGCTCGCGCTCGATGCCAGGGACGGTGAGCTGTTGTGGGCGCGCCACGTGGCGCGCTCCCAGGAGGGCGAGACCATCACAATGGCTCCGCTCATCCACGACGGTCTCGTGGTGATCGGCCCCGCCGGTAGCGAGAACAGCATCAAGGGATGGATCGGCGCGTTCCGGCTCTCCGACGGCACACCGGTGTGGCGGTTCAACACCGTCCCCAAACCGGGCGAGCCCGGCGCAGACACTTGGGCGAACCCGCGGGGCCTGCCGCAGGGAGGCGGCGCGGTGTGGACGCCGCTGGCGCTCGACCCGGTCACAGGAGAGCTGTTCGTCGCGGTGACGAACCCGGCCCCGGCCTTCGCGGGTCATCTACGCCCGGGCAAGAACCTCTACACGAACGCCCTCGTCGCCCTCGACGTGCGCACCGGAACCCTGCGCTGGTACGACCAGCTGCTCCCCAACGACACGCACGACTGGGACCTCACTCAGGTCTCCCCGCTGTTCCGGGAGACGGTCGGCGGCCGGGCGCGAAATCTGATCGCTACCGTGGGCAAGGCCGGGGTGCTCACGGTGCTCGATCGGGACACGCACGAGCGCGTGTACGAGGTCCCCATCACCACCCGGCTGAACGCCGACGCGCCGGTGGGTAGGAAGCCCGTCAGGGTGTGCCCCGGCATGCATGGCGGCGTGGAATGGAATGGGCCCGCGTACAGCCCCCGCGTCCACCTGCTGTACGTTCCGGCGGTGGATTGGTGCGGGATCTTCCAGGCGGGCAGGAAGGCGCGCTTCGACCCGGGCGAGGAGTACATCGGCGGCGCTTACACGGGGGACTCCGCGACGCGAGCGAGCGGGTGGCTCACCGCGGTGGACGCCGCCACGGGCACGGTGCGTTGGCGCTACCGCTCCGCGAAACCTCTGGTCGCGGCCGTGACTGCGACCGCGGGAGGCGTGGTATTGACGGGCGAGCTGACGGGCGACTTCCTGGCGCTGGACGCGCAGACGGGACGGGAGCTGTACCGCTTTTACACAGGATCGGGGCTCCTGGGTGGCGTCGTCACCTATACGGTGGGTGGCAAGCAATACGTCGCCGCGGCGTCGGGTGGCGGATCGTACAACTTCGGCCGCGAGGGATCGCCCACCATCTTCGTGTTCACGCTGCCTACTTCCACGCTTCCGTCGGCAGGTCCGCCGGCGGCTCAAGCGACTGGATATAGGTGACGAGCTTCCACACGGCGTCGGGGGCGAGCAGCAGTCCGCCGTAGGCGGGCATGCCGTGCGGGCGGCCATAATAGATCGACTGGAAGATCTCGCCGTCCGCGCCGCCGAACCGCCACCGGCCGTCCGCCAGACTCGGCCCCACCCAACCGGCGCCCGCGCCGCCGTGACAACCGTCGCAATTCATCGCGGTGAAGATCTTCGCCCCCTCATCTGCCGACCGCTTGTCTCGCCGGTAGGGATTCTGCCAGCGCACGGCCTTGGGGACCGCGCCGCCCGCGAACACATGCTCGTCGTGACGCACGGCGGGGAGCCCAGCCTGCTGGTCGGGGGTCGCGCGCTGCCCGCACCCGGCCACCACCGCTCCCAGGAGGAGGACCGGAAGGAGCCTCACCCCTTCACCGCCGCGAACCCGCCGATGACGGCGATCACGACGCCCAGCGCGATCTTGGCGGCGGCACCGGCCGCGCGGGCCAGCACCGCGCCCCAGCCCGCCCGCACCGCCACGGTCGGCGTGCGCGACCACGAAAACTCGAATAACGCGGCGCCGACGAAGGCGCCCAGGAAGGCGCCGATCACGCTCCCGACGATCGGGACCGGCACGCCCACCATGGCGCCCACGATCCCGCCGACCAGCGCGCCCCATCCCGAGCGGCGTGAGCCCCCGTAGCGCTCGGTGAGCCCGAACCCCACCCACCACTCGACGATCTCGCCGAGAAACGCGAGGCCCAGCACGATCGCCATCGTGGCGATCCCGACCGTGCGAAACGCGGTGAGCGCCCCGTAGCCCAGGACGCCGCCCACCATCACCCACAGGCCCGGCAGGCCCAGCGGGACGAGGATCAGTCCCGCGACGAGGCACAGGCCGAGCACGATCACAGCGAGGGTGTGGCTCACGGACCGAGCGCGAACAGCCAGACCATGCCGCCCTGGCTCGTGTGGCGCGCGATGTCGCGGATGAAGTCGGCGGGCGGCCGCACGTCCGCGGGGTCATCGGAGCGCACATCACCGGCGAGCAGGAACCAGTCGCCGCCGATTCCAGCGTACACGGCGACGTACTGTTTGCCGTCGGGGCCGGTGTAGGTGATGGGATTCCCCACGACGCCCGACCCGACCTTGAATTTCCACAGCAGCCGCCCAGTCGTCGCGTCCGCGGCCTTGAACCAGCCGTCGAGCGTGCCGTAGAAGACGACGTTGCCGGCGGTGGCGAGCACACCGCTCCAGACCGGGTAGGGCTCGGCGATCTCCCACACCTTGCGGCCGCGGCTCGCGTCCCAGGCGATGAACGCGCCCAGGTGGCCGCCGGGCCCGGCATGGTACGGCGTGTTGGCGCCGATGAACGGCGTGCCGGCGATACGGGTCGCCGTCACCGCCTGGTAGTCCATACAAAGGTTGTTGGTGGGAACGTAGAACAGTCCCGTGCGCGCCGAGTACGCCGCCGGCGCCGCAGGCGTCTTCCCGCCCTCCAGGCTCGGGCAGATGTCCTTCACGTTGCCTCGCGACGCGCCCGTGAGCTTGGTCGAGTCGACCACCGGGCGGCCGCTCGAGCGGTCCACGCGCTTCGCCCAGCTCACGGTGACGAACGGCTCCGCCACGAGCACTTCGCCCGTGGCGCGGTCGAGCGTATACGCGAAGCCGTTCTTGTCGAAGTGGACCAGCACGTTGCGCTCCTCACCGCCCACGGGCAGGTCGGCGAGGATCATCTCGGCGTTGGCGTCGTAGTCCCAGTTGTCGTGCGGCGTGAACTGATAGGCCCACACCAGGGCCCCGTTGTCGGGCCGCCTGGCCAGCACGCTCGCCGTCCACTTATTGTCGCCGGCACGCTGCTCCGGGTTGTACGGACCGGGATTGCCGACGCCGTAATACACCAGGTCGAGACGCGGGTCGTAGGACATCCATCCCCACACCGGCCCGCCGCCGTGGACCCAGGCGTCCTTCGGCCACGTCGTGGCGCCCAGATCCTTTTGCTTCTCGTAAGACGGCCGCCACGTCCCCGGCCACGCCAGCATCTCGCTGTCCGGGCCCATGTTGTACGCGGTCCACGCGAGCCGGCCCGTCCGGAGATCGAGCCCCTTCACCCAGCCGTGGATGCCGAACTCGCCTCCCGACGCGCCGACGATCACCCGGCGCTTCACGATGAACGGGGCGACGGGTGTGGTCTCGCCCTGCGACAGATCCGCGATCTTCGTCATCCACACCTCTTTCCCCGTCGCGGTGTCGATCGCGACCGTGCGGCCGTCCAGCAGGTTGTAGACGATCTTCCCCTCCGCGTAGAACGCGCCGCGGTTGATCGCATCGCAACAGGCGATCCCCACGGCGTTGGGATCCACGTCGGGGCGGTACTTCCACTTGAGCGGATAGTCCGGCCGGGTGAGGTCGAACGCGTACAGCACGTTTGGGTACGGGGTCACGACATACAGCGTGTGGCCCACGACGAGGGGCTGGCCCTCGTGGCCGCCCAGCACGCCCGTGGAGAAGGTCCACACCGGCCGCAGTCGGCCCGCGTTGACCGCGGTGATCTGCGCCAGGGGGCTGTAGCGCGTCGCCGCGTAGTCGCGGGCGGGCATGGTCCACTGGCCGTCCTCGCCGGCCTCCTGCGCCGGGGCGGCCACCGGACACAGTGCCCCGAGGAGCAGCGCGAACGCGCCCGCCCCTCTGCCCGTCACGCCAGGCCGAGACGGTGGCGGAGATGCTCCTGCACCTCGGCCGTGATGATCCCCCGCTGGACGGCGTCCGCGAGCGCCGCCGTGATGGCAGCCCGATCGGCGTCCAGGCTCTGCTCGCGCAGCTCGCGGATGATCCGCGCCAGCCGTTCATCGTAGTCCTGCGACTTGAGGGTTCCCGCGTCCACCTGCTGCTTCAATTTCTCCAGCTCCTTGACGAAGCGTTGAACCGTGACCGGTGCCATCCGACATCCTCCTGTGGCGGCTCTCACTCTGTCGAGCCGGTGGGACTGCGCCCCGCGGGCAACGATGGACGATGGAAGCACGTGGCCGCAAGGCCCGCGGCCGGCTACACTAGTGGCGTGACCGCCGCGCACCTCATGCTCGCGCTCGTCGCCGCCGCGGCGGCGGGCGCCGTGAACGCCATCGCCGGCGGCGGCACGCTGCTCACCTTTCCCGCCATCGTCGGGCTCGGCGTCACGCCGCTCGTGGCCAACGCCACCAGCAGCGTGGCGTTGTGGCCCGGCTCGCTCGGCAGCATGTGGGGCTATCGCCACGAGCTTACGGGCGCGCGGCACTGGGTGATCGGCTTCGCCGCGCCGAGCCTTGTGGGCGGGGGCCTCGGTGCGTGGCTGCTGTTGCACACGCCGCCCGCGGCGTTCGATCGCATCGTGCCGTTTCTGGTGCTCGGGGCGACGGTTCTATTTCTCGTCCAGGGACCGCTGCTTCGCAGGCTGCGCGGCCAGTCTGCGGGGGCGAGTGCCCGGACGATGCCGGACACAAGGCCCCGGTGGAGCTTCGTGGCGGCCCAGTTCCTCGTGGCAGTCTACGGGGGCTACTTCGGGGCGGGCATCGGGATCCTCATGCTGGCCGTGCTGGGCTTCATGGGCCTCACCAACATCCATCTGATGAACGGCCTCAAGAACTGGGGCGCGCTGTGCATCAACGCCGTGGCGGTAACGATGTTCGCGGGCGGCGGCATCGTGCACTGGCCGATCGCCCTGACCATGGCCGTGGGTGGGATGCTGGGTGGTTATGCAGGCTCCCGCCTGGCGCAGCGCGTCGGGCAGGCGGGCGTGCGGCACGCCATCGTGGCCATCGGTCTCACGGCGTTCGTGTGGCTGCTGCTGCGCCGGCCCGGCGGCGGCTGACAGTCAGGACGAGCCTGACTCGGAGTCCGACGCCTTCTTACCGTCGTTGCGCTTGAACAGCCACACCGCGAACAGGACGATCCCCACGACGAGCGCGATCTTGAACGCCAGGAACAGCAGTGGAATGAAAAAGAGCGACCCGACCTTCCACAAGGAGAAGCCAAGCAGGCCGAGTGCGGCGAGTTGCAGCAGCGGTTTGGACATGAGCGACTCCTTCGTGACGCGTCAGCCGGACGTGATCGAGTAGTCGAGCGGCTGGGTGATGTGGACGCGTACGGCCCTGCCGTGCAGCCGGGCAGGCCGGAACAGCGCCTTGAGGAGCCACTCGCGGGCGGGCACATCGAAGCCGGGGTTGGGGCTGGTGGCGATCACGACTGAGGCGGGCTCCACCCGACCCGTGGTATCGACGATGGCCCGCAGCAGCACGCGGCCCTGGATCCGGGCCTGCTTCAAGAGATCGGGGTAGAGGGCAGGGGGCGCCGAGAGCAAGGCGGGCTGCTCCTCCACCAGCGCCTCCGAATAGACCTGGTTCTCGGAGGGCAACAGCCCATCGGCGCGGCCGCCCTCGACGCCGATCCCCGAATAATCCTTCGGGTCGAAGCGCTCCCGCAGGTCCAGCTTGGGCACGGCGCTGGGGATCTGGGTGGGGACGGTCACGGTCTGGAACCCTCGGAGGGGCTCCACGAGCTGGGCGGGGGGCGGCGTCGGCTGCCGCTCTGGCGGCGTGAGCAGCACGACCGACGTGTCGCTCCGCACGGCGGTGTCGGCGGGCCGGGCTGAGAGCGTCGCGTACACCGCGGCGGCGATCAGCGCCGTGTGCACCGCGAGCGACGTGGCCCCGACGCCGAGCAGCGTCTTGGTCTTGGTCCGGCGCTTCGTCTCGAGCAGTGTCAGCTCCATACGTCCTCCCGTGTCCTGGGGTCGGCTAAGGCGACGGCCGCACCCACATGACCCGGTTGGAAGACGAGAAGTTCCCATCAGGAGTTTCGCGGCGCGGACCCGCACGGGGCCCGGACCGACTCCTGACGCGCCGACGCGCCTCGACGGGTAGCCGCCGAGGCGCGTCGCGTCAGGCAGGGGTGGAGATTACTGCTTCGAAATGTCCCCTCTGGTGACGGTGCCGGACACGGTGAAGCCCTCGGACGGGATGAACACCTTGAAGAAGTCCGTCCCGCTCCCGGCCGGCCCGTTGTCGCATACGGTCAAGGTGTAACCGACCAAACTCCCTGTGTCCTCTCGACCGACGGCGTCGACCTCGACTCCGCGGCTCGGGTCGCTGCACGCGCCCGAGCTGTTGCGGTACGCCTTGAACGAGGTCGCGGGATCGGCCACCGGATCGGTGGTCAGTGTGGCGGGGGTGCCGCCGTGCAAGTCGGCGTAATCGGTGCCCGTGAACCGCCCGGTGAGGTCTGCCCGAATGTCGAAGTCGAAGGTGGTGGCATCGCTGCCGGGTGTAGGCGAGCCGGCGCCGATCTGACCCTGACCGATCACCTCGCCCGTCGCACCCCCGCCGCCCCCACCACCACCCCCCCCGCTAGCGGTGCAGCCCACGGAGAAGCCCGTCGTACCGACGACCCCCGCGATGAGCGAGACTGTGCGCGGGTTATCACTCACCGAGCAGTTCGACGGGACGTCCGCCAGGCCCACGGTGTGATCGCCCGCCGAAAGTCCCGTGAACGTGACGATGCCGTTCGCGCCGACCGACTGACTGTGTGAGTCATCCACGGTGACGGTGTAGCCGCTCGGCATGTCCGATCCCGAGGTGCTGACCGTGACGACGATTGTGCCGAGGTCCAGAAGACCGACGTCGGCTTCCGGCCTGGGACTCTGGGAATCGGTGCAGGCGCTCGCCGCGGCCAGCATTGCGAATAGAACCGCCCGCACGGAGTTTCGCATTGGACGCGTCATACAGCCCTCCCCTCGCACCAGAGGGGGGAGGCAATAACCGGACCACGTGCGGTCCCGCACGCGCGACCACGGGATTGGGCGCCGACGCGGCGCGCATGTGCCGTGGCGGCACGTCCGCACTGCGGCACGTCCGCACTGCAGCAAACCGTCATCGTGTAGCTGACCAGACTCCCGGTGTCCTCACGGCCGACGGCATCGACCTCCACACCCCGGGTCGGATCGCTGCACGCGCTCGAGCTGTTGCGGTACGCCCTGAACGATGTGGCGGGGTCCGCCACCGGATCGGTAGTCAGAGTGGCCGGCGTCGTGCCGTTGTGCAGGTCGGCGTAATCGGTGCCCGTGAACCGCCCCGTGAGGTCGGCGCGGACGTCGAAGTCGAACGTCGTGGCGTCGCTCCCGGGCGTGGGTGAGCCGCTCCCGATTTGCCCCCGGCCCACGACTTCAACGCCGCCGCCGCCGCCACCACCAGTAGGACCACAGCTCACGGAGAAGGTCGTGGTCGCCGTCCCGCCCGACGGGACGGTGACGGTGCGGGGGTTCGCCCCGCTCACGGCGCAGTTCGCCGCCAGGCCGGAGAGCGCCACGGTGTGATCGCCCGCTGGGCCAGTGAACGTGACACTGCCGTTGTCGGGAATCGGCTGACTCGCCGCCCCGCCGTCCACGGACACGGTGTAGCCGTCCGGATCGAGATCCCCGGTCGCACCGCTGGTCGCGGTGGTAACGGTGAGGCTGCCGGTGCCGCCGCCCGTCGGGGCGCAGCTCACCGAGTAGCTCGTGCTCCCGGTGCTCCCCGCGGTGACCGACACGGTCCGCGAGGTGCCGCCGCTCACGCTGCAATTGGCCGCCATGCCGCTCAGCACCACGGTGTGGCTGCCCGGGGCGAGCCCGCTAAACGTCGTGGTCCCGTTGTCCCCGATAGCCCGGCTCGTGGCCCCATCCAGGGTCACGGTGTAGCCGTCGGGATCGAGATCCCCACTCGCGCCGCTCGTGGACGTGGTGACGCTGAGGCTCCCGGCGGTGGGCGCGCAACTAATGGAGAAGTCGGTGCGTGTCGTGCTACCGGCGGTAACGGAGACGGTACGTGTGTTGCCGCCGCTGACCGTACAGTTGGACGCCACGCCGCTCAATGCGACGGAGTGGCTCCCCGCTGAAAGCCCGCTGAAGGTGACACTCCCGTTCGCTCCGATGGACCTGCTCGAGCTGCCGTCGACCGAAACGGTGTAGCCATCGGGATCGACATCCCCACTCGCGCCGCTCGTGGCCGTGGTGACGGTGAGGCTGCCGGTCGTGGGCAGCGCACTGCACCCGACGGAGAAGGTCGTGGCCGCGACCACGCCGGCGATGAGCGAAACGCTGCGCGGGTTGGCCCCGCTCACCGAGCAGTTGGAGGGGACGCCCGACAGGAAAACGGTGTGACTGCCCGGCGGGAGTCCGAGGAACGTCGCGACGGCGTTGGCGCCGACGGACTGGCTGGAGGAGCCGTCCACGACGATCGTGTACCCGCCCGGCGTGTTCGAGCCCGAGGTGGTGACGGTCACGGCCAGCGTGCCGACGTCGGGCAGGCCGAGCAGCGCTCGGGGCTTGGGACTCTGGGAATCGTTACATGCGCCCGCAACCACCAGTGTGGCAGCCGCCGCTGCCACTAAGCTCCAGCCCGTCCTGCGTGCCATCGTCGCACCCTCGCGCATGTCGTTCGTGCCGCCACAACGCCGTGTAAGCAGGGGGTGGGCAAAAACCGGACCGACCCGTGGTGCGGCGGAGACAGGTCGCGCGTGGCGTTCCGGTGCGGCGCCCCAGAGCCGCACTCTGCGGCGCGTACGCGCCGTGGCCGGTGCGCAGCAGCGCGCCTCTGCACTGCTGCGGAGGGCTCAGCCGCGATCCAGATCGCGAAAGTCCCGATCGCTGAGCTCGAGCAACGCCCCCGCGACGTTCTCTTCGACGTGCTGGACGCTCGACGTGCCGGGAATGGGGAGCATCACGGGCGAGCGTTTGAGCAGCCACGCGAGCGCCACCTGCGCGGGCGTCGCGCGCAGGCTCGTGGCGACGCGCGCCACCGGGCCGCGCCGCTTCGCGAGATCGCCCGCGAACAGGGGGAACCACGGGATGAAGGCGATGCCCTCGCGCTCGCAATAGTCGAGGACCAGCTCCGGCGGCTGCGGGTTCATCACGCCGGCGGACGGCGGCGCCTGGTGACGCTCCACGAGGTTGTACCGGTTCTGCACGGATGCGATCGGCACGAGCTTGCGAGCGCGCTCGATGTCCGCCACGGACACCTCCGACAGCCCGATGTGACGGACCTTCCCCTGTTGCTGGAGATCCCGCAGGGTGCCGAGTTGATCGTCGAACGGCACGGCGGGATCGATGCGGTGCAACTGGTATAGCTCGATGCGCTCGAGCCTCAGGCGGCGCAAGCTGCCCTCACAGGCGGCGCGCAGGTGCTCCGGTCGACCGTTCGGCGTCCACTGATCGGGGCCGGGGCGCTCGAGGCCCCCCTTGGTGGCGATCACCAGGTCGGGTGGATAGGGATAGAGGGCCTCCGCGATGAGGCGCTCGCTCACCGCCGGGCCGTAGGAGTCGGCGGTATCGATCAGATTGATGCCGAGCTCGAGCGCCCGTCGCAGCACGGCGATCGCCTCGCCGTGGTCGCGCGGCTCGCCCCAGATTCCCTTCCCCGTGAGCCGCATGGCGCCGAAGCCCAACCGATAGACGGGGCGATCTCCGCCCAAGAGGAAGCTGCCGCTGTGCGCGACCAGAAAATCGAGTGATTGTGTCATACCGGTCCCAAACCTGTGGGTGTCGTGAAACAACGCCGAACGTGAGTGACCTCCGGACGCTGTAACCGCACCGGACCTGGCTCGGTTCCGCCGTTGCGCCCCGATGCTGCGAGGGCGCCACACCTTTTGGCCCTCCGCCGTTGCCTTCCGAGTGGCACCGCTCTTGCTTCTCGTCAACACGGAGACAGTGAGTCGAGGGCTCGGGAGTATGCACAGCAGCAATCACCGGCACGTCACAGGCGTCGCACTCAGCGCGCGGGCAGGCGTGGCCGGCAGCGTGCTCCTGCTGATGCTCTCGGCCTGCGCCATCTCCCATCGCACGGCGCTCGACCGGGTCCCGCTCACGCCTGCGTCCGATCACGTCCTGGCCGGGCGGCTCGCCACAGCTGACGTCGTCGTGGCGGGCGTCCTGACCAGAGCGCAACGCGACATCCGCTACGAGGCCCCGTGCGGGATCATCGCGCACATCATGCGCCGCTGTGACGAGACGCAGGCGTACGACGCGCGGATTCGAGCGTTCGACGGACACGAGTGGAGCCTGATGTTCTTCCGGCTCGGCCCCGGGCCGCACCCGGCGCTGGGCGACTCGGCCGTGTGGGTGCTGCACCGCGACGCCGTCTATCCCTATCTGGTGTGCGCGCAGCGCGCCGCGCTCACGAGCACGGGCTGCGTGAGCGAGCCATCGTTCATCCTGGAATCGGACGACGACGTCCTGCCGTTGAGCGAGTGGCCGCGGGTGCAGCGCCTGCTCCAAGCGCTCAATCTGTAGCGCCGGGCCCCGCGAAGTCCCGCAGGCCCCCCCTTCCCCGCCCCCCGCCCCGCCGTCCCCTATCGCGCCGGTGCCCCGGGAGCCGTATCATCTCATGCGGGCCAGGCGACTGAGCGGGACGACTCATGAGCGAAAAGAGCTTGGAGAAACTGCGCGCGCTCTTGAAGACCTACGCGGAGCGCACGGGCGCGGGCGCGGCGCCGGGGGCAGGGGCGGGGGCGGGAGGAGGGGCGGGCGGGGTGAAGCCCACCCACGACGAAAGCGAGCGTCGCCGACGCGCCTGCGGCGACCGGCTCCAGAAGGTGGTGCGCGCGGTGCTCGACCGCGTCGTCGACGAGCTCAAGAACGCCGGGCACGAGGCGGTGATTGAGGACCAGAGCGCCACCGCGGGTGCCTATCCCAGCCTGGAGCTGGCGTTCACGCCGCGCTCGCCGGAGGGCGCGGCGCTGGCCTCGGTGCTCACCTTCCGGTGTGATCCACGCCGCGGCGTCGCCGTGGCGCGCGACATCAAGCCCTCCCCTGCCAAAGGCCGTGTGGTCACGACCAGCAGCGACCGCATCGGGACGATGAAGGTGGAGGCCGTGTCGGTGGAGTGGGTCGAGACCAAGACGTTGAGCTTCGTCGAGGCGGTGCTGAAGGTCAACTGACCGTGGCTGTCCGATCGCGCTCCTTGAGCAACCGCCGCAGAATCTTGCCGGATGGCGACTTAGGGATCGCGTCGATCAGCTCGATCACCCGGATCTTCTTGTAGGGCGCGACGTGCTCGGCCACGTACGCGAGCAGCGCCGCGGGCGACGTCTCTCCTTTCAGGACCACGAACGCCTTGGGGACCTCGCCGCACTCGTCGTCGGGCATGGGGATCACCGCGGCGTCTGCCACGGCCGGGTGGGTGCGCAGCACTGCTTCCAGCTCGGCCGGAGGCACCTGGAAGCCCTTGTACTTGATCAACTCCTTCAACCGGTCCACGATCGTGAAGTAGCCGTCCGCGTCCACACGTCCGATGTCGCCGGTGTGGAGCCAGCCGTCGGCGTCGAGCGTGGCTGCCGTCGCCTCCGGGTTGTTCAGGTAGCCGAGCATCACCTGGGGCCCCCGGATCAACAGCTCTCCATCCTCTTCCAGGCCCAGGTCCGCTCCCGTCGTCGCATCGACGACGCGGCACTGCGTGTTGGGCAGGAGCAGGCCCACGGTTCCCGGTTTGGCCTTGCCGGGCTCGTCCGGGTTCGCGTGGGTCACGGGACTGGCTTCGGTCAGCCCATATCCCTGGATGAGACGGCAGCCGACACGCCGGGCGCACGCGGTCTCGAGGGCGGCGTCGAGTGGCGCGGCGCCGGACATCATGCGGCTTACGCTCGACAGGTCGTAGCGGTCCACGGCCGGGTGTTTCGCGAGCGCGAGCACCAGCGGCGGCACGACGAACGCCCGCGTGATGCGATACTGCTGCAGGGCGCCGAGGAACGGCTCCAGGTCGAACTTCGGCATCGTCACGAGGGTCGCGCCCCGCCACAGCGCCAGGTTCAGGACCACCTGCATGCCGTAGATGTGAAAGAACGGCAGCACCGCGATGACGCGATCCTGCTCCACGATCGTGTGCACCGGGTCCGTCTGGAGCAGGTTGGCGACGAGATTGCGATGCGTGAGCATGACGCCTTTGGGGAATCCCGTCGTGCCGCTCGAGTACGGCAGCGCCGCCAGGTGCGTCGCGGGATCGATCGACACGTGGGGCACGGGCGCGTCGTGCTCGAGCAGCGCGGCGAACGGCGTGGCCCCGCGCGCGCTCCCGATCGCGAAGACCTCTTCGATCCCCAGTTGCTGCGCCACCGGCGCCGCCCGGTCCATGAACGCAGGCACCGTCACGAGGAACCGGGCGCGCGCATCGCGCAGCTGGAACGCCGCGTCCTGGACCGTGCAGAGGGAGTTGATCGTCGTCACGACGCCGCCGGCCGCGAGCGTGCCGTGGAAGGCGAGGGCGAACTCGGGCGCGTTGGGCATGAACAAGCCGAGCACGTCGCCAGGGCGGAACCCCCGCGCGGCCAGGCCGGCGGCGACGCGGGAGACCCCGGCGGCGAGCGCGGCGTAGCTGAGCGACCGACCGCTCGCCGCGTCGACCAGCGCGGGCTTGTCGCCCAGCGCCGCGGCCCCGCGGAGGACGAACTCGTGCAGCGTGACGTCCGGTACCGCGACGTCGGGATGCGGACTCTTGAAGATCACGCGCGATCAGGCGGCCGCCGGCTCGCGGGCTGACAACGCCTGCCCCGCAGGTGATGTACGGCCGGGCCGGCGGCGCGTCAAGCGCGGGCGCACCCAGCGGGGGTGCGTTACCTTTGCCTCACCCCTCACGTGCGGAGGCGTCCAGTGAAGACAAGCGTGTACCAGAGCGTGGCGCTCCTGACGCTCTGCTCGGCCGCGTGCGGCGGCGGCTCCCGTCCGGCACCCGTCCCCGTCCCGGCGCGACTCGACCTGCGGCCGTACGGTCGTCTGGGCCTGGTCACGTTCAGCGTGGAAAACGCCAAAGGCTCGCTGCACCAGTTCGCGACCGACCGGTTCTCGGAAGAGATCCTGGCCGCACAGCCCGGCACGGAGGTGCTCGAGCTCGGCTCCGCCGACTCGCTGGTGAGGCGCGTGGGCGAGCAAGAGTTGGGCATCGCCGCGGCCCAGGAGCTGGGCAAGCAGCGTGACATCGGCGCCGTGTTCGCGGGCCACCTCAAGGTCACGAACCCGCAGGCGGGCGGCGGGCTCGCCGGCCTCGTGACGCCGCACCTCGACGCCACGGTGCGGCTGGACCTCACGGTGCGACTGCTCTCGACCCGCTCCGGCGCGACCCTGTGGCGCTCCAGTGCGTGGGCGACCGACAAGGTCGGTCATGTGGCGCTCGTGGACGGGCAGCTGTTTTTCGGGGCCAAGGACCCGAAGGAAGCGTACGGCAGGATGGTGAACCGTCTGATCGAGCTCGTCACGCAGGATCTGCGGCCCACGTGGCGACAGCCGTGAGGGCGCGTGTGCTGCTGCTGGCGGGACTCACGGCGGCGGCCGGACCGAGCGCCGCCCAGACACGCGCGTCTGCCGGTAAGGCCGACACAGCCGTGTTCGCCGGGGGTTGCTTCTGGGGCGTCGACGCCGTGTTCCGCCATGTGCGCGGCGTGACCGGCGTCGTGTCCGGCTATTCAGGGGGCGGTGCCGCGACCGCGCGCTACGACGTCGTCAGCACGTCGACCACGGGCCACGCCGAGTCGGTCGAGGTAGCGTTCGACCCGGCGCGGGTGTCGTACGAGCAACTGCTGCGGGTGTTCTTCACCGTGGCGCACGACCCCACCGAGCGCGATCGCCAGGGGCCGGACGAGGGCACCCAGTACCGCTCCGTCGTGTTCTACCGCACGCCCGAGCAGCTGCGAGCGGCGCGCGCCATGATCGCGGGACTGGAGCACGACGCGGCCTACCCCCGCCCGATCGCGACGGAGGTAGTGCCGTTCGAGCGTTTCTACGCGGCGGAAGCGTATCACCAGGACTACCTGGCCCACCACCGCACCAGCCCGTACATCGTCTACTACGACCTGCCCAAGCTGAAACGGCTCGAGGAGCGGTTCCCGACCCTATACCGGCCGTAACCGCCCGCGCGTCCCGTCAGCGTTTCTGAATGTCCCCCACGACCGTGCCGTCGGCGTGGAACCCATTCTCCCGAATGTCGATGCTGAAGGTGTCCGTGCCAAGGCCGGTCACCCCGTTGTCGCACGCCTTCACGGTGAAGTGTGCGGTGCTCATGACGCCCTCGTCGAGGAACGGGCCGACCGCGTCGAACTCGGCTCCGTGGCTCGGCGTGGCGCAAAAACTCGAGCTCGAGCGGAACGCAGTGAACGAGCTCGCGTCCAGCATGTCCCCGCTCGCGTCCATGGCATGGAACCTCCCGTGCACGCCCGACGCGTCGGACGTGACGTCGAAGCTGAACGTAATCACGCCACCCTCCGGGATGGTGCCCGTTCCCGATATCTCTCCGGTCTGGGGCGGCGGCGGCTGGTTCCACGCTTGCAGCTTGGGACTCAGTGGATCACGTGCATCGGTACATGCGGCGGCGAGTACCAGCAGCGCGGCGGCCGCCGCGGACGCGCCACGCGAAATGGTGGGCTTCATGGAGCTCCCCTCCTGGAGCGACGGGTTCGGGAGCCCCTGCGGCAAAACGCGGACCGGCTGTCGTGTGCGCAACACCGAGCGACGCGACGTCCGGACGCGGCGCAGCCGCATCGCCCGCTGCTGCGCGGACGTGTCGTCGCGCGCGAACGGCATCACACCGGATGGGCGTGGCTCGTGCGCAGCACCGTCGCGATCGTATCGGCCTCGGCGGCATGCTTGTCGGGCCGGTAGCGCACCACGCGGGCGAACCGCAGCGCGACGCCGCCGGGATACTGCGGGCTCGTCTGCACGTCGTTGAAGGCGACCTCGACCACGAGCTCGGGACGCACGTACACCGTGTGGTCGTCACGCGACGTTTCGAGCGCGAGGAGGCGGGCCGTCTGCCACGCGAGCATCTCGTCGGTCATGCCCTTGAAGGTCTTGCCCAACATGACGAAGTCCCCCGTGTCCGGGGCCCGGGCGCCCAGGTGCAGGTTCGAGAGCCGGCCGTGACGGCGTCCATGTCCCCACTCGGCGGCGAGTACGACGAGGTCGAGCGTGTGCGCCGGCTTTACCTTGAGCCACGCCGCCCCGCGCGCGCCCGCGTCGTAGCGCGCCTCGAGCGCTTTGGCCATCAGGCCTTCCTGACCGGCCGCGATCGCCTGCTCGAGAAACCGCGTTGCCAGGGGCGGGTCTCGAGTCACGAGGCGCGGCACCCGGGCCTCGGGCGGGACGAGCTGCTCGAGCGCGGCGAATCGCCTGGTATACGGCTCGTCCAACAGGACGGCGCCGTCGGCGTACAGGACGTCGAAGAAGAACGCCGCGAGCGGCAGCTCGGCGCGTAGTCGCTCCACGTCGCGCTTCCGTCCGAAGCGGCGCATCGTCACCTGAAACGGGAAGGGCGTGCCGTCCGGCCGCAGGGCGATCGCCTCGCCGTCGAGGATGGCTTCGCGCAGGGGGAATCGCCGCACGGCTTCCACCACGTCCGGCACCGCCGCGGTCACGTCATTCAGCTGGCGCGTGAACACTCGCACCTCTGCTCCCGCCCGGTGCACCTGGATGCGGGCGCCGTCGAGCTTGTATTCGAACGCCGCTTCGCCCAACTGCGCGAGCGCGGCCGCGACGTCGTCGGCCGCCTGCGCGAGCATCGGCTGGAGCGGGCGGAACAGCTCCAGGCGAAACCGCGCCAGCCCGGCGGCGCCGTCCGTGAGCGCGGCGTGCGCCACCACACCCAGGTCGCCCGCGAGCATGGCGGCGCGCCGCACACCCTCGGGATCGAGTCCCGTCGCACGGGCCACGGCCTCGACCATCAGTCCTTCCAACGCCCCCTGACGCAGCTCGCCGATCAGCAGGCGGAACAGGAATTCCTGCTCCTCCGGAGTGCCCTGCGCGAACAGCTCACGTAACAGTCGGTCCTTCGCCGCGGCGGAGCCTTGGCCCGTGGTCCGAGCCACCCGCCCGAGCGCGGCGTCCAGCGTGGCCAGCTCGAGGGTGGGACGGTCCGACGCCCGCTCGGGCCGCGCCGCCCGGAGCGCGGCGTACCCCACGCCGATCCGTCCCTGGCGCAGCGACCCAGACAGAGCGGCGATCGCCGTCTCGATTTCGTCCGCCGCCGTCCGTTTCAGCAGGGCGGCCAGCAAGTCGATCTTCGCGCGCCGGCCGCCCGTCGCGGCGACCTGGTGGGACGTGGTGACGAGCTCGTGAAGCTTCACTGCACCATGCCGAATCGCCTGTTCCGGGCGGTCATCTTGTAGATGAGCCAGATCTCGCGCACCGTCTTGTGGTGGCGCGCGAGCCAGGCGCGCCACTCGCGGCGGTTCCTGGCGTAGAAGGTTTTTCCGACTTTCATTTATGGCTCCATGACGACGAAAGCTATTCTACGAGCCTCCTGATCGCGGTGACGTTGGCCGTGGCCGGCTCCGCCCAGACCGCGCCGTGCATTTCGCGCCGCAGCGGGAGCGTGCCCGCTGCGTACCGCGAGACGGTCGCGCGGATGCGGGCGCTCGTGTGCGAGCGGCTCGCCCCGCGCATTCCCGGCGTGCAGGTCGCGGTGGCGATCGACGGGACGCTGGTGTGGTCGGAGGGGTTCGGGCACGCCGACGCCGCTCGCCGGCGGCCCGTCACGCGTGAGACGCAGTTCCGCATCGGCAGCGTATCGAAGCCCCTCACGGCCGCGGCGGTCGCCCTGCTGTACGAGCAGGGGAAGCTCGATCTCGACGCGCCGGTCCAGCGGTATGTGCCGACGTTCCCCGCGAAGGGATATCCTGTCACCACGCGGCAGCTCGCGGGGCACCTGGCCGGCATCAGGCATTACCGGGACCGGGAGTTCTTCCTGAATCGCCGGTTCGCCACGGTGCGCGACGGCCTTGCGATCTTCCAGGACGACTCGCTCCTGTTCCCGCCGGGCACGCGCTTCTCCTACTCGAGCTACGGCTGGAACCTCGTCTCGGCCGTGGTGGAGGGCGCGTCGGGCGAAGACTTCCTACCCTACGTCTCGGCGCACGTGTTTCGGCCCCTGGGGCTCACCCACACGGCGCCCGACCGGGCCGACAGCGTGATCCCGGGCCGCACGCAATTCTACGATGGCGATAGCGCCGGCGTCTATCGCGTCGCGCCGCCGGTCGACAACAGCTACAAGTGGGCCGGAGGGGGGTTCGTCTCGACGGCCGAGGATCTGGTGAAATTCGGGTCGGCCCTCGTGGCGCCGGGATTCTTGAGAGGGGAAACGCTGGAGCTGTTGTTCACCTCGCAGCGGACCAGCGCGGGCGAGGAGACCGGCTATGGGATCGGCTGGTTCCTGAGAACCGACAGCTTGGGCCATCGCTGGGCGTTCCACGGCGGCAGCGCCGTCGGCGGCACGGCGGTGCTCGGTGTGGACCGCGACGCGCACCTGGTGGTCGCGCTGCTCACCAACCTGTCGGACGCCGCCGTAGAGCCGGCCCAGGAGATCGAGGCGGCGTTCGAGCGGCTACGCCGCTAGCAGCTTGCGCACATTCGCCAGGATGGCCTCCAGCTGACTCTCCACCTGGCGCTTCTCCCGCAGCCGGCCGCGCAGCCACGCGATGACCGACCGGGGGGCCCACACGTCCCGCACCGTCACCGCCGTGGACCCGGCAGTCTCGTCGAGCCGGAACAGCGTTTTCCAGCCGTTGCGCTCACCGCGCTCCACCATGCCGAACGCCGTGGGGGGCGCGAAGTCGACGACCTCGAACTCGGTCACACGGTCCCCGAAGCGCGCCTTGAAGCGCACGCCTTTGCGCAGCGGCACGGGGCTCTCGACGCCGCCGCACCCGGGGAGCCACTGAGCGATGCGCGCCGGGTCGGTGAGCACGGCAAACACGCGCTCGATCGGGGCGGCGACGGGATGGATGACCGTGTGGCTGACAGGGCGCATCGGCGCCGGTAGCGTGGCACGGCGGCGCCGTGCTGTCAACCGGGTGATCCCGGGGCTCCCCACCGTCCGTTCCTCCCGCCCCGCCTGCTTGATACTGGCTGCTGTCCGCGGCACCTTACGTCGTCATTCGTGGGGCAGCGTGGCACTCGACATAGAGCGGTGTGACAGCGTTGCGCATGGGGAGGAGATCAAGGCGCTCTTCCTCCGCAACGGGTATGCGGCCTTTCCGGCGACGTTCGATCGGGCCTATGCCCGAGCGGTCTCGGCCGGCGGGGCCAGTTGGGTGGCTCGGAACAACCGGGGTACGGTCGTGGGCCACCAAGGCGTGTTCGCACGCGTTTTCTGGGACGCGCAGCGGGTGCTGCGGGCAGCGCTGTTCGTCGACAACCTGTTTGACCCCACCCATCGGAATTTCTGGTCGGCGGTCGAGCTGTGTCGACGGACGCTCGCGGACCTGTTCGACGCGGGCGGGTTCGACTTCGCCTACACGGATCCCACGCCCGGGTCGTATGCGGTGCTGCGGGCCGCCGGGTTCAAACCCATCGGCACGCTGCAGCGATTCGCCCTGCCTCTTCACGGGGTGTACCTCGGGCTGCGGCGGCTCCTGTCGCGCCCGGAGCCGCTCGCGGTGACGCGAGTCGAGGGCCTGCTGGATCGCTCCGTCGCCGAGGCACTGCGCGCGGTACAGCCCAGGACGCAATTCCGAGGGCAGCGCTCGGTCGAGCTGTACGCGACCCGCTTCAGCGGGGTCACGATGCCGGGTTGGCACTGGCTGCTGTTGCGTTCCGAACGGGACGCGGGGGCTCCGGTCGCGGGTCTGGTGCTGGCGCGGTACGTGCCGGGCCAGGCCGCCCTCGACGTGGTCGACGTCATATGGGACCAGGCACGGCTGTCCGCGGCGTCCGTGATGCACGCCGTCGCGCGTGCGGCGCGCGCCGACGGACTCCAGAAGCTGAGTCTGTTCACGCTGGCCGAGTCCCACCTGGCACGCTGCCTCGAGCGATGCGGCTTCGTCCGCCGCCCCGACACGCTCCCCCTGGTGCTGCACCTGATGCGCCAAAACGTCGCGCTCCCCCCGGCGCAGGACTGGTTGCTTACGTCCTTCGACGGCAGTGCCTGGTAGGTCGGCGGGGCGTGAATGAAACGGGGGGCCAACCTGCGCCCCCCGTTCCCCGCACGTCCCGTCTACTCGTTAGACGCCACTCGAAGAGGGCACCTCGGTGACGCTGTCATGCCCGTTGCCGTTGCCATTCCCGTTGCCGTTGCCGTTGCCACTGGGGGATACTTTGGAGCGCCCCCCGGTCACGGCCAGCCAGCGCCGTCGCATCCCGATCTGATCGTCGAGCTGCTGGCGGAGCTTCGCCACGGTCGTGTCCACCAGGTGGATGCGCCAGTCGATGTACTGCTCCGCCTGGTCGGGGGTCCAATCCGCCGGACCCGTAAACACCAGCTCCTCTTTGGGTTCGACGTCGTGCACCAGCTGCGCTTCGTCACGCTCGCCCACCTCCATCTTGGCGAGCACATCCGTCACCTTCCGTCCCATCAGGTCCAGCCTGCGTCCCATGCGGGCCTCCTTACGGCGGTTGCTGCGGGTCCTTGTCTAGGGCGCGGTCGCTCGGTCGTGCTGCGCTATATCATCGATAGATGGTATAGCGGATAGCTGCTATAATATATATAGTTGTTATATCACGCAAGGAGGGGTGAGGATGTCACGGTATCGAGGCCAGAAGGTCCGCTATCGTCGCAGGGGGGTGGTGCGCTTGCGGTTGCGGCAGCTATTGGAAACGCGCCCGGTGTCGCCCTACGGGCTGGCCAAGTTCACCGGCTTGAGCTTGAACACGATCTACCGGCTCACGCGCCCCAGCGGGCGGTTCACACTCATTCGCGCCGACACGATCGAGCGGCTGTGTGGCGCGCTGCGGGTGACGCCGAACGAGCTGTTCGAGTACGAGAAGCCGTCCTAGCTCAGGTGTGGTGCACCACCCCGTCCGCCACGTTGTCTTCGTGCCGCAGCGTGACGACGGCGGTGCGCTTCCGTCCGAGGTCGACCTCCACCACCAGGTGGCTCTTGTCGCGCGCCATCCGCCAGCGGCGGGACGCCTGCGGCGCACCACCGGCCGCCGCCAGCGCGGCGGTGACCACCGCTTCCGGAGGATCGCTCACCGCCGCGAGCTCTGCGCAGGTGGCACAGCGGTGTGACTCGGCGCTCAGATCCGCGGTGCACACGCGACGGCCGCAATATCCGCATGCCGCACGATGCAGCTCGCACGTGCCGCGTCCGCAGATGGGACACGCGGCGACCTCGTCGGACGCGAACAGCGCCGCTGGCTCCTCGGCGCAGGCAGCCCGGTGCCGGGCGCACACCAGCCGTCTCGACCGATCGGCGCGGCGCAGGTGGGGCGAGCAATGCACCTGTTCATCCACCGCGCACACCGCCTGATGCGCCGTGCACACCGACTTGCCGCAGGTGGCGCACGGCGCCACCTCGTCCACGCCCACCGGCTCGTTGGTCCCGCCCTCGCAGTACCTGAGACACGCGGCGCACAAGCGGCGGCTCCCCTTGGGGGCGTCGGCGTGGCTGCGCTGGGCGTGCCGGTTGCACACCTCCCGGCCGCAGCTGCCGCACGGCGCCAGGCACGCGGAGCACGCCGCGTGCCCGTCCTCGGCGCACGCGCCGGCGTGAGCGGTGCAGTGCTCGAGCCGGCAGGACGGGCACACCTGCACGTGCTCGTCGCACGCCGGCTGGCCGTCCACGCGACACTCGAGCGTCCCGTGGTCGGCGCAGAAGTCCTCGCCGCATACCGAGCAGCGGTGCGAGCAGGCGTCACAGCCGCAGTGGTCGTGGCGGCAGATCACCAGCATGGCCGGCGGGCGGCCGCACTGCGGACACGCCAGCGACCAGCCGGACGCACCACTGAGCGACCGCTGCGCGGCGAACATCGCGCGGCGCCCCCGCACCGACTCGAGGTGCCATTCGGCGCGCTGCATCAGCACGGCGGCCTCCACCAGCTGCAGCGGGTGCACGACGGCCTTCACCTGGCTGCGGCGGATCTCTTCGGCGCGGCGACGCTCGGCGAGCGCCGAGACCGTCGCGATCGCCTCGGGGTTGGTTTGCTCCTTGACCACCGACTCGAAGTATCGGTCCAGCCGGCCGAGCTCGGCCGCGAGCTCCTGCTCCGCCGCTGCGCGGCGGGTGGCGACACGCTCCGCCGCCTTCTCCCGGAGATGGCTCAAGAGGAGTCGCAGCAGCTCACCGGCCTCCCGCGCCGGGACGGCCGCCGCCCCGGCGCCCGCCGGATCCGCGGGCGGGACCCGGCCGGCCTCGAGTTCGAGGAACGCTGCGGCCAGATCGGCACCGACCGGGGCGCCGGCCGACAGGTCGTACACGTCGGTCTCGACCACCGCCTCTTCCACGCCTGCTCCGGCGCGCAACACCACGCGCGCCACGAGCCGCCCCACGGGATGCACGGCCAGCCTGGTCGCACGGCGCTTGATCGTACCGTCGCGCACGGGAAGCGTCGGCTCGACGGCCTCCGGATCGCTCGACGGCGGAGCCGCGGGCGCGATCAGGCCGAGGGAGAGCCGCGCCGCCCGCGCGCGGATCGCCTCCACCACCTGTGAGACGAACGGGCTGCCGAGCACGGCGATTTCGGCGTCCGGGTCGCGCTCGAGCGCGTCGAGCGAGAACGCCACGCGCAAGCGGTCGCGGTCCCTGAAGAACGGGCGCTCGGCCGAGGGGAGCCTGAGCTCCGCGTGATCAGGGCCGAGGGCGGCCTGTTTCACGCCCGCGAGCTCACAGTAGCGCTCGAGCAGGGGCCGCAGCGCCGAGCCCGCCAGCGGGTCGGCGTCCCTCGGGGCCTGAGGCGCGGCCGCCGGTGGCTTGCGGCGGGGTTTGCGCGCCGGTCTGCGCGCCGCTGTGCGCTTCACGCGTCGGCCTCGATATCCACGAGCGCGAGGGGCAGGCGCTCGACCTGTGCTACGAGCGTGATCGCGCGGCCGGCGCTGGTCAGGCCGGTGAGCCGCACCAGGTCTCCGTACTTGGGATGATGGCCGGCCGGCTGGGCGGTCGTGACGCCACCGACCGGCTCGATCGACTCCAGCGCCTCGAGCACGTCCGTCACGTGCAAGCCGAGCTTGAGGCGCTTCGCGTCCCAGCCGGCTGCCCTGACGACCTGGCTCGTGCCGAACCCGAGGCGCAGGCGCCCGGGGACCGACAGCGTCCCGAACCGGCGCTCGAGCCGCATGGCGTTGTCGTCCGGCGCGATAAGGGAGTTGAGCGCTTCCTGCGCCTTGCCCGCCGCACTGCTCTTCTCGATGTCGGCGCCGAGCGTCGCCACCCGGCGTGCAAAGTCCGCGTCGTCTTCGGCGGCGAGCCATTCTTCGGCAAGCCGGCCTTCGAACTGCTGGGCGCCGCCGAATTCCCCGAGGATCAGGTCCAGCTCGCCCACGACCAGCTCGAACAGCTTGATCTTCTGGTCCAGCAACTGGAGGATGTACGCCTCGATGGTCCCGGTCGCCGCCAGGTTCACGATGTGGACCTCGCGCGTCTGCCCGATGCGGTGCAGGCGGCCGATGCGCTGCTCCACCACCATCGGGTTCCAGGGCAGGTCGTAGTTCACGAGCACGTTGCAGAACTGCAGATTGCGTCCTTCGCTGCCCGCGCGAGTGGCGATCAGCACACTGCGCGGGTCCTGGTGGAAGGCGCGGATCCGCGTATCCCGCTCGGGCGTCGAATGAGCGCCCCAGTAGACGATGGGCGTACGGCCCAGCTGCTTGACGCGCTCTGCGATCAGCTCGATGGTCGGGCGGTGGTCGCTGAAGACCACCACGCGGTCGGGCGTTTCCTGCAGCAGTTTGGTCAGCACGTCCAGCTTGGCGTGGGTCTTGATGCGGCGCGCCCGCTGGGCCAGCTGGCGGGCGATCGTGCGGTACTCGGGGCTGATGCGCTCAGCCTCGCCCAGGTGCTCGAGCGACTCGGCGAGCGCGCGCGCGGAGGAGCACAGCCGCTGGCGCAGGTGGATGACCGCGAGCTGCAGGATTCCCTTCTTGGTGGGCCGCCGGCGCCGCTTGCCGTCTTCCACCTCTTCCTGCTCGGCCGGCTGGATGAAGCCCTCTCGGTACAGCCGTCGCAGGAACTCGGTGGTGCGCTGATACAGGTCCGCCTCGGCGCGCGTCAGCTTGACCTCGGGGTGGCGCGGCCGGCGCGGCGGCAGGTCCAGGTCGAGGGCGACGCTCGAGCGCCGCGTGCGGATCATCACCGCGTGCGTCAGGGCGCGCAGGGCTTCGGGGTCGCGCGGCTGGCGGCGGTCGCCCGAGACGAGATGCTCGCTCTTGAACTCCTGCCAGGTGCCGAGCTGGCCGGGCCGGAGCAGCGTGATGAGGTTGTACAACTCGCGCAGGTCGTTCTGGAGCGGCGTCGCCGTGAGCAGCAGGATGAAGTCCCGCTCGATTTTCTCGATGAACTGGTAGGTCGCGCCGCGGTGGCTCTTCACCTTGTGTGCCTCGTCGACGATGACGAGATCCCAGCGGTGTCGCAGGATCTCTTCCGCGTGCCGGCGCGAGCGCGCGCGGTCGTGCGAGATGATCGCCCTGGTGATGGCAACGCGCTGCCAGTCGTCGGGCTCGGTCGGGGTCTCGAAGCGCTCGAAGAACTTCTCCTCGAGCTCGCCCTGCCACTGGCCCACGAGCGAGGCGGGCGTCAGGATCAGCACGCGGCGGGCGAGGCCGCGGATCGCCAGTTCTTTATAGATGATGCTCGCCTCGATCGTCTTGCCGAGGCCGACCTCGTCGGCGAGGATCGCGCGGCCGCCCATGTCGCGCAGCACGCGCTGGGCCACGTCGATCTGGTGGGGCAGCTCCTTGATCGCGTTGGCGTCGAGCGTGATCAGCCGGTCGAAGCCGGGGACGAGGGCGATACGCTCCGCCTCGCGCCGCAGGTCGTACCAGGCACGATCGGCCGGCGGTTCCTTGAGCTTGTCGACGAAGAGCGTCAGGGACCGCTCGTCGACCGCCCAGGAGTCGTCGCGCAGTGGAGCGGGCTCAGGCAGCGTCACACGATGCCTCTGGAGTGGGGGTGGGCAATATAGGAAATCGGTAGATTCCCGGCATGGCCTTCGACCCGCTCCCGCAGCAGCGCCTTGCCATTGAAGCGCCGCTCGGCCCCGTCCTCGTGGTCGCGGGACCGGGCGCGGGAAAGACGTTCTGCCTCATCGCGCGTATCAACCATCTCATCGCCACCCTGGGCGTGCCGCCCGAGCGCATCTGCGCCGTCACGTTCACGAATCGGGCGGCCGAGGAGATTGCCGTCCGTCTGAAGCACACGCTGCGGGATCGTGCCGACGCCATCACGCGGGGCACGATCCACGCGTTGTGCCTCGCCCTGCTGCGGGAGCACGCCGAGGCGGCGGGCCTGCGGAGGGGGTTCGGCGTTGCCGACGAGCAGTACCAGAAGGTGATCCTGGGCCGGCTGCACGTGCCGCTCGAGCAGCGGGGATCGCTGCTGAACCGGTTCAGCCGGCATCGCGTGCAAAAGCGGGACTTCGAGCTGTCGGCCGAGGACGCGCGCCTGTTTCGCGAGTACGCCGTCTGGCTGGCGCACCGCAACATGGTGGACTTCGACGACCTCGTCACCAAGGCCGAGCAGCTGGTGCGCACGCGGGGCGACATCGCCGACGCGATCGCCGCGCGCTGGGACTATCTCCTGGTCGACGAGTTCCAGGACGTGAACGCGGTTCAGTACGACCTCCTGAAGCGCCTCGCGGCGCCGCACGGCAACCTGTTTGCGGTCGGCGACGACGAGCAGTCGATCTTCACCTGGACGGGGGCGGACCCGTATGTCCTGGTGCGGTTCGGCCGCGATTACGGGATCGAGCGACCCATCGTGCTGGACAAGAACTGCCGCTGCTCACGTCAGATCTTCGAGACCGCGCGGCGCGTGCTGGCGCAGAACCCCCAGCTGTTCGAGAAGCAGCTGAGCGCCGATCAGGAATCGCCGTACGACGTCGGCGCATTCACCTTCCGCGACGAAGAGGAAGAAGCCTCCTGGCTGATCGAAGACCTGCAGAGCGACCGCGCGGCGTCCGGCCTGGGATGGGGCGACTACGCAGTTCTCTACCGTAGGCACAAGCTCGGCGAGTACCTCGAGGGACGACTGCTCCGAGCGGGGATTCCCTGCCGGCTGGCGCGCGGCCGCTCGCTCGTCGAGGACGACGTCATCAAGTACGTGATCGCCGCGCTGCGGATCGTGCGCAATCCCGACGACGCCGTCGCGCTCGAGTCCTTCGCGCGCTGCGTGCTCTCGGCGCACTTCCTCCAGGAAGTGCTGGCCTCACCCCCGTTCCCCCTCTCGTCCTCACCCCCTGTCCCCCTCTCCGCTGATGCGGAGAGGGGGGACGCAGCCGACTTCCTTGCCGCCGTACGCTCGCTGGCCCGGCGCCGGCCGGCGCAGGATCCCGACACGAAGAAGCTCTGGCGGCTCGTGTTCCAGGTCGAAAACCTCCGCGCCCTGCCTCGGTCGCACCGCGCGTTGGCGCCGCTCGTCGATGAGATCCTCTCGCAGAGCGTCGGGCCCTACCGCAACGCGCTCGAGGAGCGGCACGACGAGCTCACCGACCCCGCCGATAGCCCCGACGCGGTGCGTCTCGCCGAGCGGCTCGCGGCGGCGATGGCGGCGGAGCAGGAGATCGTGATCGAGCCGCAGGGCGGGCTGGAGATTGCCTTGCGCGGGATGCTGATAGCGGCTGGTCTGCGTCACGTGCCAACCTCGACGACCGCCCGAACCTCCCCAACCCCCATCGCTTCCCCGCTCACCCTGTTCAAGGCGCTCCAACTGCTGCACTCGAAGGAGCTCGATACCGCGCTCGAGCGCTACGTCACCTTCGACCTGGAAACGACGGACAGCGACGTCGCCACGTGCGGTGTCGTCGAGCTCGGCGCGGCACGGGTCGTCAAGGGCGAGATCGTGGACCGGTTTCACACGCTGGTCCAGCCGTACCAGCCGATCTCGCCGCGGGCGAGCGCGATCCATGGCTACACGGATCGCGACGTGCAGAATGCGCGCTCCTTCGCCCAAGCGTGGCCCGAGTTTCGCGCTTTCGTCGGCAAGGACGTGCTCATCGCTCACAACGGCCAGCATTTCGACATTCCCGTGCTGCGCCGGCTCGCGGCCGGACAAGATGGAGTCGACGACCTCCTGTTCTACGACACGCTGCCGCTCGCTCGCTCTCTCTCCCGCGACAGCGCCAAGCTCGAGGACCTGGCCCTGCGGTTCGGGATCGACGCCGGGCGGGCCCACCACGCGTTGGACGACGCGGTCACGCTGGCCCGGGTCTACCGCGAGCTCGAGCGCCTGCGGGAAATTCGGGCGCGCAAGGCGGTGCTGGTCAACCTGCTCGACTACCTCGGATTGGCCTTGGCGCTGGAACAGGGACCGGGCAGCGGGGAGCGGGATCTGCTGTTCAAGCTCGCAAAGTTCTACACGTTGGGCCGATACAGCGATGCCCTGGCGTACTACGCGATGGAGCGCGAGCGCACGGGTGGGGCGGCGCCTGCGGTCGACGAGGTGATCGAGCGGCTGGGCGGGCGCGCGCTCATGACACACCTCCGTGCCGAGCCCGACCCGGCGCAGCGATATCCCGCCGCGGTGGCGCGCTTGCGGGCGCTGATGGACGGGCCCTCACCCGGTTCCTCACCCCCTGTCCCCCTCTCCTCGTCAAGGTCCTCACCCCCTGTCCCCCTCTCCACTACGTGGAGAGGGGGAACGCTCGAAGAAAGTATCGATCGCCTGCTCGAGCGCGTGGCGCTGTCCACGTCGGAGGGCATCGAGGTCGCGCCCGATCGCGTCAACCTCCTCACGCTGCACTCGACCAAGGGGCTGGAGTTCTCGCGCGTGTACATCGTGGGAGTGGAGGATTACCAGATCCCGGGCTATCGCGAGTCGACGGAGAAGCGGCAGGCCGAGATTCAGGAGGCGCGGAGGCTTCTGTATGTGGGTATGACGCGGGCGCGGCAGCGGCTGGTGCTGACGCGGGTCGAGCGCCGGTTCGGGATGGAGGCGGGGGGAAGTACGTTCCTCGAGGAAATGGAGTTGGAGGTACAAGACGTGGCAGCGCCCGGAGCGAAGCCCTAGTCCTTCTTCCAGGCGCCGAGCAGGCGTCGCAACAGAACGAGCTGGCCCAGGTGGTACGAGTTGTGGTCGGCGAGCACCAGCGCTTCACGCAGCACGGTTTGTCCGGTGCCGTGGGGAATGCGGGCAAACAGGTCGGTCTTCGGGTCGGCCACGAGGCGCTGCATGGCGCGCAGGTCGCGCTCCACCTGGGCCACGCTCGCGTCCCAGGCGGCGGCCTCTGGCGGGGCGTCGTGCTCGGGCCAGTAGCCCGCCGGCCACTCCGGAGAAACGTGCTCCTCGCTCTTCGTGAACTCGACGATGTCCCACTGCGAGATGCGGACGTGCTCGAGCAGGCGCCACGGCGTAAAGGGCTGCCCGGCGGGTCTCGTGCCCCGGAGCGCGCCCGGCCAATCGGCGAGCGCGTCCCGGAAGGTGACGTGGGCGTGACCGCCGCGCAGCAGCTCGAGCACGTGGTCGCGGACGGCGCCACGTGGATCGGTGCGCCGCGGCTTGCGTTTGACGGGCATGCAAGGCCTCCTGGGCTTCTGGCGCAGCCTTGAAGTTACCACCCACCGTGATCCCCGGGCTGGCGCCCGGGGTCAGTTGGGTCCGGTTCAGGCCCTTCCCAGCATCAGCAGCACGCCCTCGTGCTCGAGCAGCCAGCGCTTTCGATCGAGGCCGCCGCCGAAGCCCGTCAACTCCCCGCGCGCGCCGACCACCCGGTGGCAGGGAACGATGATAGGGATGGGATTCTTGCCGTTGGCGGCGCCCACGGCGCGCGTCGCGTGCGGGTCGCCGAGCCGCAGCGCCAGCTGGCCGTAGCTGGTGGTGGCGCCATAGGGAATGGTGCGCAGCAGGTCCCAGACGCGTCGCTCGAATGCCGAGCCGGCGGCGTCGAGCGGCAGGTCGAACGTCGTGCGAGTCCGATCGAAATACTCGGTCAATTGCCGGCGGACGCGCGCCAGCAACGCGCCGGCGGGACCGCGGCCATCGTCTTCCACCCACCCCGGCTGCTCCTCGGGTGCAGCACGGTTGCGGTGGACCGGAAAGAACACTCCCTTTAGGGCGGTGTCCGAGGCCGCGAGGACGAGTTCGCCAACGGGACTGGGGAAGCGCGTGAACGTGATGGGCATGGGCGGTGATTGCTTAAAGGTAGCCGCGCGTCTCGACCGGGGAATGCAAAGGGCCGCCCGGCAGACGCCGGACGGCCCCCACTACGATTGAAAGAGCGCCGCTGGCTTCAGGGACCGACGGAGCTCGTCGCGGAGCCGACGATGATCTCGCCGGTCGTCGTCGGGATACCGCCGATCACCTGGCCGGTGAGCGGATCGACGGTCCCACCCGTCATGCTCTGCAGGTACACGTGGATCATGTTCACGGTCAGGCCGCTGCTCGTCACACCATCACCGGTGGGGATCTGCTCGTTCAGCACGACATAGCCGACCCCGGGAAGGCTCTGCTGGGTGTTGGGGGCGACGGCCGCGTCCCCGGACGTCACCGGCACGCCGGCCACCGTGAGGTTCGTGAACGTCGAGCCGTCGGCGTTGCTGAACGCACCGCTTTGGCCGGCGCTGCTCATGACGTTGGCGACCACTTCATCCGCCGTGATCAGTCCGTTCAGGATGTTCACACTCGCCGCGCTCGACGTGCTCTGCGCGCCCGCCTCTGCGGACCCGATTTCACCCGACGTGACGCTGTTGAGGAAATCGGACGACAGGGCGCCCGCCACGTTCAGCGCACTTCCTTCGGCGTCCGCCTCGGCGCCGTCGGTGCCCGAAACAGCCGGGAGCACCGCCAGTGGCGACTGACTACTGGAACCGAGCGGCGTGTTGACGTACGTGCTGTACGCCTGGCCACCCACCGACTGGGCGCTGCCCGCCGCCGCGAGCCCAGCCACGAGCCCGACGACGAGCCCGAGGACCGCGAGGCGGTTCACCCAATGCATGGTCTTGCCGTTCATCAGTTGACTCCTTCCTTATGACTCCTAGTGCCCAATGAGCTTGGATGGTGCCGCGTGCTCAGGACCCGTGCTCCACGATGTTCCCGCCGGTCAAGTACGTCATGCCCGTGTCCCCGTGACCCGCGGTCCGCCAGCGCATCGCATCGCTGCGGGTGTTCTGTCGCCCGCCGCGATCGTTGTCGCAGACCTCGAATTGGACGCCTTCACGGCCCTGTCCCGGGTTGACGCGCGCCGTCATGTCCGGGATGCCCACCACGACACACACGCCCCCCCGATGACCATCGGAGAACTCATTCGCATACACTGGCCTACCGTCGTAGGCATCGACCCCGTCGTGGATCGACACGTGCCAGGCGAGCTTCAAGGCGTGACCGTTCACTTCGATCTCGCCCTTGGTCACGATGCAGTTCCCGTTCCCGTCCTGCCCGAGAAACACGTTGAACCCGAACGTGACCTTGCCGGTCATGTAGGGGGGCGGGTTCGGGGCTGCGGGTTGGCCTCCAGCTGGCTCATCGACGTTATCATAGTTTGACGCCGCCCGGTCGCCTGTGGGGTCGATACGCCCACCGCCCGTCCACTTCCCGGTGACGCACTGTGCCGGGGGTGGCGTGAACCAGAAGCTCGGGCGCTTCGGCGCCATGTTGACGTTCGGCTGGTCGGTACACGCCGCGGCCAGCAGTCCGGCCGCAAGGAGGCTCGGCCAGACGATCAGGGTTCCGTGTTCTCGCATCATGGGCGTTCTGCCCTCTCTGTTGACGATTCCCGCCAGTGTACGGTTCGTGTCACACACTGCGCGACCGATCAAGGAGGCAAGGGCAGTGCCAGCGACGTATCGGAATGAATCACGTCAGGGCGTGAGAGATACGTATGGCGTTGCGACACCGCGCCGCCGCGCGTGGGGCACAGATGCGTTGCGCGCTCCCCCGACGCAGCAGCGCCGCGGCGCGGCTCGCGCGACCCTGCCACCGACCATCGCTGTTGCGGGTGTGCACGGAGACGCCTCGAAGGTCCGCGGCGCGACACCGCTTCGCGGGCGGTGCAGCTGAGGTTCGACCGAGCAAAGGAGGTCCATCGTGGAACCGACCGCAGTGTCGCCGTTCGCCGCCTGGGAAAGCTTCTACGTGATCGTCGGCTCGTCGGGCGCGGCGTTAACCGGTCTGCAATTCGTGGTGGTCGTGCTGGGCGCCGAGGCACGCTCGATCGGCCCGGAGGTAGGCGCCTTCGGCACGCCCACGGTCGTCCACTTCTGCGCCGCGCTGCTCATGTCGGCGATCCTGAGCGTGCCGTGGCGCGCGGTCTCAAACGCCGGGCTCGCCCTCGGCACCGTGGGTGTAGCGGGAATCGTGTACATGGCGATCGTCATCCGGCGGGCGCGGAGGCAGATGAAGTACGTGCCCGTGCTGGAAGACTGGCTGTGGCACTGCGCCTTTCCGCTCATCGCGTATGTGACGCTGCTCGGCGCGGCGCTCGTGCTGTGGCGCGATCCCCCGCGCTCGCTCCTGGTCATTGGCGCGACGGCGCTGTCCCTCCTGTTCATCGGCATTCACAACGCGTGGGATGCCGTCACCTACATCGCCACGCAGCAGCCGCAGCACGAGGAGGGTGCGCGGGACCGCAAGAAGGGTCAGTCAGGTTGAACCCCGGGCTTGCGCCCGGGGTCAGTCGACGACAGGGAGGATATCCACTCGGATCGGCGCCGCGGGGGCCGAGTGGGTGAGCGCGCCGATCGAGATCAGCCGCGCTCCGGCCTCGGCGTAGGCGCGCGCGGTCTCGGGGGTGATGCCGCCCGACGCCTGGACGGTCACCTCCGGCCCGGCGCGCCGTACCCACGCGGCCACGCGTTGGGGCGGCTGGTTGTCGACCAGGATGTGGCGCACGCCGGCGGCAAGGGCCCGTTCGAGCTGCGCGTCGTCCTCGACTTCGACGACGACCGGCACCCCGGGGGGAGCCGCCCCGAGCGCCCGGGCGAGGTCCCCCGACCCGAGCAGCGCCCAGTGGTTGTCCTTCCAGAGCACGGCCGCCGCGAGCGAGCGGCGATTCTCCACGCCGCCGCCCACCGTCACCGCGTAGGTCTCGAGCGCGCGCAGACCCGGCGTGGTCTTGCGCGTATGCGTGACGTGGGCGCGCGTTCCCGCCACGGCTTCCACGACGCGGCGCGTGAGGGTCGCGACGCCCGACAGGCGCTGCAAGAAGTTGAGGGCGACGCGCTCGCCCGAGAGCAGCGTTGCCGCGCTCGCCCGGGCGCGCGCGAGCACGACGCCGGGCGTTACCCGGTCGCCTTCGGCGCACAGCGCTTCGACGCGCGCAGCGTGCTCGAGCTCCGCGTACACGAGCGCGACGAGCGGGAGGCCCGCGACCACGAAGCGGCCCTCGGCCACGAACTGGGCGCACGCAGGACGGCGCGCGGCCGCGCCGAGCAGGCGGGTGGTGACGTCGTCCGCGGCGCGGTCTTCCTCCAGGGCCCGGCGGACGGCGTCGCGGTGGGGCGACTCAGCCAATCGCCAGCATCCGGTCGATGGCGCGGCGTGCTCGTCCGGCGACTGCGGGAGGTACGGTCACGACGTGCTTCAGGTCGCGCAGCGAGTCCCGCAGCTTCTCGAGGGTGATCTGCTTCATGAAGCGGCACTCGGCCGACTCGGCCAGCGCGTAGAACTCCTTGTCGGGGTTCTCGCGGCGCAGCCGGTACAGCACGCCCGTCTCGGTCGCGACCACGAAGCGGCGCGCCGGCGAGGTCCGCGCCCGCCGCGTCATTTCTTCGGTCGAGACGATGTGAGTACGACCGGTGGCGACGTCACCGTCCGCGGCCGCGTAGTACATGGTGCTGGTCACGCAGCCGCACTCGGGATGCACCAGGAACTCCGCATCCGGGTGCTCGCGCCGCTTGGCCTCCACGTCCGCGGGGCCGAGCGCCGCGTGCACATGACACTCGCCCATCCACACGTCGAGCGCGCGGCCAGTCACCCTGCGCACGTGGCTCCCCAGAAAGAAGTCCGGGACGAACAGCACCGGGACGTCGGGGGGCAGCGCCTGGACCACCGCCACCGCGTTGCCCGAGGTGCAGCAGTAATCCGCTTCGGCCTTCACGGCGGCACTGCAGTTCACGTAGGCGACGACCAGGCCGTCGGGATGCGTGGCGCGCCAGGCCCGCACGTCCGCCGCCTGGATCGTGGCGGCGAGCGAGCACCCCGCGTCCGGGTCGGGGATGAGCACGCGCTTGTCGGGGTTGGCAATGGCAGCCGTCTCGGCCATGAAATGCACGCCGCAGATGACGAGCAGCGGCGCATCGAGCTCCGTGGCGCGCCGCGCCATCCGGAGCGAGTCGGCCACCACGTCGGCCACGTCCTGGATCTCGGGTCGCTGGTAGTTGTGCGCCAGGATCGCGGCGCCCCGCTGCGCCTTGAGCGCCAGGATTTCTGTCGTGAGAGCCGTCATGACACACACCCATTGGTGGAGGAACCGCTGCGGGGGGGCCGTTTGGGCAACGCCTCGGTCCACCGAAGGGGATGGACCGCTCCCAGCAGGGGGCGCGAACGTCACCGCGCCATCTGAATGCTACACGGAAGGCGTGTCGGGCGGGAGCACCCGCTCTTTCGGGACGCCTGATGGCGCCCTATGATCAATCGGATGACGACGTCGCCGCTCGCGGCTCGGCCACGCCCGACCGTGACCCGCTTCCTCGTCGGCCTCAACCTGACGGTCTTCGTCGCGATGGCCGTCGCCGGCGTGTCCGCCCTCGACCCCTCGGGAGAGGCCCTCCTTCCCTGGGGGGCGAACTTCGGACCCCGCACCCTCAGCGGCGAGCCCTGGCGACTGCTCACGTCTACGTTCCTCCACTTCGGCGTCATCCATCTCGCGATGAACATGTGGTGCCTGTGGGCTCTGGGTACCCTCGCCGAGCCGCTCCTGGGAGGTGGGGCGTTTCTGCTGCTGTACCTGTTGAGCGGCCTCGGGGGCAGCGTGCTCAGCATGCTGGTGCACCCGATGGTGATCAGCGCGGGGGCCTCCGGAGCCGTCTTCGGCGTCGCGGGCGCACTGATCCCATTGCTCTGGTTGCGGGGCGACGGGCCCAAGTTGACCGGGCCCGGGAACGCCCTGGGCAGCGTGATCGGGTTCGTCGCCTACAACCTCGTCTACAGCTTGACTCGACCCAATGTCGACATGGCGGGTCACGTCGGCGGACTCGTGGTGGGGCTCGTCCTCGGGTTCCTGTTCAAGCCCCGCGCGGCCGGCGACGAAGCGCGGCTCACCTTCCCCTCCCTGGCCGCCGCGCTCGCCGTCGCGCTGATCATCGGGTACGGGGAACACGCGGCGCGGGGACTGCACCGCTCCGTGTCGGCGTTGGGGCGGGCGCAGCGCGACATCAACGCCGGCGCGTACGACCGGGCGATCGCGGCGCTCGACTCGGTACTCGCGCACGACACGGCTGCGGGGGACGCCCACCGACTCCTGGCCATCGCCTACGGGAGCACCAGCCGCTGGCGGGAAGCGGTGGGAGAGCTCGATACCGCGATCGCCCGGACGCCGAACGACCCTTCGCTCTTCTTCGAGCGCGGCAACGCTCATCTGGAGCTGCGGGATGCGAGCCCCGCGATCGCGGACTATGCCGCGGTGATTCGCCTCGCGCCGCGAGTGGCGGTGGCGTACTACAACCTGGGGGTGGCCTATCTGCGCCGCGGCGACGTGGACAGCGCCCGCCTTGAGTTCGCAAAGGCGGCCGACATGCCGGGTGACGAGAAAGTGCGGCGCGACGCGCAGCATGCCCTCACACGGCTCGGGCGCGCTCCGCCCCCCGCAGTACTGGGACTGTCGGCAGCCCAGGAACTCGCTGCCCTACGCAGCCGGCTGGCGCAGGCCCGGGATGCGTTCGACCGGGGCCGCTACGCGCCGGCGACAGTCGCGCTTCGCGTCGTCGAGCGGGACGCCCGGAGCCTCGCCGCCCGATACCCGGACGATATGGAAGTCCTGCAGCTCGTCGCGGACAGCCGCGCCCTGCTGACCCGCGTGCGGGACGCCTGCCTGGCGGAGCAGGTCGTCGCCGGGCGGCGCGCGGAGGCCCCGCCAACGTGCCCGTGAGCGCGCCGTCGCTGGCTGTCGGCGTGCTGCTCCTTGTCGCGAGCCCCGCCGCCCTCGTCGCCCAGGCGCAGCCGTTCTCGATCGGCGACATCGAGGAGCTCGTCGCCAGTGGTGTGAGCGACGTGCGGATCGTGCAGTTGGCGCGGCGCGACTGCCTTCTGTTCAAGCTCGATGCGACGAGCGAGCAGCGCCTCCAAGCCACGCGCCGCGCGAGCGCTGCGTTGCTGCGGGGCTTGCGCACGGCCTGCTATGCCGGCGCCGCCCTGGAGGTCACGAGCGATCCCACCGGGCTCGAGGTCTGGCTGGGCGATCGCCGGGTGGGTGCGACCCCGTTGCGCGCGGAGGTCGGGCGCGGTGTCCGTACGGTCGCCGTGAGTCGTGGTGAGTGGCGCGAGAGCGTCACGACGCGAGTCCCGGTCGACCACCTGGTGCGCGTGCACTTCACGGCGCCTGCCGACACGCTCGCCTGGCCGGTGGAACCGACGCGCGAGGGGCTCGCGGCCGCACTCGACCGTTCGGTGCAATGGGCGCCCTCCCGCCCCGAACCGGTCGAGCCAGCGCCGTTCGCAGCAAGGCGCCCCAAGAGCGGGCGGATTGTCGGAGCGGTGCTGGGAGCGGCGGCGGGGAGTTGGGCCGGATACGCGATCGATCCGCACAGCGACTCGGTGGTTGTAGACGTCGTCGGAGGCGGCGCGCTGGTGGGTCTCTTCGGGTGGTGGCTGGGCAGGAAGCTCGACGACGCGGCGTACAAGCGGCGGGTGAAGGCCTACGAGGTGCAGGCCAGGGCCCACGACAGTGCGGTGGCGGCCTGGCGCGCCCAGATGGACGCCGAGCATGCGGCGTGGCTCGAGCAGCTGGTCGACAGCGCCTCGGCTCGCGAGCACATGCGGGCTGAGTCCCTCAGCGTCGGGATCCGCTCCGAGAACGAGCGCATCCGCGCGCGGAACCGCGCTGCACTCGGGCCGACCGTGACCACAGAACCGCTACCGTAGCGAGCGGTCGCTCCCGCGTCACTGGGACGCGACCGTCTCCTTCACTCCCAGCCCATCCTGCCGGTGGTAATTCGGATAGGGCGGCCGCTTGACCTGCGGCGCGGGGTGCTGCTTCAGCAGCTGCAGCACCACGTCTACGGCCTTCTCGAGCTGCGGATCGTGTCCCTGTCGCACCGCAGCCGGGTCGAGATCGACGTCGTAATCGGGCAAGATCCCGTGGTTCTCCACTTCCCATTCGCCATTCAGGCCGTACAGCGCGAAGCGCGGGGCCATGACGTTGCCGCCATCGATCAGCTCCGGATAGCCCCCGATCCCGACCAGTCCGCCCCACGTCTGCTTCCCCACCAACGGCCCGACGCCGGCCTTCCGGAAGTACCAGGGCAAGGCATCGCCGCCGGACCCGGCCATTTCGTTGACGATCATCACCTTGGGTCCGTAGATCGAGGCCGACGGGCTGCTCCAGTCCGCGCCTTCGCGCGTCGTGATCTTGCTCATGAGTGGCCGGTGCAGGAAGTCGACGACCCAGTCCGCGAGCTGTCCGCCTTCGTTGAATCGCTCGTCGATGATGACCGCTTCTTTCCCGACCTGTGCGAAGTAATAGCGATTGAAATTGTTGTAGCCCGCCCCCGCCGTGTTGGGCAGGTAGACGTAGCCCACGCGCCCGCCCGTCATCTCCGACACCTTGCGCCGGTTGCCCTCGATCCAGGCGAAGCGCCGCAGGTTCTCCTCGCTCTCCACCGGGACGACCGTCACATCGCGCGCGCCTGTGCCGTCGGGCGACGGCCCCACTTTCAAGATCACCTGCTTCCCGGCAGTCTCCTCGAAGAAACTGTACAGGTTGTCGGCGGACCGAAGCTGGCGCCCGTTGACTGCCAACAGGTAGTCGCCGGCCTTGATGTTCACTCCCGGTTGGGTCAACGGCGCCTGCAGACCGGACAGGTAGGTGAGCTCGTCGCGCGAGGCCAGGCCGTCGAGGTACGGCTGATACTTCGCCGCCACCTTGTCGAGGTCGAGCCCATGATGATTGGGGTCGTAGAAGAAGTCGCGCTCGATGCGCCAGGTCTCGCGATACTGCTGCCTCCACATCTCGCGCGGCTGGACGTAGACCAGCAGCGAATCCAGCTTGAGCGGACCCTCCCCAGGCTTCGGTTTGCCACCGCTCGCGGGCGGCTCTTCCGTGCCCGCCATCACCCACTGCTCGCCTTTGCGGTAGAGCAGTTTCTCACCGTTGAACGACACCGCGAAGTCGTTGATCTCGTCCACGAACTTGTCGAGCTTCCGCTTCTCCAAATCCCATTTGTAAAGGGTCTGGGAGAGATTTGGAAAGTCGGCTTCGGTGATGACGCGCGGCCCCTCGGAGATGAACAGGATGCCCGACTTACCGGGAACCATGTTCAGGTAATTCCTTGCCGGGATCGGCAGCGCCACGATGCGCTGTGAGATCCCCTCGAAGTCGATCCTCACGACGGGGGGAGGCTCTTCCTTCTTGGGTTTGTCCTTCTCATCCTGCTTCGGCTCGTTGCCCTTTTCCTCGTCGCTCTCCGGAGCGAGCGGCGAGCCTTGGTCTTTCGCCAGCACGACCGCGTAAACGCTGCGGGTCTGCGGCCGGTTGTTGCTGGACATGTCGAACCCCTCGGCGGACGGCCCCACATCGGTGCTGGCCGTGAAGTACAGGTACTTGCCGCTCCGGTCGAAGGTCGCGTACAGCGCGTCGCTCATCCCATCGGTGAGCTGGAAGGCCTTCCCCTGCTCGAGCGAATACACCCATACGGCGTGCAGGAAGCTCGGCAACTGTTTCGTGTACACGAGCCACCGGCTGTCCGGCGCCCAACGGAGGTTGAAATACGCCCCCTCGTAGTAATCGGCGTCCACCTTTATGGGCGCACCCTTCGCAACGTCTACGTACCACACGTTCAACCGCTTGTCGCTGTAGGCGATCTTCTGGCCGTCCGGGGACCACACGGGCGAATAGAAGAACGACGGCGGGTTACCCAGGTTTATCTTCTTCGCGTCGCCGAGCCCGCTCTGATCGCGGATTTCGAGGTTGTATTCGCCCGACGCCTCCGAGAAGTAGGCCACCCACTTCCCGTCCGGCGACCACGCGGGATCCCGCTCCGCGACCGTCGGCGTGCGCGTCAGGTTCCGGATATCCCCTTTGTCGGAAGGCACCGTGAAGATCTCGCCCCACGCCTCCATCACGGCGCGCTTTCCGGTCGGCGAGATACCGAAGTTACGAACGCGCTTGGGATCCACCTTCACGAAGTGCGGCCGTACCTGCGGCAGGTCCCCCGCCACGCGCACGTCGAGCGTCCTGGTCTGCTGCGTCTTCAGGTCGTACAACTTCAGCGCTCCGATCTGCTCGATCACGATCGCTCCCGGCCCCGCCGACGCCGACTTGAAGTCCAGACCGTCGTTCTTGACGACCTCGCTGACCTGCTTGCTCTTCGAGTCGTACGCAAACAGGCTCACGGCGCCGTTGCGGTCGGACAGAAAGTAGACGGTGCCTCCTACCCACATGGGATTGAAGTCGTTCGAATTGTCACGCGGCACTTTCTCGATGTGCGCATCCTTCAGGTCCGCCAACCAGATCGGCGTCGTCTGGCCGCCGCGGTATCGTTTCCAGGCGCGCTGCCATTGCGGATGGGGCACGTAGGCGATGTGCGACCCGTCCGGAGACAGCGAGCCGGCCGCCACGATGGGCAGGGGATACTCGGTCGGGAAGCCGCCCTCGAGCGGCACCGCATAGAGCTTGGGGGCGAAGTGGTAGTAGCTCGAGCGCGTCGACAGGAACAACACGCTCTTCCCGTCCGGCGTCCACCCGACCACGTCGTCCAGTCCCGGGTGATACGTCAACCGCTTGGGCACTCCGCCCGCCGCGGCCACGACGAATACGTCGGGATTGCCGTCATACGCTCCGGTGAACGCCACCCAGTTGCCGTCGGGCGAGAACGCGGCCCCATTTTCCGTTCCCGGCCCCGCCGTCAGCCGCCGCGCGTCGCCGCCGTCTCGACTCACGATCCACAAGTTGCCGCCATAGGTGAAGACCAGCTGAGTCGCGCTGATGGCAGGCCGGCGCAGGAGCAACGGCGGCGCACCGCTCTGCGACACGCCCAGCGAGGCGCCGCAGAGAACGAGAAGCAGGGAGACGGTGTGGGTACGCACGTGGGACCTCCGGAGGGGGAATCGGCGGAACGGCACTAACGTAGCGCTCGCGCCGACGACCGCTAGACCGGTGCCATGGGACCATCGGGCCGCGCCGCGCATGGTCGGATCCCGGCTATGATTAAGAGCGTGCGTGGGACGGTCCGGCTTCTGATCAGTGGTGTCGCGCTGCTGTGGTGGACGACGGCGGCGTCTGGGCAGGTGGTGACCGTCGTCCACAACGTCAACCTCCGCCCCGATCCCTCGCGCGAGTACCCTTCAATAAGGGTCCTGACGCCCGCCGAGCCGCCCTTGAGCCTGCTCGAATCGAGCCCCGAGAGCGGGTACTATCACGTCCGGACGAGCGCCGGAGAGGAGGGTTACGTCTGGGGGGGTTACGTGCAGGTGAGCGTCGCCCCGGCCGCGCCCACGGCACCCCTTCCCACGGGCCCCGGCGTCCCCGGATCGACGAGCATGGTGGGGTGTGGTGACAGCTTGTGGCAGCATGTGTACCATCCGTCGCGCCTGCTCGTGCAGCAGGACTGCGTCACGGTGACGGGTGTGATCGTCGACGCCACCGCGGGCCAGGCGCACCACCAGCCGGACGGCGTGCGTCACGAAGCGGACGGCGACACGCACGGGTGGCTGCAAGTCGATTCGCAGTTCGTGGACCTGATCAACGCGGGCAACAGGTCAGACGAAGGCGGGAATCTCGTGTTCGAGATCGTGTGCCACTACACCGTCACGCAGAGCGATGCGCAGCCCGCCTGCGCGGGATTCACCGATCACACGCCCATTCCGCCTCCCGGCACGCACGTCGCGATCACCGGAACCCTCGTGCAGGAGAAGAACCACAAGCAGTGGAATGAGATTCATCCCGTGTCACGTATTGAGGCGCGATAGCAGCGCCGCTACCCGGGCGAGTCACGGAGCGGCGTTCGCGATCACGACTTCCAGATCCTGGGGCGCACGCTTGCGACACTCCTTCCTGAGGTCATCCATGTCCGCCGCGAGGAACTTTCCCAGAAAGCCATCCGTGGTGAGCTCGAACGCCGGCAGCTCCTTCTTGGCGGACGTGTTGGAATACAGGGCGATCACCGCGCGGTCGTCGAACTGATAGAAGGAGTAGGTCGGGTAGCGATCGAACAGCCATACGTGAGCCGGTTGGCCGAAGTCGCGCGCCAGACGCGCGAAATAGCGGTAGGCGTCGGCGACCAGCGCCGGGATCAGGGGGCCGTCCTCGAAATGCTTGCCGAGGGAGAAGATGAGCTCGTGGCTCTCGAGATCGGGGAGAAACACTTCGAGCGTGGTGCGCGGCCGGCCCAGGAAGGCCTTGATCGCCGCGTCGTGATTCTCGCGCCAACGGCGTGAATGGATGAAATACAGCGCCATCGTTGTGGCGGACCCGATGAGATCCTCGAACCGTTGAACGAATCCGGCGAACGGACCCAGCTGGACGATGCCGAATTGGGGCTCGGGACGGGCGGTCATCCGCTCGATGCTAGCCCAGGCGAGACGCGGGAGCAAGAACTCCGGGCCGTGACTCGATTATCTTCGCCCCATGCCCGCTCCCATCCTCGTCGAAGCCTGCGTCGACTCCATCGAATCCGCTCTCGCCGCGGCCCGCGGTGGCGCGCAGCGGATCGAGCTCTGCGCCAACCTCGTGGAGGGCGGCACCACGCCCTCCGCGGGTACACTCGCGATCTGTCGGGCGCGACTCGACATCCCCATCTTCGTGCTCATTCGCCCGCGCGGCGGTGATTTCCTTTACTCCGCAGCCGAGCTCGCGGTGATGCTCGAGGACATTCGACGCGCCAAGCAAGCCGGCGCGCAGGGCGTCGTGGTGGGCGTACTGCGCGCCGACGGGGCGATCGACTCGGACCGGACCCGCGAGCTCGTCGCCACCGCGCGGCCGCTGCACGTGACGTTTCACCGCGCGTTCGACGTGTGTCGCGATGCGAACCACGCGCTCGAGACGCTCATCGGCCTGGGCGTAGAGCGGGTGCTCACCTCGGGCCAGGCGGCCACGGCCCCGGAGGGTGCCGAGACGATTGCCGCGTTGGTCCGCCAAGCGGCGGGTCGCATCACCATCCTGCCCGGGGGTGGCGTCACGCCCGACAATGTGGCGGCGCTGGTGCGCGCGACCGGCGTGACCGAAGTCCACCTCACCGGCGCGGGTGTCCACCGGAGCGCCATGACGTTTCGGGCCAAGGGCGTCGCGATCGGCAACGTGGCACCGCGGAGCGAGTACGAGTGGAGTGTGACGGAAGAACAGCAAATTCAGCGCGTCGTAGCCACTCTGAGAGGAGTGTGAGAACCCTCTCATGATCTGCAGGCGGTAGCTCCGCCGTGCCGCGAGGCGGCGTTATTTCTCCGAGAACGGAGGACACATGAGTCACCAACTCTCGGGAGGTTTCGCTCCATGACGAAGCACCTCGCTGTCATCGCGCTCGCCGCCGCGGCAATGGCCGCGTGCGAGCAGAACCGTGGTGTCACCGATCCCGCCGCGGCGGCGGTCGAGACATCGCTCCAGGCGCGGCACGCCGAGGAGCTTGGAGACGGCCGGGACGGTCCGCGCGCCATCTACACCCTCACCAACCAGGTCGCGGGCAACAGCGTCGCGGTATTCACCCGGGCGGCCGACGGCACGCTCAGCGCCGCCGGTAGGGTGGCCACGGGCGGGACGGGCACGGGCGCCGGGCTCGGCTCCCAGGGCGCCGTCGCCCTGAGCGACGACGGGCGCTGGCTGTTCGCCGTCAACGCCGGCTCCAACGACGTATCGGTGTTCGCGGTGCGCCCGTCGGGGCTGTCGCTCGCCGGCCGCACCGCGTCGGGCGGCACGCGACCGATCAGCCTCACCATCCATCGTAACGTGCTCTATGTGCTGAACGCCGGGGGGGACGGCAACATCAGCGGGTTCACCGTGAGCGCGAGCGGCGACCTCACGCCGATCTCCGGCGCCATCCGCTCGCTCTCCGCCACGAACGTCGGGCCCGCGCAAGTGGCGTTCAGTCCCGACGGCCGCCGGCTGGTCGTGACCGAGAAGACCACCAATCTGCTCGACGTGTATGCCGTGAACCAGAACGGCGCGGCCGGCGAGGGTACGTCGGTGGCGTCCGCCGGCGTGACGCCGTTCGGGTTCGCGTTCGGCCATCGCAACGAGCTGTTCGTATCGGAAGCGTCGGGGTCGGCGTCGTCCTACCTGCTCGGCAGAAGGGGCGGTCTGCGCACCGTGAGCGGTGCCGTTCTCACGCACCAGGGCGCGCCCTGCTGGCTGGTCGTGACGGACGACGGGCGGTACACCTACACGGCCAACGCCCAAGGCGCCTCGATTTCGGGCTTCACTATCGCACGCAATGGCGCGATCCACCTGCTCGATGCCGACGGGGCGACCGCCGTGGTCGGTCGCGGCACGAGCGACCTGGCCCTGAGCGCGAACGGCCGGTACCTGTACAACCTGGTGGGCGGCAGCGTCTTCGCCTTCCGCGTCCAGGAAGACGGGCATCTCGCCCCGCTCGGGACGGTGACGGGACTCCCCGGCGGTACGGTGGGACTCGCGGCGCGCTAGACGCCACCCCGCGTTCCCCCTCTCCGCGTCGCGGGGAGGGGGTTTCGGGTCGGGCTAGCGTCCTTCGCCCTCCCGCCCTATGGTGTTGAAATTCTTGAGACGACGGGTTGAGCCGTGACGTCCGCGTTGGATCGGCTGAGGGCCTCCCTGGCGGGCCGCTATACCATCGACCGCGAGCTCGGGCGCGGCGGGATGGCCACGGTCTACCTCGCCGAGGACGTCAAGCATCACCGGCTGGTGGCCCTCAAGCTGCTGCGCCCCGACCTGGCCGCGGCGCTCGGGACCGACCGGTTTCTCCAAGAGATCGACATCGCCGCTCATCTGCAGCATCCCAATGTTCTCCCCCTGTACGATTCCGGCGAAGCGGACGGCCTGCTGTACTACGTCATGCCGTGCGTCGATGGCGAGTCCCTGCGGGACCGACTCGACCGCGAGCTCCGGCTGCCGGTCGACGACGCGCTCCAGATCCTCCGCGAAATCGCCGGTGCGTTGAGTTACGCGCATGCCCACAGCGTGGTGCACCGGGACGTCAAGCCGGAGAACATTCTGCTCTCGAGCGGGCGAGCCGTCGTCGCCGACTTCGGCATCGCCCGCGCCATCAGCGCCGCCGGCGGCGATCGCATCACCGGAACGGGATTCACGGTGGGCACGCGCGCGTACATGAGCCCCGAACAGGCGAGCGGGCAGGCGCCGGTCGACGGCCGGGCAGACGAGTACAGTCTCGCCTGCGTGTTCCACGAGATGCTCACCGGTGAGCTCCCCGTCACGGACCCCGTCGCCGGGCTGGCGACGGTGCAGGACACGCTTCCCCCGGCGTTCCAGGAGGTGATGGCGCGGGCCCTCATCACGGCGCCCACCGACCGGTTCGCGACGGTGCAGCAATTCGCCGACGCACTCAGCGCGGCGGCGCGAGCCAGCGGACCTCGCATGAGAGCACGTGCCAGGCTGGCGCGCCGTGCGGTCCTGGTCGCGCTCGGGGGGGCGGCGCTGCTCGTGGGCACCTGGGCCGTGGTGCGGCGCCCTGCGGGTCCGAGCGCTGCGCCGGTCGCGTCTCGTCGCATGATCGTGGTCCTGCCCTTCGAGAATCTGGGCCAGCCGAGCGACGCGTACTTTGCGGAGGGGCTCACCGACGAAATCACCAATCGGATCGCGGAGAGCAACGGGCTGGCGGTCATCTCGCACGCCAGCGCCATGAACTACAGCGTCCGCAAGATGACCCTCAAACAGATCGCGCGAGAGCTGAAAGTGCAGTTCGTGCTGGCCGGCTCGGTCCGCACCGACCGACGAGCCGACGGGACCGGCGTGGTGCACGTGACGCCGGAGCTGACCCGGGTGTCGGACGAGCAGCTGGTCTGGGGAGGCCGCTACGACGCGGCGCTCGCCCCGGGACAGATCGTCCACGTCCAGGGCGTGATCGCCGCCGGGGTGGCCGAGGCGCTCGATGTGCGTCTGCTCTTCCCCGAGCAGCCGGCAGCCGACGGCGGACCGACGGAGAGCCTCCAGGCCTACGATTACTATCTGCGCGGGAATGCGTACGCCAGGGAGTTCCTGGTCGAAGCAGGGGCGAGGCGCGCGGTCGAGATGTACGAGCGCGCGGTCGAGCTGGACCCGCAGTTTGCGCTGGCGTACGCCAAGCTCGCACAGGCCCGCAGCATGCTCTACTACTTTTTCGATCGCTCCAGCCGGCAACTCGAGCTGGCCGGCCAGGCCGCCGATCGCGCCCTCGCGCTGCGCCCCGCGCTCCCGGAGGCTCGCATCGCACGAGGGTACCTCGACTATTGGGGGCATCTCGATTACGAGCGGGCGCTGGAGCAGTTCCGCGCGGCGCGCGAGCGGCAGCCGAACAACAGCCAGCTGCTGTGGGTGATCGCGTCGGTCGAACGCCGGCAGGGGAAGTGGGACCAGGCCCTGGCGACCTTCGAGCAGGCGCTGCAGCTCGATCCGCGCTCCAATATCTTCGCGTTCGAGGTCGGCGGCACGCTCCACTTCATGCGCCGCTACGTCGAGGCGGGAGCGCTCTACGACCGGGCCATGGCGCTGGCCCCGGACTGGGTGCCGGCCGTCGCGTCCAAAGCGCTGCTCTACCGGGCTCGGGGAGAGCCCGACAGCGCGCGGCGCGTCATGCACGACGCGGCCAGGCGACTGGACCTCACGCGCCAGATCCTGCCCGTGCTGTTGGGGGACCCTTCCTACGGACGCCTGTTCGCGATTCTCGACCAGGAATACCAGGAGGGCCTCGATCGCTTGTCGCTCGGCACGACGCCCGTGGACAGCGGGTCGTACTATCTCGCGAAGGCCCAGCTCATGACCCGGCGGGGCCGGCTCGAGCACGCGCGGGCCTACTACGACTCCGCACGCGCGGTGTGGGAACCGAAGGCGCGCGCGCAGCCCACGCAACCCGCTCCGCACGTGCAGTTGGGCATGGCGTACGCCGGCCTCGGACGTTCTCCCGATGCGGCGCGGGAGGCCGCCGTCGTGCAGGCGCTGCGGCCGGTGTCGCACGACGCGCTGCGCGGCGCCTTCTGGGCGCTGGAGCTGGCTCGGTTGTACGGCGCTCTGGGCCAACAGGACGCGGCCATCGACCAGCTGCGCTCCCTGCTCGTCATCCCCGCGCCCATTTCGCTGCCCGAACTCCGGGGCGACCCCGCGTTCGATTCGCTGCGGGGCAATCCCCGCTTCCAGGCCCTCCTGGCGGATGCTCGAGCGCCCGGTCTTTAGGGAGCTCTACCGGGTCGAAGTGGTACGAGGGGAGGGCGTGTTGCTCCTCTCCGATCGCGGTGATCACGTATTGTGCGGCCGGGTGTACGAGCACCTGGCGCGTTGGCTCACTGGCGGCCACTCGAGCGACGAGATCGTGGCGCGCCTCGCGGCTCGGCACGGAGCGGCACCGTTGTATTACGCCCTTGCCGAGCTCGAGGAGCGGGGGTATCTCGGCGAGTCGGAGCGTGGGCGCGGCGACGCGGCGCCGGCGCGGCCTGGGCTGCTGGTGCGCGAGGCTGGGGGGATCACCCTAGCGCTCACCGACGATTACCTCCGGCCCGAGCTCGAGGACGTGAACCGGCGCGCGCTGCGGGCGCGGCGCCCCTGGCTCCTCGCCAAACCGTGGGGCAGCGTCCCCTGGGTCGGCCCGCTGTTCCTTCCGGGAGAGACCTGCTGCTGGAAATGCCTCGAGCAGCGGCTGCGCGGAAACCAACCGGTCAGGTCGTACTGGTGGAGCACCTTGCAGTCCGGAGGCGCCATTCGTCCCGGCCACCGCCCGACGGCGCCGGGCGCGGAGGCGTATCGGTTCGGGGTGACGGGTATCGCCCGCTGGATCGCCGGCGGATCCCGCTCTCGCCTGTCCGGCATGCTGATCACGCGTGAAGTCGGCGAGACGCGCTGGCAGCGCCACCCCGTCGCGCGGCGCCCCCAGTGCCCGGCCTGCGGAGACGCGACGCTGTACGCGCGGCAGGTGGTCCGCCCGCTCCGCATGACGCGTGGTCTCAAGCGATTCACCACCGACGGGGGTCACCGTTCGGTCCTGCCGCGCGAGACGCTGCGGGCGCTCGCTCCTCTGATCGATCCGCTCACGGGAATCGTACAGCAGGTGCGGCCGCTCGCCGACGGAGGAGGCGGACGGGCAGGAGGGGGCCCGATTCACGCATTCGTGGCGGACCACGCCGGCGCCGCGTACTGGCACAGCCTGCCACAGCTCCGGCGCAGCCTCCCGACGCGGAGCGGGGGCAAGGGGCGGACGGCAGTGCAGGCCAGGACGAGCGCCGTGGCGGAGGCGGTCGAGCGGTATTGCGGGACCTGGCAAGGCGATGAGCCTCGCGTCAGGCGGTCGTTCGTCCAGCTCGGGACGCGAGCGATCGACCCGAACCGTTGTACGCTGTTCAGCGAGACGCAGTATCGCCGCCGCAGGGAACGCAACCGTCGCTGCTCGCTGGCCAACCGCATCCCCGTGCGCTTCGATCCCGCGCTCGCCATGGATTGGACGCCTGTCTGGTCGCTCACGGAGCGCCGTCACAAGTATCTCCCTTCGATGCAGCTCTATTTTGGCTATCCCCTCGACCCGGACCGGGCGTTCTGCTGGGCCGATTCGAACGGCTGCGCCGCCGGGAACACGCGCGAGGAGGCGATCCTCCAGGGATTCCTGGAGCTCGTGGAGCGGGACAGCGTCGCCCTCTGGTGGTACAACCGGGTGCAACGTCCGGCGGTCGAGCTCACCGGCACCTACTGCGAATCCCTGCGCACATCGTATGCGTCGCTCGGGCGAGCACTCTGGGTCCTGGACATCACGAGCGACCTGGGGATTCCGTGTTTCGTCGCGGTATCGCGCCAGCTGGCTCCGCTCCCGGAGAAGATTCTGCTCGGCTTCGGGGCGCACCTCGACGCCCGGGTGGCGGTGACGCGGGCGCTCACGGAGATGAACCAGATGCTGGCGCTGGTGGGGACCGTCGAGCGGGAGGCGCGGCGATTCGCGCCGGCGCTGGATGCGTGGTTCGGCGAGGCGAGCATCGGGGCGCATCCTTACCTGGCCCCTGGCGGCGGGCAACCGACACGCCTCACGGATTTCCCGTCCGTCGCCCACCGCGATCTGCGGGACGACGTGCGCTGGTGTCAGCGCGTCGTGGAGCAACGGGACATGGAGTTGCTGGTCCTGGATCAGTCGCGACCGGACATCGACGCCGCAGTGGTGCGGGTCATCGTCCCGGGCCTGCGGCACTTTCGAGCCAGGTACGCGCCGGGCCGCCTGTACGACACCCCCGTCGCCCTCGGTTGGCTTGCGAAGCGCCGCGCGGAGGCGGAGCTTAACCCCCTTGAGCTGTTCATGTAGCGCGGCCCGACAGGCGGCCTCGACGGAGGTGGAAAATGGCCAGCAAGCGTGAAATCGGCCTCGTGCAGAGCGCGGGGAAGGTCATCGCGAAGGCATGGCGCGATGAGGCGTTCAAGAAGCGGCTGGTCAAGGAGCCGCTGCAGGTGCTGAGGGCGGAGGGAGTCGAGCTGCCCGAGGGAGTGCGCACCGTCCGAGTCGTGGAGGACGGGCCGGAGCTCCGGCACCTGATCCTCCCCGTGAAACCACCCGGCTTGCGCCCCGATGAAATCGAGGCCGAGGCCCGGCAGTGGTGCTCCCTGTTCTGGTGTTCGGCGTAGACGCAACTCGGCCGAAGCAGAAGGACAGCGCGATCGTCCTCGCGCTGCGTACCGCAGTGCGGATGCGCGCCGAACCGGGAGGGAGCGTCCGGTTTGCTCTGCTCCACCGGAGACTCCGCCTGCGCGGCCTCACCGGTGGCATCCGACGAGTCCTGCGGATGCTGGCGCACCGCGGCGCCGCCGAGGACGATCTGAGCGACGTCGTACACCGGGTCGATGGCGCCGGGGCATTGCCGTGGTGGTACTACTGCCTCGATTCCCTCCTCGAGTTCGGCGCCGTGTGCTACATCCTGCGGCTTGGAGCGCGCCCGATCGCGCGCCTCGCCCCCGGGGCGCGGCCCTTCCGGATGACGGGTGCGACCGCGGACGCGCATCGGCGATACCAACTCTCTCGCTTCGCCTATCTCCGCCGGGAACGCGATGCCTTCGTGCTCGACTCGCCGCTGTCCGGTGCGCAGCTGGAGCTGCTGGAGGGGTCGGCCTTCCACATGGTCGCGGCCCTCTCTCGCCCAACGACCGTCCGGGGGCTCGCCGCCGCCGCGCCGGGCACCAGTCCCGCCGACGCGCGCCTGTTCGTTGCGCTGTTACACGGGGCCGGGATGCTCGCGGACGCGGACGGGACCGCGAGCGAGTGGGATTTTTGCGATCTCGTGTTCCACGCGAGCGCCCGCAGAGAGCGCCGCGATCTCCAGACCCTGGAACGGCCCGGGTCGCCCCGACGTCCACCGCCCGCCGTCAAGCCGGTTATGTCGACCAGTGTGACCCCGTTGACGCGTCCCGATCTCGAAAGGCTCAAAGCGGCAGACGTACCGTTCACCCGCGTGCTCGAGGCGCGTCGCTCGGAGCGACGCTATGGTGCGACGCCGCTCACCCTGCACCAGCTCGGTGAGTTCTTGTTTCGCGTCGCGCGCGTGAAGCGGGGATCCGGGACTCGCGTGTCCCGTCCGTATCCCAGTGGCGGCGCGCGCTACGGCCTGGAACTGTATCCCGTGGTTGCCGCCTGTCGCGGAGTTGCGCGCGGGATACACCACTATGATCCGTTGCGCCACCGCCTGGAAGGCCTCGAGGCACCCCGGGCGGAGGTCGACACGCTCTTACGGTTTGCCGCCGCTGCGGCCGGCGGATCCGTTCGACCGCAGGTGTTGATCGTGATCGCCGCCCGGTTTCGGCGAGTCACCTCGAAGTACAGAGCGATGGCGTACGCGCTGATCCTGAAGGAGGTCGGCGTCCTGTTGCAGAACATGTACCTCGTGGCCACGGCCATGGGGCTCGCACCCTGCGCGCTCGGAGGCGGCGACCCCGAGCGATTCGCCCGCCTCATCGGGGCCGACTTCCACGAGGAAACCTCGGTCGGAGAGTTCCTCCTGGGGAGCAGCCAGGTGCACCGCTCCGCGGCACGTTAGCCCGGCGTCGGCGCCGCCGGCAGCCACATCGTGAATGTGCTCCCCGCCCCGAGGGTACTCTCGACCGTGATCTGGCCGCCTTGCAGCTCGGCGAGCAGGCGTGCGATCGCGAGCCCGAGCCCGCTCCCCCCCAAATCCCGGCTGCGGGACTGATCGACGCGGAAGAAGCGGTCGAAAATCCGCTCCAGGTGCTCGGGCGGAATGCCCTGCCCCGTGTCCCGCACGCTCACGCCCACCATCGTCCCGTTGCTCTCGAGCGCGAACGTGATGCTGCCGGGGGGGGACGTGTAGCGGACGGCGTTGGAGGCGAGGTTCAAGAGAATGTGGCGGGTCCGATCGGCGTCGCCCAGCGCCCAGCGCGACGGCGCCGGCGCCGTCGATACGGCGAGATCTCGCCCCAGCGCCATCGCTTCCGTGATCTCCCGCACCTCGGTCACCACGGCGCCGAGCTCGAAGGGCGCGTGCGCCAGCGCCAGCTGGCGGTTCTCGCCTCGGGCGATGAGCAGCAGCTCCTCCACCAGCTTGGCGGTTTGGTCGAGGACCCGCTCCATCGCCGCGAGCGCTTCGCGCATCTCGGCCTCCGTACGTCCTTCGGCCACCGCCCACTGGACCCGGGCGCGCAGGTGGGTGAGCGGCGTGCGCAGCTCGTGACTCGCATCCGCCGTGAAAGCCTGAAGTGCCCGATGCGCGCGCTCGACCCGCTCGAGCATGCGGTTGACCGAGTCCGCGAGCTCCGTCACTTCGGCCTGCCCCGTCGGGCTGGTGAGGCGGGTGCCCAGCTCCGCCGGACCGATGGCGCGGGTCTCGGCGGCGACGCGCTCGAGCGGGTCGAGCGCACCGGCCACGGCTTGACGGGCGCCCCGCGCGACGGCGAACCCGGCGGCGGGGAGCAGCAGCGCCGCCGCGGCCGCCAACGCGCCCAGTGCGACGACGTACGATTCCCGGCTCGCCACGACGTAGATGTCGAACGCGCCCGCCGCGCGGTGCAGCACGCGGTAGCGCCAGCGCGCGCGCCGGGCGATGGCGGCGAGCAGCGCCCGGCGCACGTCGTCCGGCGAGGCGCTCGCCGGCAGACCCTCGAGCCGGCGGGCGGGCATGTCGGGCGACACGAAGTAGACGTCCTGCTTCCCTCCGGCACCGGTGGTGGTGCGGGTGATGACCACCTGACCGCCCATGGCGACGAGCTGGTCGGCGAGCGCCGAGGGCATGACGCCCCCGGGCTCGCTGGTCGAGTCGCGGTAGGCGCCGAGCAGCGACTGGGTGAGGTCGGCCGAGTGCTCGAGCGAGCGCCGCAGCGCCATTTCCGCGGCCGCGGCGAACAGGGCGACCACGAGCAGCGCGTACCCCGCGAGCCCGGTCCAGGCCACGCGCGTGAACCGCCGTGTCAGGACTGCACCCAGCCGGAGCTCGTTCACGTGGCGGCGTCGCTGTCGAGCCGGTACCCGACGCCGCGGACCGTTCGGATCGGCGCCGTACGGCCCCCGAAGCTCAGCTTCTTCCGGAGGTAGTTGACGTACACGTCCACGACGTTGGTCTCGGGATCGAACTGGTAGTTCCACACGGCTTCGGCGATACGGGAGCGGGACACGGAGCGGCCGGCGTTGCGCATCAGGAACTCGAGCAGGGCGAACTCGCGCGGGCTCAAGTCCACCACGCGCTCGCCCTGCGTGACGCGGCGCGTGAGCGGATCGAGCACGAGATCGTCCACCTTGAGCGTGGCGTCCTGGTGGCGCAGCTCGGCGCGGCGAATCAGGGCGTGCACCCGCGCCAACAATTCCGGCAGGTCGAACGGCTTGGTGAGGTAGTCGTCGGCGCCGCCTTCGAGGCCCTTCACCCGCGCCTCGAGCTCGTCGCGGGCGGTGAGCAAGAGGACCGGCGTGAAGACGCCCCGCGCCCTGAGCTCCGATACCACGCTGAAGCCGTCCCGCCCCGGCAGCATCACGTCGAGCACGATGCAGCCGTACGTCCCGCCCAGCGCGCGCTCCAATGCGCGGTCGCCGGTGTCGGCCTCGGTGACGCCGTAGCCTTCTTCGCGGAACGCTTTGTTCAGGAAGCGCCGCAGCTCGCGGTCGTCTTCGACGAGGAGAATCTGCACGCCGCCAAACCTACGGTGGGCCGGGAGAGCTGGGGAGTGTGAGCTCCGTGAGAAAGCTCTAAGAATGCGCGCGGGCGCTTCACATGCACGGCTCGCTCACCTACGTTCAGCCCATGAATCTGCTGCTCGCTCTTGTCGCCACAACCGTGCCGCTCGACACCGCGACCTTCGCGGGCGGCTGCTTCTGGTCCATGGAACGCGCCTTCGACCAGGTCGCGGGCGTGGTATCCGCCACCGTGGGCTACACGGGCGGCACCATACCGCACCCGTCGTACGAGCAGGTGTCCACCGGCCAAACGGGGCACCTCGAGTCGGTGCAGGTGGTGTACGATCCCCGCAAGATCACGTACGAGCGGGTGGTGGACGCGTTCTGGCACGACATCGACCCGACCCAGGCCGACGGCCAGTTCTGCGACCACGGGCCGGAGTACCACACGGCGATCTTCTATCGCGACACGGCGCAGCACCGCGTGGCGGCCGCCTCGCGTCGAGCGCTCGAAGGGCGCTTCGGGCGACCGATTGCCACGGAGATCGCGCGGGCGACGGCATTCTACCCGGCGGAAGAGTATCACCAACACTATTACCGCAAGAATCCGGTGCGGTACGGCATGTATCGCGTGGCGTGCGGCCGCGACCGGCGCTTGCGGGAAATTTGGGGCGCCGACGCCCCGTCGACGGAGGTACGATCGAGCATGCACGATACCAAGCCGAGCGATGCCGAGCTGCGGCGGTCCCTGACCCCATTGCAGTACCAGGTGACGCAGCAGGAAGGGACGGAGCCGCCGTTCCACAACGAGTATTGGGACAACCACCGGGCCGGCATCTACGTGGACGTGGTGTCCGGAGAGCCGCTGTTCAGCTCGCTCGACAAGTTCGAGTCAGGCACCGGATGGCCGAGCTTCACGCGGCCGCTCGAGGGGGCGAACATCAGCCAGAAGACCGACCGGTCGCTCTTCATGACGCGGACCGAGGTCCGGTCGGCCCAGGCCGATTCCCACCTGGGTCACCTGTTCGACGACGGCCCGGCCCCGACGGGGCTGCGCTACTGCATCAACTCGGCCGCCCTGCGCTTCATTCCGGTCGAGCGTCTGGAGGCGGAGGGCTACGAGCGCTTCCTGCCGCTCTTCCAGACGGCGCGGCGCTGAGCTCCCGCTAGGCGGGAGATAGCTCGAGCAGCACCCGGACCTGCGCGAGCAGCTCGCTCGCCGTCCACGGCTTGGTGACGAACGCGACGCGCGGATCCTGGCCGACGGTCTTCCGGAAGTTGGGAGCGGGAAAGCCGCTCATGAACAACACCCGCACTCCGCGCGACTCGCCCCGGATCGCCTGGTACAGGTCGAACCCGCTGAGCTTCGGCATCACGACGTCCGTGATGACGAGGTTCAGCGTCGCCCGGTGGGTGCGGTAGGCGTCGAGGCCGTTCTGTCCGTCCACGGCGGTGACGACCCGGTAGCCGACTTTCGACAGCAGCTGCTGCGCGGCCAGGCGCATCGTTTGATCGTCTTCCACCAGCAGGATCGTTTCGGTCCCGCCGGGCAGGGCTTCGTCGGCCGCGGCGGCGGCCTCCGGCACCCCGCGCGTGCGGACCGCGGGGAAGTACACCTTGGCCGTGGTGCCCTGGCCCACCTCGCTGTAGAGGTGGAGGTATCCGCGGTGCTGCTTCACGAGGCCGTAGGCCATCGACATGCCGAGGCCGGTGCCCACGCCTACGGGCTTGGTCGTGAAGAAGGGCTCGAACACCCGCGCCAGCGTGCGGGCGTCCATCCCCACGCCGGTGTCGCTCAGGGCGACGCTCACGTAGGAGCCGGGCTCCACCCACGCGTGCAGTGGGCGGTCCTCGGCGCCGAGGCGCGCCCGCCGCACCTCGACATGCAGGGTGCCGCCCCGCGGCATGGCATCGCGGGCGTTGGTGACGAGGTGCAGCAGGATCTGCTTCACGGCCGCGGGATCGGCTTCGATGACGCCGGCGTCGTCGTCGGTTTCGAACTGCACGTCGATGCCGGCCGCCAGGCCGCGGCGCAGGGCCTCGAGCGCATCGCGCACGAACTCGGGGAGGACGAGCGGCTGGAGATCGAGCACTCGGTGGCGGCTGAACCCGAGCAGTCGCTGCGCCAGCTCGGCCCCGCGCTGGGCCGTCTCCTTCAGGATGTCGAGCTCGCGGCTCGGCGGCCCGGATTGGGTGAGCGCCGCGGCGCGCGCCAGGATGGCCGTGAGCAGCTCGTTGAACTGCTGCGCGATGGCGCCCGTCAGCCGGCCGATCGTTTCCATCTTCTCGGCCTGCTGCAACGCCCGCTCGCGCGCGAGCTGCGCGGCCGCGTCGTCCGGTGTCATCGGCCCCTTTATAGACCGGCGCATCGGCGGCGTCAAGCCGAGTGTGCTAGTATCGAGGGTCCCGGTCCCCCAAGGAACCCGATGGCTTCTCGTCCCTACGTCCTGAACGAGCTGACCTGGAAGACCGTGCGCGACACACGCTACGACGTCGCGGTGCTGCCGTGGGGTGCGACGGAAGCGCACAACTTCCACCTGCCCTACTCGACCGACAACATCGAAACCGAGCGCATCGCCGCCCTGGCGGCGGGGCACGCGTGGGAGCGGGGGGCACGGGTCGTCGTGCTGCCGATTGTGCCGTTCGGCGTCAACACCGGGCAGCTCGACATTCCGCTGTGCCTGAACCTGAACCCGAGCACGCAGGCGCTGCTGCTGCGCGATGTGGCGACGGCGCTGGCGGGTCAGGGCATCGCGAAGCTCGTGATCCTGAACGGGCACGGCGGCAACGATTTCCGCCAGATGATCCGCGAGCTGCAGCCCGCCGTGTCGCTGTTTCTTTGCTGCGTGAACTGGTACCAGGTCGTGGACGCGAAGTCGTTCTTCTCCGATTTGGGAGACCACGCGGGCGAGCTCGAGACGAGCGTCATGCTCCACGTCGCGCCGGAGCTGGTGCGGCCGTTGTCCGAGGCCGGGCCGGGGCGGGCGCGCCGCTTCAAGGTCGGGGGCTTGCGCGACGGGTGGGCCTGGGCGCCCAGGCAGTGGCGGCAGGTGACGGACGACACGGGCGTCGGCAACCCCGCGGCGGCGACGGCGGAGAAAGGTCGGAAATACGTCGAGGCGGTGAGCGAGAAGATCGCAGCCTTCCTGGTGGAGCTGGCGCGGGCGGATCCGGCGAAGCTGTACGAGTAGGGAAACCACCGGCCCGGCGTCGCCCGCCGCGCCGACGCGGAATACGGCCTAGCCACCCACGGGTTATGTTGCATGCCACACTGCCCCTCGGAGTGCCGGCCTCATGACCTCACCGCGCCCCCCCCACGCTCACCCCGACAGCGTGGTCCAAGTGGTGCAACGCTTCAACGACGCCTTCAACCGACACGACGTCGACGCCGTCATGGCGCTCATGAGCGACGACTGTGCCTTCGAGAATACCCGGCCTCTGCCCGACGGTGAACGCTTCGAGGGGCAGCATCGCGTGAGAGCGTTCTGGGAGCAATTCTTTGCCCGCTCGCCCCACGCACACTTCGATACGGAGGAGATATTCGCGGCCGGCGATCGTTGCGTGGTGCGTTGGGTGTATTCCTGGACCAAGGAGGGGCAACGCGGCCATGTCCGGGGCGTCGACATCTTTCGCGTGCGCGTCGGACAGGTCGCCGAGAAGCTCTCCTACGTCAAGGGGTGATGGCCGACGCGGCCCGACACCGATCACTACGACGGCCGCCGCTTTCGCAATCCGAACGGCGCCAATGGCCAGCCATTCTGGATGGTGCCGCGCATGTTGCTCACGCGGCGCACCCGCTGGCCCTCGACCATCCCGGTCGAGCCGCGGCGGCCGGCGACCATCGGACCGAACGACGTGGTCGTCACGTGCGTCGGTCACGCCACGTTTCTCATTCAAGTCGGGACCACCAGCCTGCTGACAGATCCGGTGTACTCGGAGCGGGCCAGCCCGGTCTCGTTCGCGGGCCCCCGTCGCGTGCGGGCCCCAGGCGTGCGATTCGACGATTTGCCCCGCATCTCGCTCGTGCTCCTGAGTCACAATCACTACGATCACTGCGATCTCGGGACGCTGCGCGCACTCGGGCGGCGCTTTCAGCCGCGGCTGGTGACGCCGATCGGCAACGGCCGGCTGCTCCGATCGGCCGGCATCCGCGAGGTCGAGGAGCTCGACTGGTGGCAGCGCGCGAGCACCGCGCCGCTGCCGGTCACGCTGACGCCCGCGCAGCATTTCTCCGCGCGCGGCCCGTTCGACCGCAACCGCGCCCTGTGGGGCGGATTCCTCATCGAGGCCAGCGGGTGCCGCATCCTGTTCGCGGGAGATAGCGGATATGGGCCGCATTTCCGCGAGATCGCCGCGCGGCTCTCCCCGATCGATCTGGCGCTCCTTCCCATCGGCGCCTATGAGCCGCGCTGGTTCATGAAAGACATCCACATGAATCCGGCCGAAGCCGTACAGGCGCACCTCGATCTCGGCGCGCGCCGCAGTCTCGCGATGCATTACGGCACGTTTCAATTGACGCCGGAGGGAGTGGACGAGCCGGTTCGGGAACTGACGAAGGCGCTCCAGGAGCGCGGCGTGCCGGCGGAGCAGTTTCGGCCGGCGGAGGTCGGCGAGTCGATATCGGTCGCACGGGATCGGTGAGAACGCCGAGCCCGATCCGCTACCAGCTCCCCCGCTCCCCCAGCGTGTGGATCACGCGGCTCAGCCGCGCGGCCGCGTTGCGCCAGTTGCGCTGCACCGCCCGCCAGGCCCCCTCCGCGCTCCCGGCCTCGATCTGCTCCACGATCTTCTCGTGCTCCTCCACCGATCGCGCGATCTCGTCAACCAGCGCGCTGGTATAGAGGCGCACGTACCGCTCCGCCTGCGGCTTGATCGCGTCGTGCAACGCCAGCAGGCGCAGCCCCGCGCCCGCCTCCACGTAGCTGCGGTGAAAGCTCGTGTCGAGATCGAAAATGCGGAGCGGATCGGGACGCGTCGCCTCGGCCGCCTGCTCGAGCGCGCGGTTCAGCTGCCGCAGCTTGGCCACGAGCGCGGCGCGTCCGGGGCGTGGCTGCCCTGCCGCATGCTGCGCCGCGAGCCCTTCGATCGCCCCGATGATCGCGAACAGATCACGCGCGTCGTCCTGGGTGAGCGGCGCCACCGTGAGCCGCTGCTCGCTGCCGCGCCCGACCCCCACGATGTACCCCTCCTGCTGCAGCCGGTGCAGCGCGCTCCGCACCGGCGTGCGGCTCACGCCCAGCCGCTCCGCGATATCGCTCTCGATCACCCGCGACCCCGGCGCCAGGCGCCCCCACACGATCAGCTCGCGCAGCTGCTGGTAGGCGCGCGCGATGCGGTCGCCCCGCGCCACGCGCGTCCGTCGCGCTACGGAGGCTGGTCGGCTACCGCCGGAAGCCCGGCCCACGCACCACCCGCCCGGGCTTCGCCCCCGTGTGCCCCCCGTCCCGCAGCACCTCGACCCCGTTCACGAACACGTCGCGCACGCCCACGGAGAGCTGATTCGGCTGCTCGTACGTCGCGCGGTCGATGATCGTCGCCGGGTCGAACAGCACGACATCGGCGTACATCCCCTCGTGCAGCATGCCGCGGTCTCGGATCGACAGCCGCTCCGCTACGGCCCCGGTCATCTTGCGGATCGCATCCTCCAGGGTGAGCACCTTCTGCTCGCGCACGAAGCGACCGAGGATGCGAGGATAGTTCCCGTAGGCGCGCGGGTGGGTCATCCGCCCTTTCATGCTGTCGGGATCGAGGCCCGCCGCGTCGGTGCCGAATTTCAGCCACGGCTGCCGGAACTGCAGCGTCACGTTCGAGTCCGACGCGATGAACAGCAGCTGGCCGAGCCGATCGTCTTCGGCGAGCGTCAGGTCGATGATCGTCTCGGGCCAGGTCTTCCCCAGGGTACGCGCGATCTGGCTCAACCGCTGTCCTTCGTACCGCTTGAGCGAGTCGAGCTTGAACCCCACGACCTCCACGCCCTCGGGGCTGGCGCTCAAGCACAGGTTCTCCCACGCCGCGTCGGGCCGCACCATCTCGGCCGCGAGCGCGGCGCGCGTGGCGGAGTCGCGCAACCGCTCGAGCAGCTTGCCGTCGGCGTGCGCCGCCGGCGGAATGCACGACGAGAAGCCGTTCGCCCCCGCCGTGTAGGCGTATTGGTCGGCCGCCACGTCCTGCCCCGCCGCGCGCGCCGAATCGATCTTGGCCACGACCAGCCGCGCCTTGGGCCAGTTCTTCACCCCCGCGGCCTTGAGATGATAGATCTCGACCGGCACCCCGCCCTCGCGCCCGATCGTGAGCGCCTCGTCCACCGCCTCGAGCAGCCGATCGCCCTCCGAGCGCATGTGGGTGATGTAGACGCCGCCGTACGGCGCCATCGCCTTCGCTTCCTCCACCAGCTCGGAGGTCGCGGCGTAGCTTCCCGGCGGATAGATCAGCGCGCTCGCCACGCCGAACGCGCCGTCTACCATGGCCCGGCGCACCACTGCGCGCATCGTGTCGAGCTCCGCGGGGCTCGCCGGTCCCTCGGCCTGCCCCTTGGCGTAGGCGCGTACCGTGCCCGCGCCGAGGAACGAGCCGAAGTTGACCGATGCGCCGTGCCGCGCCATCGCGTCGAGCCAGCGCGCGAACCCCTGCGCGCCCGCGAACGAGCGGAACAGCCGCGCCTCGGCGGTGTCCGTCACGCGGTACATCGCCATGATCTTGTCGTTCGCCGGCGCGGGCGTCTCGCCCTCACCCATGATCATGGTGGTCACACCCTGCGTCACCATGCTGATCACCCGGCTGTCGCCCCGCAGCAGCTCCGCGTCCGACTGGGCCTGGATGTCGATGATCCCGGGGGCCACCACCAGCCCACGCGCGTCGATGCGGCGCCGCGCGCCCGCCTGCGCCAAGAGGCCGGCCGGCGCGATGCGGGCGATGCGGTCGCCCTGGATGGCCACGTCGCCGTAGAACCATGGGTTGCCCGTCCCGTCCACCACGCGGCCGCCCTCGATCACGACGTCGTACGGGCCGGCGGCAGGCGGCGGGGTCCCGAGCCCGCTGGGATGGGCGCAAGCGACGGCGACGAGGAGAAGGATGGGGAGTCTGCGTCGAAATATCCCATCCTGAAGGATGGGCCCGATACGGCACAACGCTGACGCGTGCTGTGCTTCGGCACAGTGCGTCACCGGGCCCACGCTTGAGCGTGGGAAAGAGGGCGGCGCGGTCATCTAGCGCGCGGCCTGGCGCGCGGGCGGCGGCGTCGACCGCTTGAACTCGCCCACCTCCCGCACCTCCACGGAGGCGACTTTGCCTTCGTCACCCACGCTGAAGGTCAGGTAGCTCTCGCCCAGGCCGCGGTCGCGCCAGGTGGCCTTGAAGGTGTCGAAGTGCCAGTGGGTCAAGTCGCCGGTGAACGCGGGCCCCCATCGCGCCACCAGGTGATCTCCTTGCTCGGCGATCTCGACCGTGCCGTACAGGCTGTCCACGTAGCTGCCGGC